>JALUVF010000058.1 GCA_027020915.1 bacterium
AGGAACTCCTGGAGAGGGCCAAGAAACTCTACGAAGGCACCCTCTCCCCCCTCTCGGCGGTGGAGTACCGGGCCTGGAAGCGGAATAGAGAGGATGTAATAAAATTCCTGGGATTCTTAAGAACCATGCTCAGGCAGGAGATGGAAAAAGGGGACAGGTCCCCTTCCCTCTGGGAGAAACATAAACTTCTGGCCAGAGTGGAAGAAAACCTATATCAATACAACCTGAATCCCCAACTAACACTGGAATACCTGGAGCTAAAATGGAGGAGATTAGGAAAGAAGGAATAGAAGCACAGGGAAGGGTGGAGTCCAAAGATAGAAGGCTCAACGGAGAAGGTAAGGAGGAGCAGAAGATTTGGGTGGTCTTTTGCAGGGCGGGAAGGCTGAGGCCCTACCGGTGTCCATGGCCCCCTCCCTCTCCAGGGGAGATGGTGGTGGCCACCACAGAGAAGGGGCCCGAACTTGGGCTGGTGGTCAAGGGCCCCGACGCCCTGGGAAGGAGTGACCGAGAACTGCCCCTCCTGGAAAGGCGGGCCACCGAAGAAGACAAAAACCAGTGGCTCAGGAACAAGAACCTGGAGAAGGAGGCCTTCAAGTTTTGCGAGGAGAGGATAAAGGCCAGGGAATTGCCCATGAAGCTGGTCTCCGTGGAAAGCGCCCTGGACAGAAGCAAGATCGTCTTCTACTTCACCGCCGAGGGGCGGGTGGATTTTCGCCAGCTGGTGAAGGATCTGGCCAAGCGTTTCAAAGCCCGGATCGAGATGCGCCAGATCGGCATCAGAGACGAGGCAAAGATGCTGGGGGGCATAGGGCCCTGCGGCAAGGAGATCTGCTGCTCCCAGTTCATGAGGGAGTTCGAGCCCGTCTCCATAAGGATGGCCAAAGACCAGTACCTCATCCTCAATCCCAGCAAGATCTCGGGGCTGTGCGGCCGCCTCATGTGCTGCCTCTGTTTCGAGCACCACACTTACAAAGAGGTGGGGCAGAAGTTCCCCAAGGTGGGGGAGAAGGTGAAAACCTCCGAGGGCTACGAAGGAGAGGTGGTGAGCATCAACATCATGGAGGAGAAGGTCCTCATCTCCCTGGGCAACGCCAGAGGCCAAATGAGCGTTCCCCTCTCCCAGGTCATCAGGAAGAGAAAGGGAGAAGAGAAGAAGAGCGAAGGGCAGAAAGAAAAGGGGAATCCAGGAAGGGTGGGAGAAAGGCAGAATCCGGAGCCGGAGGACCAGGGGAAAAGGGATAGGCCCCGGGAGCAGGGAAGAGAAAAACGGGAAGGGAGGAAGAAAGGGAAGTCCTCCAGGGCCCAGAAAGATAGAAAGAAGGAGGCTCCAAAGAAATGAAAAAGTTTTACGTCACCACCCCCATTTACTACGTGAACGACGTGCCCCACATAGGTCACGCCTACACCACAGTGGCCGCCGATGTTATGGCCAGGTACAAGAGGCTGCACGGCTACAAGACCTTCTTCCTGACGGGTACCGACGAACACGGACAAAAGGTGGAGAAGGCCGCCAGGGCCCAGAGCAAAACCCCCAAGGAACTGGCCGACAGCGTGGTTGTCCGCTTCCAGGAATTATGGAACCGCCTCAACATCTCCCACGACCACTTCGTGCGCACTACCGACGACTATCATGAAAAGGCCGTCCAGGAGCTATTCAAGCTCATCCAGGAAAAGGGAGACATCTACCTGGGAGAGTACGAGGGCTGGTACTGCACTCCCTGCGAGACCTTCTGGAGCGAAGGGCAGCAGCTGGAGGGAAACCTGTGCCCCGACTGCGGCCGCCCCACGGAAAAGGTGAAGGAACCCAGCTACTTCTTTCGCCTCTCCAAGTACCAGGACGCCCTCCTGGAGTTCTACCGGGAACACCCCGACTTCGTCCTCCCCGAGAGCCGCATGAACGAGATCGTCTCTTTCGTCAAAATGGGCCTGAAAGACCTGAGCATCAGCCGCACCACCTTCAAATGGGGCATACCCGTCCCCGGTGATCCCGACCACGTCATATACGTATGGTTCGACGCCCTGTTCAACTACGTATCCGCTGCAGGCTACGGCTGGAACCACCATCGCTTCGAGACCTTCTGGCCCGCCGATCTCCACATCATAGGCAAGGACATCCTCCGGTTCCACGCCATCTACTGGCCTGCCTTCCTCATGTCCGCAGGGCTCCCCCTGCCCAGGCGGGTCTTCGCCCATGGTTGGTGGACCATTGAAGGTCAGAAGATGTCCAAATCCCTGAGAAACGTGGTGGATCCCCACCGCCTCATAGAAGAATACGGCACCGACGCCCTGCGCTACTTCCTCCTGAGAGAGGTGCCTTTCGGCCTGGACGGGGACTTCTCCCACCGGGCCATGGCCCACAGAATCAACTCCGACTTGGCCAATGACCTGGGAAACCTCCTCTACCGGAGTCTCACCATGGTCCTGAAGTATTTCAAAGGAGAGGTGCCCCAGCCTTCAGGTCCAGGAGGAGAACTGGCCCAGCTGGCCCAGGCCGTCATAAAAGACCTGGACCATCTCATGGACCAGCAGGCCTTCAACCGGGCCCTGGAGCGGCTATGGGACCTGGTGAAGGGCACCAACAAGTACATAGACTCCTCGGCTCCCTGGAACCTGGCCAGGGAGAAACGCCAGGCAGAACTGGCCACGGTAATCTACAATATCCTGGAGGGGTGCCGCATCATAGCACTGCTCATCTCTCCCTTCATGCCCCAGAAGGCCCAGGAGATGTGGGACCAGCTGGGAGTGGAGGGACACATCGTTGAGGCCTCCATGGACCAGGCCGCCTGGGGTGGCCTCAAGCCCGGCACCAGAGTGAAGAAGGGCAAGCCCCTCTTCCCCAGACTGGACGAAAAGGCCATTGTGGAAAAAATCGAGCGAGAACTGGCCTCTACCCAGGAACCCCAGGAAGAGGAGGTCACCATAGACGAGTTCGCCAGGATGAAGCTGGTGGTGGCCCAGATACTCCAGGCAGAGAAGGTGCCCAGGTCCAGGAAGCTCATAAAACTCCTGGTGGATACAGGCTCAGACCGCCGCACGGTAGTAGCAGGCATAGGAGAGCACTACAGCCCCCAGGATCTGGTAGGCAAAAAAGTGGTGATAGTGGCCAATTTGAAGCCCGCCAAACTCATGGGCATCCAATCCCGGGGCATGATTCTGGCCGCTACCTGGGACAGGGGCATGAAAGTCCTGGAGGTGCCCCAGAACACACCGGTGGGGACCCAGGTGAGGTAGAGGAAAGATGGAGGCCGGGCTCGTAGACACCCACTGCCATCTCCACATGGACAACTACAGGAAGGACCGCCAGGCAGTGATAGAGAGGGCCAGGAAAGAGGGGGTGACCCTCATGATCACCATCGGCATCGACCTGGGAGACAGCCAGGCTGCCCTGGCCCTGGCCCAGGGAGAAAAGGACGTCTTGTGCACCCTGGGCTTCCATCCCCACGGAGCAGGCCGGGTAACCCGTGAGGATCTCTCCCTCCTGGAGGAGATGGCCCGCCACGAGAAAGTGGTGGCCCTGGGGGAGATGGGACTGGACTACTACCGGGACCTGTCCCCCAGGAGAGTCCAACAACGGGTCTTCGCAGACCAGCTGGAGTTGGCCAAGGCCCTGGGAAAACCCGTTGTAATTCATTGCAGAGACGCCTACAGGGACCTCATCCGTATCATGAGGGAACACCAAGCCTATCAGGTGAGGGGCATCATCCACTGCTTCTCAGGAGATTGGAACGCCGCCCTCATCTTCCTGGACATGGGATTCTTCCTCTCCTTTGCCGGGAACCTCACCTACCCCAGGGCTGAGAACCTGAGGGAGATCTTCAAGAAAACCCCCGGGGACCGCCTTCTCATGGAAACCGACGCCCCTTTCCTCACCCCCCAGGACAGAAGGGGCAAGAGAAACGAACCAGCTTTCATAAAATACACCTACCGGTTGGGAGCAAAATTGAAAGGGCTGGAACTGGAAGACTGGATAAACCAAGTTGCCATCAACGTTCGAGGGGCCTTTCCATCACTACCCAACCTCCATTATATTGAAAGTCTCCCTTGACAAATAAATAACCTTGTTCTAACCTCTCCTGAACGAGCCATAACAGAGTGGAGGATGCCATGCAGAGAGGAAGCAAAAAAGAAACCCCTCTGGTGAGGGCTGTTGATCATGCCTTGCAGCTCCTTTCCTGCTACACAGAAAAGGAAGAGATGGGTGTAACAGAGTTAAGCAAAAAGCTTGGACTTCATAAAAATAACGTTTTTAGGATACTGGCAACCCTGGAATTCAGGGGCTACATCGAACAGAACAGGAAAACTGAAGGCTACCGACTGGGGCCCAAGATATTCGAGCTGGGGCTCATCTTCAAGTATCAAATGGGATTAATAAAACACGCCAAACCCATTATGGAAGAGATAGTGAAGCGCCACAACGAGACCGTATACCTGGGCGTCCTTAGAGACATCTACGCCATCTACATCGACAACGTAGAGACCGCCCATACTGTGAGGGTGGTCTCCAGGGTGGGTAGCCAGATACCGGCCTACGCCGCGGCCATCGGCAAGGTTCAGCTGGCCTTCCTGCCCACCGACGAGCTGGAGAGGCTACTGAGGGACAGGAAGCTGCGCTCCTACACGGAGAGAACCATCACCGACAAAAACCTCCTCATGGAGGAACTCAAGAAAGTGGCGGAAGAGGGCTACGCCATGGACAACGAAGAGTTCGAAGACGACGTGAAATGTGTGGCAGCCCCTATCAGGGATTACACCCGCTGGGTGGTGGCGGGACTCTCCATCTCCGCCCCTGCCTTCAGAATGAACGAAGAGACTGTCCCCCAACTCATAGAGACGGTGAAGTGGGGAGCCCTCCAGATATCCAAGAGCCTGGGCTACGTGCCTTAGAAAGGGGGACAGACCAAAAGGCAGGGCCTATCTCAAAAAACAGTCTGCCAGGGACCTTCAAGAATGAGGTCCCTTCTGGCTTTTGCCCCCCCTCCTCTCTGTCAGCTCCAGGGCCAAGGCGTATGCCGCTTTGAGGCTACTGGGACTGGCCATCCCCTTTCCTGCAATATCAAAGGCGGTGCCGTGGTCCACTGAAGTCCTGATTATGGGCAAACCAAGGGTGAGATTCACCCCCCTGTCGAAGGCCTCCAGCTTCACGGGAATGAGACCCTGATCGTGATACATGGCCACCACGGCATCGAACTCCCCTTGAGCGTGGCGATGAAAGAGGGTGTCAGCGGGATACGGTCCGCTCACCCCACAGCCCCCCTCCCTCAGGGCCTCCACGGCGGGAGCTATCACCCTGGCCTCTTCGTCTCCAAAGGCCCCCTCCTCTCCCCCATGGGGATTGAGAGCCGCCACAGCCACCCGGGGGTCCTCTATGCCGAACCAGTCCTCCATACATCGACAGGTGAGGCGGGCTACCCGATAGACCTCATCCCCAGTCACCAAAGCAGGCACCTCCCGCAGGGCCACGTGAATGGTGACAAGGCTCACCCTGATCCTCCCCCCCACCAGCATCATGGCATAGTCCCGGCAGCCTGTGAGCTCCGCCAGAAACTCGGTGTGACCGGGATAAGGGTAACCGGCAGCGTGCATGGAGGCCTTACTGATGGGAGCCGTCACCATGGCGGCTATCTTCCCATCCAGGGCCAGCTCCACGGCTTTTCTGATGTATCTCACCACCGCTTCACCACAGGAAGGGGTGGTCCTGCCAGGGGAAAACTGGAGGGAGTGGAGGCCACTGAGGGGCAGGATGTAGGCCCCGCTCTTCAAAGGCCCCAAGGAGCCTATGTCCCCTTCATCCACGGGGATCAGGGGCACGTCCAGGCCCAGGAGGGTGGAGTAGAAGTCCATAACCCCCTCATCCCCCAGGACGAGAGGGACGCTTTCCCGCTGCCACTCGCCATCCGCCAAGGCCTTGAGGATGATCTCGGGACCCACTCCCGCCGGGTCCCCCATGGTCACTCCAACAACCCTTCCCGCCAATCTTTCCTCCTCTCCTCCAGCAGGGAGTAAAGGGTATGGGCATCCTTCCTTTTCACAGGGCCCTGGGGCACCCTCTCCACCTTCACCTTGAGGTATACGCTGGCCAGGTCCAGCTCCAGGACGTCGCCCTCTTTCACCTGCCTCGAA
This sequence comes from bacterium, assembly GCA_027020915.1. Classification (GTDB taxonomy): domain Bacteria; phylum Thermosulfidibacterota; class Thermosulfidibacteria; order Thermosulfidibacterales; family B14-G1; genus B14-G1. The sequence goes on from JALUVF010000058.1 coordinate 6,124, forward strand.
GCTTTGGCCTCAACACCGTTCACCTTAACCGCCCTGAGTTTGCAGGCCTGGGCCGCCAGGGTCCTCCTCTTGAGGATACGGGAGACTTTGAGAAACTTATCCAGCCTCATCAATCACACTGGAAGACCCGCTCCAGGTACCGCTCAGCGGCGTAAGCAGCAGCGGCCCCGTCCCCCACCGCCGTGGCCACCTGGCGCAGGAGCTTTCTCCTCACGTCTCCCGCAGCGAAGATACCGGGCACACTGGTCTCCAGGTTCTCCCCGGTGATGACAAACCCCTCGGCATCCAGATCCACCATACCCTTCAAAAAGGCGCTATTGGGCCTCAGGCCGATGAAGAGGAAGAGGCCCGCCAGTCTCAAGTCCTGTTTCTCCCCGGTCTCCAGGTTCCTCACCCTCACCCCCTCCACCATGTCGGTCCCCAAGACCTCTTCCACCACCGATGTCCAGACCACCTCTATCTTCTCGTTGTTGAAGAGCCTCTCCTGGAGGATCTTGGCCGCCCGGAGCTTCTTCCTGCGATGGATGAGGTACACCTTCTTGGCAAACCTGGTGAGGTACAGGGCCTCCTGGACAGCCGTATCTCCCCCTCCCACTACGGCCACCACCTGCCCCCTATAAAAAGGGGCGTCGCAGGTGGCACAGAAAGAGACCCCTTTACCGATAAGCTTCTCTTCCCCCGGCACCCCCAGCCTCTTGGGAGAAGCCCCCGAAGCCACCACCACCGTCCTGGACTCCAGCCAGTCCCCATCCACATAAACCACCTTCATGGCCCTGTCCTCCTCCAGGGCCCTCACCTCTCCCTGAAGGACGGGGACCTCCAGCTTGTCCACCTGCTCCTTCATCCTGGTCACCAGTTCCATGCCATTGATGCCCTGGGGGAAGCCGGGATAGTTCTCCACCCAATCCGATAGGGCTATCTGTCCCCCGGGAGCCAAACGCTCCACCAGGAGGACCTTCAAACGGGAGCGGGCAGCGTATAGGGCAGCGGTGAGCCCCGCGGGTCCCGCACCTATGATGATGATATCGTGAGTCTCCCTTTTCATCCCAACCTACCTCCTCTTCTTGTGGAGAAAACGGGAAAAGAGGTACACCAAGGCCATACCCCTTTCAAGTCCCATGGGCCGGGCCCTTCAAGAGGAGAGGACCATCTCGTAGATCCTGTACTTCTTGTAAAGCTCTCCGCCCATCTTCTCTATGAAGGAGTTTATGGCCTGGTTGTCCTCCAGGGTCCAGGAGAGCTCACCCCCGTGGTAACCCCTCTTCCTGCCCGCCTCCAGAGAGTGAAGGGAAAGGAGAAGCTCCAGCCCCTTCTTCCTGTAGGCCTTCTTCACTCCCAGGGCCAGAAGCCTGGCCTGGCTGATATGGCGGGAGTAGAAGTAGAACTTGAATATACCCAGGGGGAAGAGGCTTCCCCCCATCCTTTTGAAGACCTGGTTGTAATCAGGGAGGGAGAGACACACGGCCGCGGTTTCACCCTGAGGGGTCTCGGCCATGAGGGCCAAATCGGGCACCACCAGGGGCCTGAGCCTCTTGGCCATGTACACCATCTCCTCCCTATCCAATGGAACAAAACCCCAATTGTGCTCCCAGGCCTGGTTATAGACGGAGATGAACCTCTCCAGCTCTTCGTCGAAGCGCCTCACGTTCACCTTCCGGATCTCGAAGCCGTACCGTTTCTGGAGTTTCTCCGCCAGCCTCAGGGCAGAAGGAGGTACATCCTTCCAGGCGTCGAACCAATAGGCGTGGAGGTCCTTGGCCTTGGTGAAGCCGTACCTCTCCAGGAACTCCTGATAGTAAGGGGGATTGTAGGGCATCATGACCAGGGGGGGCTCGTTGAACCCCTCTATCAGGAGGCCACACTCGTGATTCATGGAAAAGGAAAGGGGCCCCCGGACCACCTCCACTTCCCGCTCCCTGAGCCACTCCAAGGCCGCATCCAGGAGTTCTTGGGCCACGGCGTAGTCCTTCACCGTCTCAAAAAAGCCAAAGGCCCCCATCCTCTGGCCGTGGACCTCCTGGTACTTCCTGTCGATGGTGACCGCTATCCGGCCCTGGGGCTTCCCCTTCTCATCCCGGGAGAGAAAGTAGATCCCCTCGGCGTGTTTAAAGAAGGGGTTCTTATCGGGGCGAAGAAAATGGAGAAAGTCCACCACCACGGGGGGAACCCAACGGGTGTCGTACCTGTAGACCCGCCAGGCCATGCGGATGAACTCTATCAGGGCCTTGCGGTTGGTGGGATCCACCCTCTCTACGGCCATACCTTTTCCCCGGACTAGATGAGTTCCAAGGCCTTGCCCACCTTTTCGAACTTCTCCAGGGCAAAGTGCATCTGTTCTGGAGTATGGGTTGCCATACAGCTCACGCGAATGAGGGACCGTCCGGGGGGTACCCCAGGGGGAACCACGGGATTCACAAAGACCCCCTCCTGATGGAGCATCATGCACATCTGGAAGACCTTCAGCACGTCCCCCACGTAGACGGGGATGACGGGGGTCTGGCTGGTACCAATATCAAACCCCAGGGACTTGAAACCCTCGTGGAGGATCCGGGCATTGCGCCAGAGCCACTCCCTCCTCTCAGGCTCCTCCTTGAGGATCCTCAGGGCCTCCAGAGCCGCCGCCGTGTTGGGAGGAGAGATGCTGGCGCTGAATATGAGGGGACGGGAGTGGTGCTTGAGATACTCTATCACCTCCTTGCAGGAGGCGGCGAACCCACCGAGAGAGGCCAGGGACTTGCTGAAGGTGCCCATGATGATGTCCACGTCCCGGGTCACTCCGAAGTGCTCCGATGTCCCCGCCCCATTGTTGCCCAGTACCCCCAGACCGTGGGCGTCGTCCACCATCACCCTGGCGTTGTACCGACGGGCCAGCTGGATGATCTGAGGCACGGGGGCGATATCCCCCTCCATGCTGTACACACCGTCCACGATTATGAGCTTCCCCACGTCCATGGGCAGGCGTTCCAACACCCTCTCCAGACTACCCATGTCGTTATGGCGGAAGCGCTTGGTCTCTCCCATGGAGAGCTTACAGCCCTCTAAAATGGATGCATGGTCCGACTTATCCGTGATGGCGTACTCCCCTTTATCCACTAAACCGGATATGATGCCCAGGTTGGCCTGGAATCCCGTAGAGTAGAGGAGAACGGCCTCTTTTCCCAGGAACTCACCCAGCTCCGCCTCCAGTTGCAAATGGAGATCCAGGGTACCGTTGAGAAAACGGGACCCGGCGCATCCCGTGCCGTACTTCTTGATGGCCGCAGCAGCCGCTTCTTTCACCCGAGGATGGTTGGTGAGGCCCAGATAGCTGTTGGATCCCAGCATGAGGAGGCGCTGCCCGTCGATGATCACCTCTGTATCCTGCTCGGTGGCGATGGGCCTGAAATAAGGATACAGCCCGGCATCCCTTATCTCATCGGCCTGGGTGAACTGGAAGCACTTCTGGAACAGGTCCACTTTTCACCCTCCTTCTCCCTATCCGTTAAACGTGGAATCTAAAGTATATCAAATCACCGTCTTGGACAACATAGTCTTTCCCTTCCATTCTCATGAGGCCGCTCTCCCTCGCCTCTGCCAGAGACTCCACCCTGGCCAGATCCTGAAAGGATATCACCTCAGCCTTTATAAAACCCTTTTCCATATCACTATGGACCTTACCCGCCGCCTGGGGGGCCCTGGTACCCTTCTTGATGGTCCAGGCCCGGGCCTCCTTCTCGTTGGCGGTGAAAAAGGTGATGAGGTCCAGCAATGCGTAACCCGCCTTGATGAGCCTCTCAAGGCCCGAATCCTCCAGACCCAGGGACTCCCTGAACTCCCAGGCCTCCTCGGGCTCCAGCTGGGCCAGCTCCGCCTCCAGCTTGCCACAAAGCACCACCAAAGGCACGCCGTCTTCCCGGGCCTTCTCCTCAAGCATGGCCACGTAGGGGGTCTCCCCCATCAACCCTTCCTCATCGGTGTTGGCCACGTAGAGAAGGGGCTTCAAAGTGAGAAGCTGGTAAGGAGACAGCAACCGTCTCTCCTCTTCCTTCCACTCCCCCTTCCTCAGGGGCACCTCCTCCAGGAGCATCTCCCGGGCTTTCCGGAGCACCTCCACTTCGGGACCCCGCTTCTTGTCCCCCGACTTGAAGGCCTTCTCCGCCCGGGCCAGCTGACGCTCCACCAGCTCCAGGTCGGCCAGGATGAGCTCCATGTTCACCACGTCCACGTCCCGGGGGGGGATGAGGGATCCCGACACGTGGGCCACGTTGGGGTCCTTGAAACACCTCACCACCTGGAGAACGGCGTCCACCCCCCGAATGTGGGAGAGGAACTGGTTCCCCAGGCCTTCCCCCTTGCTGGCCCCCTCCACAAGACCGGCAATGTCCACAAACTCCATGACCGTGGGGAAGGACCGGGATGAGCCCACCTTTCCCTGCACAACCCCCAGACGCTCATCGGGTACGGGCACCACCCCCACATTGGGGTCAATGGTGCAGAAGGGGTAGCTCTCCGCCGGGACAGCAGAGGCAGTCAAGGCGTTGAAAACAGTGGATTTACCTGCATTGGGCAGGCCCACTATGCCACAGGAGAAACCCAATCCTAGACCTCCGCCTCTTCTTCTGCAGGCACCCGAACCTTTTTAGAAGCGAAAATACGAAGGGTGGGTCCGGAGAAGACGTAGATCATGGCAAAGGAGAAGAAGGTGACATGAGGCTCCGCCGCCAGGATGAAGATGAGAATCACCACCAGAAAGAGGACACCAAAGGGGTGGCGCCTGGCAGGGTCTATCTCCTTGAAGGCCTTGTACTCCACGTTACTCACCATGAGAAAGGCCAGGGCCACCATGAGAACGGCCATCCAGGCCATGATCAATCTGGGGGGCAGATAGAGGTGAATACTGGAAACGAAGAGATGGGTGGTGGCCACAGCAGCGGCAGCAGCGGGAATGGGCAGGCCCTGGAAATCCTTCTTTCCCCCTCCACCGGCCTGGACGTTAAACCGGGCCAGGCGCAAAGCCCCGCAGGTGAGAAAGAGGAAGGCAATGAGCCAGCCCACCCTACCCATAGGGGCAAGAATCCAGTTATAGGCCAAAAGACCGGGAGCCACGCCAAAGGAGACCAGGTCCGCCAGAGAGTCGTACTGGACACCGAAACTGGAGGTGGCCTTCATGAGCCGGGCCACCTTGCCGTCCAGCATATCGAAGAAGATGGCACCGATGATGGCCCAGACCGCCAGGTCAAACCTCCCCTTCAGGGAGGCCACTATGGAATAAAAACCCAAAAAGAGGTTCCCCGTAGTGAACATGTTGGGAAACAGATACACTCCTTTCTTCATCTCTCCTCCCTCACCGTTCCCCGGCCAGGGCCACCACCGTCTCTCCAGCCCGGACCCTCTCTCCCCGGGCCACAGTGAAGCGCCACCTCTCAGGAGGGACATCCACTTCCACCCGGGATCCGAACACTATCATACCCAACCTCTCCCCCCGATCCACCCTGTCCCCGGGTTTCACCCAGCACACGATCCTCCTGGCCACCATACCCGCCACCTGGGTCACCCGGATCTCCTGGTCTCCTCTCCTGAGCAGGATGAGGTTCCTCTCGTTCTCCTTGGACTGGGGCCTGTCAGCAGGATGGAACCTGCCGGGGGTATGGACCACATCCACCACCTCGCCGTCTACAGGAGCACGATTCACGTGGCAATCGAACAGGCTCATAAAGATGGCCAGATGCCCCCCTTCCACCTCCACCACCCGACCATCGGCCGGGGCCACCATGATCCCGCCGCCCGGGGGTACAGCCCTTTCGGGATCCCTGAAGAACCGGATGAGAAAAAGGGTGATGAGGGCCAAAAGGGCGGCCAGAGCAGGCCACCCCAGAAGACCCGCTGCCAGGATGAGGATCAGCCCCCCCCATATGAAGGGGGCCCCTTCGGGTCTCACCTTCATAGTTCTCCTTTGATCCAGGCCATCATGGCCCTGAGTTCCTTGCCCACCTCCTCAATGGGATGCTGAGCGTCCCTCTTTAGGAGGGCGTTGAAGACGGGCCGGCCCGCCTGGTTCTCCAGAATCCATTCCCTGGCGAACTCTCCTGACTGGATCTCCTCCAGGATCTCCCAGATCTCCTCCCTCACCTCTTCGTTGATGATCCTGGGACCCCGGGTGACATCCCCGTACTTGGCGGTATCGGAGATGGAGTAGCGCATCCCCGAGATGCCC
>JALUVF010000059.1 GCA_027020915.1 bacterium
TGGCGTAGTAGGTGGCCGTCTCCCTCTCCACAAGGCCCCTGTCCAGCTCATCGGCGAATATGGAGCTGGAGGCCAGGTGCATGGCGAAGGCGTCCTGGGAAAAGAGTACCCCCTCATCCTCCAGGTAAGAGAACATGCTGTCGGGCCAGTGGAGCATGCGGGTCTCCAGGAAGGTGATCTTCATGTCGCCCAGATCCAGACTCTCCCCCGTCTTGACGGGCACCACCTCCACATCCCAGTGGAAGTGTTCCTTGAGGGTCCTGGCCCCCATGACGGAGGCGAAGACCTTTTCGGGCTTCACCCGCTCTATAACCCAGCCCAGGGCCCCCGAGTGATCCATCTCCGAGTGGTTGGAGATGATGTACTCTATCCTCTGGAGGTCGATAAGGCTGGCGATCCTGGCCATGAGCTCCTCCCTGAAGGGGTACTTGCAGGTGTCCACCAGGGTCACCTTGTCCGCCAGGATGAGATAGGCGTTGTAGGTGGAACCCTCATGGGTGGTGTACCCGTGGAAGTTCCTCAAAGCCCAGTCCGTGACCCCCACCCAGTAAACTCTGTCCGTCACTTTGACGGCCCTGAAACTCTGCATCCTCCCTACCTCCTTCTCCACGACTTGAGGGGAATCCTCATGGGATCCTCGTCCTCTCCATCCACCTCACCCTAGCTTTTAACCTCCTGCCCCCCAAAATTAAAGGGCCCCGGGAAACCCGAGGCCCAGCGGTTCTACCTTTACCCCGGAGAATCAGGGGTTAGAGGCCACAGGCAGATTCACCCTCCTCTGGCCCAGCTCCCTGTCCATCATGAAGAGGGGACCGGGAGACTCCCCCACCATGCGAAGCTTCTCCAGAATGGCACTGAAACTGGCCTCCTCCTCCACCTGCTCGGTGACGAACCACTGGAGGAAGATCTGGGTGGCGTGGTCCTTCTCCTGGATGGCCAGATCCACCAGGTCGTTTATCAGACCGGTGACACGCTGTTCGTGTTTGTAGGCCGCCTCGAAGACATCCACGGGGCTATCCCAGTCGGTGGGGGGACCCTCTATGGGCATGAGTCTCACTCTGCCACCCCTTTCATTGATGAAGTTATAAAACTTCATGGCGTGTTCCGTCTCCTCCAGGGCCTGGGCCTTCATCCAGCTGGCGAAGCCGTCCAGGTTCATGGCCTCGAACCAGGCCGTCATGGAGAGGTACATGTAGGCCGAATAGAGCTCGGCGTTGAGTTGCTTGTTAAGGGCCTCTTCCATGCGCTCCGTCATCTCTAGCTCCTCCAGAGCCCATGAAGGTTGCAGTACTCTCTGGCCGTCACTTCCTCGGCCTCAACGGGGAAGAAGGCCTCAGGAGCCTGGCCGGGATTCAAGAACTGCCTGTAGACCCTGCCGTCGGCCACGAGATCGATCCACTGGATATAGTGCTTCTCCTCCATAGGATGGGCCACACTCCCCACCTTCACCTTGTACCCCCCGGACACCTTCTCCACCACGGGGACGTGCTTCTCCTGGGAGGCATCCACAGAACCCGCCTCCAGCTTCACCATGGGCTTGTTACAGCACACCAGCTGTCCCATGCCACCCTGAAGGACCTCCACTATATTGCCACACACCTCACACCTGTAAACCTCCAGTCTCTCTGCCATGGTCCACCTCCTAAACTAAAATTGTTATTAACAAGTATATCCTTGAAGAGTAATGATGCAACCCCTCTTCCAGCCACGGCCTGGAGAGCCTCCTACTTCTTCCCGCCTCCCCCCTGGAGTCTGAAACGGAGCCAGTGGGCCATGAGCTGGAGGTTCTTACTCATGTACCACCGGCCGTTGGCGAAGGCCCCGTAGTCGGCCCCCGCCATGGCCGAGGCGAACCTGGTGGAGTTGGCGTAAAAGAGCCACTGCTCCACCCACATCTTCTCAATGGCCTCGTTGAAGATGCTGTCGCCCTGGGAAAGCCCCTTGGCCACCCCCGTCTCCCAGGCCTTTAAGAGGATCCTGGTGGCGGCAAGGGTCATGGCGTTGGTGGTCTCCAGGCTCTTCTCAAACCTGGCAAACTGCCCCTTCACCCAGCCGGTGGCATGGCAGGCCTTACACACCCTCTCCATGGCCTCCCTCCGCCTGGCCATCTCCCTGGCATCGATGAGATACTTGCCCACAGGCTCCCCGGTGAGTTCCGTGGGCAGGGGCAGTCCCGCCCTGTTCCTGATGATGGTGGTGTCGGCAGACTTGGGGTGGGGATGGGCATAGATGAGGCCGAAGATACGCCAGGGGCTTCTGTCGTTCATCTGATGGGTCCTCCGGGCAATGACATTGCCCTCCTCATCCACTATGAGACTGACGTGGCAGGTGGCACAGGTGGGGGCTTTGAAGTCCTTCCCCACCACCCAGGGGACGTGCTTGAAGTTCCAACTGGCGCCCACGGAGTAATAGATGTTCCCGTGCTTGCTCACCAGATAGACCTTGTAAGCGGGCACATCGGGACCCTTATGGCACTCGGCACAGGTTGCGGGCTTCCTGGCCATGGCCAAGGAGAAGGCGTGCCTGGTGTGACAGGCAGAACAGGAACCCAGGGAGCCATCGGGGTTCACCCGGCCCACCCCCTGGTTGGGCCACCCCGCAAGCACGGGAAAGGCCATCTCCCCCATGGCGGTCTCCCGGGTCTCGAGCCCCTTCACCTCCACTCTGGTCCCGTGGCAGTAGAGGCAGGAGTCGGCCATGGTCTCGGCATGGGGCTTCCTGTAGACCAATTCC
>JALUVF010000060.1 GCA_027020915.1 bacterium
GGTCTCCTGGAGCCCTACTTCTCTAGATCCTTGGAGGGCATGCCCCTGGGGGATGCCGTGAACCAGGTGATCCACCTCTCCGTGAGGTACAGAGTGAGGTTCCCGCCGGAACTCTATCTCCTGGGTCGGGCCCTGGTCCTGGTGGACAGTGACCTCCGGTTCCTGGACCCCCGTCTCAATGTGATTGAGCTGGTGGCTCCCTTTGCCCTGAGGATCATGAAGAGTCGGAGGACCCCTGGGGCTATGAGGGAGGCCTTGGAGGAGGAGCTGGAGTTCCTCAAGGAGGGAGTGAGGACCTTGCCCTTCCAGTTCCTTCAGGCCCTTCAGCGTTTCAACAGGGGGGAGGTGAAGGTGACCATGGTCCACGAGGGGCTGGAGGAGTTGGTTGAGGCCATGGAGAGGAACTCCTTGAGGCTCACCTTCACCCTCCTCTTTATCCTCTTTGTGGTGCTGGGAACCTGGACCCTAGGTCTCCCCTGGGCCCGGAGGTTCTCCTTTGGAGGGGTCCCCCTGATCTCTCTCCTGTCTTACGGGGGGGCCGTGGGAATGGCCTTTCTCCTGGTGGGATCAGTCCTCTTCAGGAGGAGGTGATTTCAGGAGGATCTGGAGGACCTCCCTGGCCTTGGGATCCGCCACGGAGTAGCAGATCTTGGCCCCCTCCCGGCGGGAGGTGATGATGCCCCTGCTCTTCAAGGTGGTGAGGTGCTGGGACACATTGGACTGCTGGAGCCCCAGCTCCTCCCACAGGGACTTGACGCACATCTCTCCGTTGAGAAGGGCTTTAAGGATACGGATGCGGGTGGGGTGGGCTAGGGCCTTGAGGTAGTCGGCTAGTTCGTTGTAGAGCTCCTCGCTTATCTCTTCCCTCTTATCTTCTTTTACCATCATAATAAAATTAGCATATTAGAATATGAACCAATCCGTCAAGCCTCCCTCTCCCGTTCCCATTTTTGTAAGGCCTCTTTTATGGGTCCGGGATCTGGTCGACGGCCCGTCCAGATGTAGAAGGCCTCCAGGGCCTGGTACATGAGCATGGCCAATCCGTTGGAGGCTTTAATGCCCATCTCCCTGGCCTCCCGGATGAGGGGGGTGCGGGGTGGGTTGTAGATGAGGTCCATGACGAAGGCCTTCTTCCCCATAGGGGCCAAGGAGAAGGGCATGGCTTCCCCTTTCAGGCCTATGGGGGTGGCGTTCACCAGGAGGTCCGTTTCTGAAAGGGCCTCTTCTATAGCCTCTGGGGTGAAAGGAATGGTTTCAATGGAAGCCCAGGGGATCTCGTCTTTCAGCATCTCCCTTTTGGCCTGGGACCTCATGGCCACCCTGATGGCGGCTACTTTTTGCTGATGTAGGGCGTAGATGACGGCCCGGGCGGCTCCGCCCCCACCCAGGACGAGGGTCTTCTTCCCCTCCAGAGGTGCCCCCCAGGCCTCGTCCAGGGCGCTTAGAAAGCCCGTCCAGTCGGTGTTGTAGCCTATGAGCTTGTGTTCCCCCCTCTTCACCGTGTTTACGGCCCCGATGAGGTCCACCTCGGGACTGGATATGTCCATGAGCCTCCTGGCCGCCTCTTTGAAGGGGATGGTGACGTTGAACCCCAGGAGGTTATCCATGAAACACAGTCCCGTCACCACCTCCTCCAGGTATCCCTCCACCACCTGGATGGGGATGTAGGTTCCCTCCAAACCCGCCAACTGGAAGGCGGTGTTGTGGATGAGGGGGGAGAGGGTATGGCCCAGGGGGTTACCCAATAGGGCGGCCCATCTCATTTATTCACCATTTCCAGCTCAGAGAAGAAATAGGCGATCTCGTAGGCGGCTGACTGGGGGGAGTCGGAACCATGGACGGAGTTCTTCTCCACATTGAGGCCGAAGGCCTTCCGGATGGTGCCCTCATCTGCCTTGGCGGGATCGGTGGCCCCCATAAGGTCCCTCCACTTCTGGATGGCCCCTTCCCCTTGGAGGACGGCCACCACTATGGGTCCCGAAGACATGAAGTCCGTGAGGCTGGGGAAGAAGGGTCTCTCTTTGTGCACGTAGTAGAACCCCTGGGCCCCTTCCTTGCTGAGTCTCACCATCTTCAGGGCGGCGATCCTCAGGCCCGCCTCTTCCGCTCTCCCCAGGATCTCTCCCACCAGGTTCCTTTCCACGGCATCGGGTTTGATGATGGCCAGGGTCTGCTCCATAGTTAAACCTCCTTGGTTGGTTGGCTCCTGGGGGATATATCTGGAGAGGGGGCTGGTTGGCAAGGAGGGGGAAGGTGACAGGGTTTCTCCCGAGTTTTTTCTAATAATACCTTAACCTTAGCCTCAGCCTTCTTCTTGGTGCGGCAATTATATGGGCCAGCGAAGAATTCCCAGGCTTTTAACTTCCTTGATAATAGAGCTCCATGGGGAGAGAGTGAAGGTTCCGGAGGCTGGTTCTTGCCAGGAAGGTGGGCACCCTGTATCCAGTGGATTACGTCGGGAGAGGGGAGGACCTATGAGGTGCCCTGCATGCGGTAGTGAGCTGGAGTCCATGGAGGTTGCTGGAGTGGCAGTGGACGTGTGCCACGGGGGTTGCGGTGGTATCTGGTTTGACAGGTATGAGCTCCAGAAGTTCGACGAGCCCCAGGAGAGGGATGGGGAGGCCCTTTTGGACGTGGAGGTGGACAGGTCCCTCCAGGTGGACCAGGGCCAGAGCCGGGAGTGCCCCAGGTGTCATGGCATCATCATGATGCGCCACTTCTTCAGTGCCAGGATGGCCGTTGAGGTGGACGAGTGTCCCCAGTGCGGGGGGTTCTGGCTGGATAGGGGGGAGTTGGCGGCCATAAGGGCCCTGGGCACCGAGGAGGAACGCCGGGAGGCGGCCGGTAGACTCTTCGACGAGCTCTTCGGTGAGGAGCTGGAGACCATGAGGAGGAAGGACCAGGAGAGGTTGGCCAAGGCCCGCCGGGTGGCCCGCATCCTTCGGTTCCTCTGTCCCAGTTACTATATCCCTGGCAAACAGGACTGGGGAGCCTTTTAATGGTGGAAGGCTCCTGCCGGAGAGGGGCTTGAGACCGGTACGGAGTATGGAATGCCCCGCTCTTTGCCCTTTTTCGAATTGAAAGGGGGAAGTCCTCTCCCCTCTCCTTGACACCTCCCGGGCCCGGTGCTATCTATTCCCCCGCAAAGGAGAAGGCGGATAGCTCAGTGGGAGAGCACCGGCCTTACAAGCCGGGGGTCGCAGGTTCGAACCCTGTTCCGCCTACCAGAAGCCCAGGCGGGGTCGTAGCTCAGCCCGGTTAGAGCGCCGGCCTGTCACGTCGGAGGGCGCGGGTTCAAGTCCCGTCGGCCCCGCCATTTTGCCTGCCCATTGTGCACTCCATGGAGGTGTCATGAAGGAGCTGGTGGTCTCTTCCCCTGCCAAGGTGAATCTCCATCTTCAGGTTTTGGGTTCCAGGCCCGATGGCTACCACCGTATTGAGACCATCTTCCTGGGCGTACCCCTGGAAGACAGGCTCCGTGTCTCTATAGAGGGTGAAGGACTCCTCCTGGTCTCCTCCCATCCCCAGGTCCCTTCGGGTCCTTCCAATACAGTGGCCAAAGCCATCAGGGTCCTGGCTGGCAGGGTGGGGAGGCTGCCGGGCATTCGGGTGGAGATAGAGAAGGGTATCCCTCCTGGAGGAGGGCTTGGGGGTGGGTCGAGCAATGCCGCTGCCGTTCTCGTGGCGGTGAATGAGCTTTTGGGCCTGGGACTATCTCGGGAAGAGCTGATGGATGTAGGTAGGAAGGTGGGGGCGGACGTGCCCTTTTTCCTCCTGGGAAGCTCCGCTGCCGTGGGGCGGGAGAGAGGGGACGCCCTGGAGCCGATAAAGAGCGCCTTGAGGGGGTATCTGCTGCTGGTTTTCCCACCCCTTAGTGTCTCCACTTCCTGGGCTTACTCTTCTCTATCCTTCCCCTTGACACCCCCCTGTACCGATATTAATATTCTGGCGCTTTTATTGGAGAGGGGTGACCTGGCAGGGCTGGCCTCTCGGGTCTTCAACCACTTGGAGGGGCCGGTGTTTGCCAAGTATGCCCTTTTGGCACGGATTAAGGGTGGACTGCTGGAGAGAGGGGCTTCCCTGGCCCTCATGAGTGGTAGCGGATCTACCCTCTTTGGCATCTTTGGGGAAGGAGAGTCTGCTAACGAGGCGGCCCGGTGGGCCTCCGGCATGGGCTGGGGGGTCTGCCTGGTCCCTTTGGGTGGGGTTGGGGTGTAGCCAAGTTGGTAAGGCAGCGGACTTTGGATCCGCCATTCGGAGGTTCGAATCCTCCCACCCCAGCCAGAATTGAGATCTTGACCTCGCCGGAGGGAGGAGGAGGCAGATGCCCTGGACCATGAAGGTCTTTTCTGGAAACGCCAATGTTCCCCTGGCCCAGGAGGTGTGTGATGTCCTGGGCATTCCCATGGGCAAGGCCAAAGTGACCCGTTTCAGCGACGGAGAGGTGAACGTCCAGATCCTGGAGAGTGTGAGGGGTAGCGACGTCTTCCTCATCCAGCCCACCTGTCCCCCTGTGGACGAGAACCTCATGGAGCTCCTGATCATGTTGGACGCCCTCAGGAGGGCTTCGGCAGGGAGAGTGACGGCGGTGATTCCGTACTATGGTTATGCCCGGCAGGATAGGAAGGTACAGCCCCGGGTGCCTATCACGGCCAAACTGGTGGCCGATCTGTTGACAGCGGCAGGGGCTGACAGGGTTCTCACCGTGGACCTCCACGCCGGGCAGATCCAGGGGTTCTTCAACATCCCCGTGGACAACTTGCTGGCCATGCCCATCTTCCTCCAGTACATGGAGGAGAAGGGAGTGGAGAACCTGGTGGTGGTCTCTCCCGATGCGGGGGGGGTGGAGAGGGCCAGGGCCTTCGCCAAGAAGCTCCATCTACCTCTGGCCATCATTGATAAGCGGCGGGTGGCCGACAACGTGGCTGAGGTGATGCACGTTATCGGCGATGTCAGGGGCAAGAGGGCCCTTATCCTGGACGACATGATAGATACGGCGGGGACCCTGGTGAAGTCGGTGGAGGCCCTCCTGGAGCACGGTGCCGTGGAGTGCATAGCCGCCGCCACCCACCCGGTCTTTTCCGGGCCTGCCAGAGAGAGGATAGAATCTTCGGACCTTGAGGAGGTGGTGGTCACCAACACCATCCCCTTGAGGAGTGAATTCACCAAGGTGAAGGTCCTTTCGGTGGCGCTCCTTATGGCCGAGGCCATAAAGAGGATCCACCTGGGAGAGTCTGTCAGTTCCCTATTTGTGTAGAAGGAGGTTGGGGTTTGGTTATGGAAGAGACGGTGGTGTTCAAGGCGACTAAAAGGGAGGCCACGGGGAAGGGTGTGGCCAGGAAGCTGAGGAGAGAGGGGTATATCCCGGGGGTGGTGTACGGACCCGACAGGGGGGCCACTCCCCTGGCCCTGGTGGCCAAGGGTGCCGTCCATAAACTGAGGGGTGAGTGGAGCGAGGCCAAGCTCTACGATCTGGATCTGGATGGCGAGAATATCAAGGTGATCATAAAGGACGTCCATACCGATCCCGTGTCCCTGGAGGTGCTCCACGTGGATTTCTACGCTGTCACCTTCGGCAAGCGCATGACCCTCATGGTGCCCCTCAAGTTTGTTGGTGAGCCCGCGGGCCTCAAGCACGGGGGCATTGTGGAGTTTCTCATGGACGAAGTGGAGATCGAGTGTTTTCCCAAGGACATTCCCGAGGAGCTGGTGGTGGACATCTCTTCCCTGGAAGTGGGGGATACCCTCTTTGTGAGGGACCTGCCGGTTACCGAGGGGGTGGTGGTGAAAGAGGAGCCCTCGGCCCCGGTGGTGACGGTGGTGGGTCCCGCTGTGAGAGAGGCAGAGGCTGCCGAGGAAGAGGAGGAAGAGGCCGAGGAAGAGGAGTAAGGCCTTAGATGATCAGACTGGTGGTGGGGCTGGGCAACCCTGGGAGCAGGTACTTATTCACCAGGCACAATGTGGGTTTCATGGTGGTGGACGTGCTGGCCATGAGGTGGAATGTGGGAGTGGACAGCCATGGGTGTCGCTCCCTCTACGGGATCTCGGAGGATGGAGTCCATCTGGTGAAGCCCCAGACCTATATGAATGAGTCGGGAAAGGCCGTGAAGGAGTGGATGGCCCGGGGCTTCCCACCCCGGGAGATGCTGGTGATCCACGACGATATAGACCTCCCCTTGGGCGCCGTAAAGCTCAAATTTGGTGGAGGATCGGGAGGACATCGGGGCCTCCAATCCATCATGGATGAGTTGGGTACGGGGGATTTTGCCAGGCTCAGGGTGGGGGTAGGCCGTCCCCCAGGCAGGGAGCACCATCACGATGCCATAGTAGATTTCCTCCTCTCTCCCTTCCTGCCCGAAGAGGAGGAAGACCTGGTGGCCATCCTGCGCTCCGCCGCCGATGCCGTGGAAACAGTCTTGAGAAAAGGTTTGGATAAGGCTATGAATCTCGTCAACAGACAGAAGGGAGAATTGGGAGGGGGTGATAGTGAAAGTGAACTCAGGGAGGGAGAGGGCACGGGAGATACCAAAAATTCTTTAAAGGAGGGTTGAGATGGTTGCGTATGTGGTATTTGCTCCCCTGCTGGGTATCTTGGGCGTCATCATGGCCGGCCTCATATACCTGTATGTGAGGAAGCAGCCCGTGGGTACCGAGCTTATGGCAGAGATTGCCGACATGATCCACGAGGGGGCCATGGCCTTCCTCAGAAGGGAATACCAGATTGTGGCAGTAATTGTTGTTATAGTAGCTATTCTCCTGGCAATATTTATCGGCATATGGATAGGAATAGCCTTCATCTTTGGGGCTTGCTGCTCTGCAGTGGCAGGGTTCTTTGGCATGGAGGCGGCCACCAGGGGCAACGTGAGGACCTCGGCGGCGGCCAACCAGTTCGGCCAGGACAAGGCCCTGGTGGTGGCCTTCTTCAGCGGTGCCGTCATGGGCCTCTCCGTGGCCAGTCTGGGCCTCTTTGGTCTGGGAGTCCTCTTTCTTCTCTTTGCTAAACACGATCCCCATATCCTCAGTGGCTTCGCCATGGGCGCCTCTTTCATGGCCCTCTTCGCCAGGGTGGGGGGCGGTATCTACACCAAGTCCGCCGACGTGGGTGCCGACCTGGTGGGCAAGATTGAGGCGGGTATCCCCGAGGATGATCCCAGAAACCCCGGGGTCATCGCCGACAATGTGGGTGACAACGTGGGTGACGTGGCGGGCATGGGTGCCGACCTCTTCGAGTCCTATGTGGAGTCGGTGGTGGCCTGCATCGCCATCGCTTCCACCATGGGCCTCACCCCCACCGTGACCTACAACTGGATGGTCTATCCCGTCCTCATCATCATGGTGGGTCTCATTGCCTCCATGATTGCCGTGGCGTCTATGCTGGTCTTCAAGAACATGAACCCCCAGGCGGCCCTTCGTTATGCCACCTTTGTGGCGGCCATCGTGTTGCTGGTGGTGGCCTACCCCATCACTAAAGGGCTGGGTCTGCCCGTGGGGGTCTTCTGGTCGTTGGTCATTGGTACATTGGTGGGTATAGCCATTGGCCTCATCACCGAGTACTACACCTCGGCCAAGCCCATAGTGACCATAGCCGAGGCGGCCCAGACGGGTGCTGCCACCGACGTCATCCAGGGCTTCGCCGTGGGCATGGAGAGCGTGGCCGCTCCCCTCTTTCTCATAGCTCTGGGCGTGTTCTTGGCCGACAAGGCAGCGGGCATGTACGGTATCGCTCTCACCGCCGTGGGTATGCTGGGCACCATCGGTGTCACCATGAGCGTGGACGCCTATGGCCCCACGGCGGACAACGCCGGTGGTATCTCCGAGATGGCAGGGCTGGGACCCGAGACCAGGCGTATCACCGACAGCCTGGACGCCCTGGGCAACACCACGGCGGCCATCGGTAAGGGGTTTGCCATCGGTTCCGCCGCCATGACGGCCCTGGCTCTCTTCTCCGCCTACAGCCAGGCCGTGGGTCTCGAGACCATTGACGTCACCAAGGCCGACGTGGTGGCCGGTATCTTCATCGGTGGTCTCATTCCCTTCCTCCTGGGCTCCATGACCATGAAATCCGTGGGTAAGGCGGCCTTCGCCATGGTGAACGAGATCCGCCGTCAGTTCCGGGAGATCCCCGGTCTGCTGGAGGGCAAGGCCAAGCCCGACCCTGCCAGGTGCGTGGACATCGCCACTGTTACGGCCCTCAAGGAGATGGTCCTCCCCGGCGTTCTGGCCATCATAGCTCCTCCCCTGGTGGGCTTCCTCCTGGGACCCGAGGCCCTGGGCGGCATGCTGGCAGGGGCCACCCTGTCGGGTGTCCTTCTGGGTATCATGATGGCCAATGCCGGTGGAGCATGGGACAACGCCAAGAAGTACATCGAGGAGGGACACTTTGGCGGCAAGGGCTCCGATGCCCACAAGGCCGCTGTGGTGGGCGACACCGTGGGAGACCCCTTCAAGGACACCACCGGACCTTCCATGAACATCCTCATCAAGCTCATGTCCATCGTCTCCCTCACTCTGGCGCCCCTCTTCGCCAAAATGTTGAAGTAAACAAACTCTGACAACAGCCTCTGCCGGCCGGGGTCCCCTGGACCCCGGCCTTTTTAACGGAAACCGGACAAGGAGATTTCCATGGCCACCAGGCCCAAAATATCCTTCGACTTCCAGGCCTTCCAGGTGGACGAGGCCACCAAAAGAATCCTTTTGGTTCTTTATAAGGTCCTGGCCATTCCCTCTCTGGTGGCAGCCGTCTTCATCTTCTCGGACATCTTCTTCCTCACACCAAATATAGACAAAGGGATAGTGATCAATAAAGAGAAACGATACACGGAGGGAGTGAGCAGACGGGTAGAGATCCAAGGGGAGGGGGAGAAACACCACTATTGGAAGGAGGTGGGAAAGAGGGCCTACCAGATCCTGGAAAAAGGGGACAGGGTGATCCTCACCATTAGCCCCCTTTTCAGGGAAGTGAAAAAGATAAGAGTGATAAAAGGAGAGAGGCAGGAGGCGTTCTATCCCATGGATATCTTTTACATGTCCCTCTTTGCCCTCCTCTGCCTCTCCACGGTTCTCCCTTACCTGGTAGGACTCCGTTTCTTTTCCAAGTACTTTCTTATCCCGGTAGTGGCTTCCCCTCTTCTGGCCTTCGCCTCCCTTGTTTTACTGCTATCCCTTTTCCTGGGTCTCCTGGGAGCCGGGACCTAAAGGCCCCCCAGAGGAACCTCTTTCACCTTCCTATATTTGGCACCATGGGGAGACAGGATGCTCTCATACAAGACAATGGCCTTCACCTCCATCTCCCCCCACGGCCTATCTCCCATGTCTCTACAGGCAGCATGGACCCTGCGCCTCACCTCCAGATTGGGGTTCTTGAAGCGGGCCAGGGTGAGGTGGGGTTTGAAGGCCTTGTCATCGGGAGGGAACCCCAGCCTGGAGAGGCCTTCTTCCAGCTTTCCATGAACCCTTTCCAGGGCCTCCGCCCCCTCTTTCACCCCCACCCATAGCACCCGGGGCCTAGCGGGGTTGGGGAAGGCTCCAAGTCCTTCCAGGGAGATGGGGATGGGCCGGGTTGCCTTCGCCACCTCCTCCAGGAGGCTACTAATGGCCTTCTCCTGATCCCCGGTGATGTTTCCCAGGAACCTCAGGGTGATGTGGATGTTGGCCGGGGGTACCCATTTCCCCTTGATGCCCCTCTTCTTCCTCAGATCCTCCGAGAGGGTCTTGAGGGTCTCCCTCAACTGGGGTGAAAGCTCCAGGGCGATGAAGGCCCGCATCTCACTCTCCCCTGGATAGACGCCTTCTCACATGGTCCAGGGCCGTTTTCACGGCCAGGGTCTTCACCCCAATGCGGGAGGCCTGGAACCGGTGCTCCAACACTTCCGTGCCCCAGGGAAAGCGGTAGCCTAGATAGACCAGGCCTACGGGTGTTTCAGGGCTCCCTCCTGTGGGACCGGCGATCCCTGTCACCGAGATGCCCACCCCCGCCCCTGTGCGTTTCACCAGGCCTTCCACCATGGCCTGGGCCGTCTCCCGGCTTACGGCCGTGTGGCGCTCCAGAGTCTCCATGGGCACTCCCAGGAGGCGGTGTTTCATCTGGTCCGTATAGGTGACGAAGCCTCCCAGGAAGTAGTCTGAGCTGCCCGGCACGTTGGTGATGGTGTGGGCCAGCATGCCTCCGGTGCAGGACTCTGCTGTGGCAAGGGTGAGGTCCCTATCTTTCAAAAGGCTGCCCACCAACCCCTCCAGGGAGTCTTCCCTCTCCCCAAAGAAGTGGTGCCCCAGCCTCTTTCTCACCTCCCCGGCCAGGGGCTCCACTTCTCCTGGAGGGCCGCAGAGGCGAAGGTGTACCTCTCCGTAATCCCTCACCATGAGACCCATGCCGGGGTGTTCCTGGAGGAGGTCCTTGAGGAGGGCATTCACCTGAGACTCCTTGAGTCCGAAGGATTTGAGGACCCTCAGGGTCATGGGAGTGATCCCCGGGAACCTCTCCCTGAGAAAGGGAATGACTTCCCCCTCCATCATGGCCCTCAGCTCCCGGGGCACTCCGGGGAGGGCCAGGATCCAGCGCTCCTGGTGGTTGACGGCAAAACCCCAGGCCGATCCCATCCTGTTGGGAAAGAGGGTGGCCCCTTGGGGGAAATAGGCCTGACGCTGGTGTTGGGGAGTGGGAGTCAACCCCTTGATGGCCAGTCTCTCCTGTATCCACTGCCAAGCCCCCTCGTGGAGTTCCAGGGGGGCGTGGCAGAAGCGGGATATGGCCTCTCGGGTGACGTCGTCTTCTGTGGGTCCCAACCCTCCGCTCACCAGGGTCACCCGGGCCTTCATGGTGGCCAGTCCCAGGATTTGGCAAATCTCCTCCACCCTGTCCATGACACTGGCACTGAGGCGGGGCTGGAACCCCAGTTCCAACAGCTTCTCTTCCAGGTATGGGGAGTTGGTGTCCAGGATGAGTCCCTGGACCAGTTCATCTCCCACGGTGACCACGGCTCCCGTCATGCCTCTTCCCTACCAGTGGAGGGGATCAGACTCCCCCCTCACAATGAACCTGAGCCTCTCCACCCCGTTGATCTCCTTTATGATCCTGGCCACTGCCCGTGGAACCAGGGATTCCCAGTCTTCTCCCTCCAGCATCCGGCGGCGGATTTCTGAGGCACAGTAGAGTTCCCTGTTGATCATCTCCAGGGGTCTCACTGCGATACCCGCCTCTTTCAGTAGGATGTGGGGCAGGGCGTTTCCCGTGAAGGCCACCTGGAAAGGGGGCAGCAGGGACTTCAGGTGGGCGGCCCAGGCGGCGTTGTTCTCGATGTTGGGGTAAGCGGTGATGTAGATTCTGCCCATGTCCAGGCCTGCCTCCACCAGGGCCTCGTGGATCATCCAGATCCTTTCCCCCGCCGTGAAGGGGCTCTTCTCCAGGTAGTTGAAGGTGGCGGATCCAACGGCCACAATGAGCTGGGGGAACTCCTCAAGGATATCGCCCACCACCTGGAGGTGTCCCAGGTGGAAGGGCTGGAACCTGCCCATGAGGAGGGCCCTTTTCATCCTCGCCAGTCCCTGGGTTTGGCCAGGATGTCCCGGATCTTTATTTTGAAGAACCTGTTGGAGGGTTGGGCATTGATCACCACAGCCGTGTCCGCCCCTGTCCGGGTGCCCGCCACGGCTATAATGTCCTCAGGGGGCACCAGTCCGGCGTCGGCCACCATGGCGGCCATCTCGGCGCACACCTTCACTCCCTCTCCCAGGATCCGCAAGGTGTTGGCCACCAGGTCCTGTTGGGAGTAACCCTGGAGTTCTCTGATGGCCGTTCCCAGGTTTCGCAGGACCATGGTGCCTGTGTAGACAATGGCCCCCTCCCTCTCCAGGGTTTCTCGGGTCTCCTGGGACATCTCCTGGACACCGGGTTCTTTGAATCCCGTATTGTGGGTCACCACGATGACCTTGATATGGGTGTCTTTGAAGACCTGGAGGGCCTTGAGGCCCGTCTCTCCGCCTGTGGAGGCCACCACCACGTGGGATAGGCCCAGCTCCAGGGCGGCGGCTTTAGCTGTCTCTAAGGTCTTCTCCGTATTTTGGGGTCCTCCGTTGGGGAAGTTCACCCTTTCCATCTCCATCCCCTCCTCTCTTTATCTCCCAGCTGGCTACCACCCTATTTTTACCCATTCTCTTGCCGTGGTAAAGGGCCTTGTCCGCCCTGAGGAGGGTGTGGTCCAGGTGGGT
>JALUVF010000061.1 GCA_027020915.1 bacterium
GGCCCTGGGCATGGAGTTCAGGTCCCTGGAGGAGGGGATGGTGAGCCTCTCCGAGGCCCTGGAGGATGGGCGGAAGGAGCTGGAGGAGAGGCGGGCCCTGGAGACCGAGGCGGGTCCTTTGAGGGAGAAGGCCAAGCTCCTCCAGGAGAGGCTGGAGAGAAAGGAGCGGGAACTGGAGGCCCTGCTGAAGGATGGGGGGGTGGCCTCTGGCCGTGAGTTCAGGGAAAAGGCTTTGAAATGGAAGAGGAGGGAGTCCCTGGAGGGGGAGATCCATAAGCTCCGGCTCCAGCTGGCCACCCTGTTGGGCGATCAGTGGGAGGACTGGGGGCCCCGTCTGTTGTCCCTGTCCCCCGGAGAGGCTGGAGAGAAGGCCCGGGAACTCGGGGAGAGGGAGGAGAAGCTGGAGAGGGAGAGGGACGGTCTCATTGAGGCCAAGACCCGCCTGGTAAGGGAGAAGGAGGAGCTGGAGGGGGAGGAGGGAGAGCAGGTCCTAGCCCAGGAGAGGGAAAGCCTCCTGGAGAGCCTCAGGGAGGCTGCCCTGGAGTGGACGGTGGAGACCCTGGCCCTGGTGCTCTTCAGGAGAACCCGGGAGGTGTACGAGCGGGAGAACCAGCCCCGGGTCTTGAGAGAGGCCTCCAGGTTCTTCTCCACCATGACGGGGGGGAGGTACCAACGGGTCTTCATCCCCATGGGAGTGAGGGAGCTATGGGTGGAGCGAAGGGACGGTGCTCGCCTCTCGTCGGCCTTCCTCAGTAGGGGGACGGGGGAGCAGCTCTATCTGGCCCTGAGCATGGCCATCATGCTGGAGGTGGCCGAGAGGGGTATGGCCTTTCCCGTGGTCCTGGATGATATTCTGGTCAACTTCGATCCCCCCAGGGCCGCTCGGGCGGTGGAGGCTATCGGTTCCCTCTCCTCCAGGCTCCAGGTCCTCTTTTTCACCTGCCATCCCCACGTCAAGGATCTCTTCGCCTCCCTGGAGGGGGTGGAGATCATGACCCTGGGGTCTTGAGGGTCCCCAGGGGAAGGGAGAAAAACCCCTTTCAGCCCGATTCTTCTTTCAGGAGGTAGTTGAAGTAACCCTTCACCCTGTAATGGATCCTGTGGAGGACTTCTCTGTTGGGATTCACAATGAGCCCCGGACGTGAAATGCCTTCCAGGAGAAGCTGGGCTGACTCTACGGCATCTCCCCATCGGTAGGGATCGTAGCCGGGGAGGAGGAAGGCCACGGGTTTCATGTCAATGGCCTGGAGCTCCTGGTCCAGGCGCCGGAGTTCCTCCAGGATCACCTCCCGGGACAGGTCTTCTTTGGGTCCCAGGCCGTAGAGGAGGATCCAGGGAGCCTCCCAGCGATTGGACGTGGAGATGAGAACCCTTTCCCCCTTCTCTCCCTTTATCCCTTCTCCAATGCGATCCAGGATGAGGTCCAAGGTGTGGTTGAGGTAGCCCAGGGCCCCTTCCTGGCTGAAGGGCTCCACGGTGGCTATGGCCACCAGGGCCGCTGGGACCTGGGACAGGATGTGGTCCGTGAGGATCCAGGGTGCCCGTGGCTGTATGCCCTTTTCTTTTCCCATGGGCATCATCTATACACGTTCTCTCCCCTTTGTGCCAGAGGGTTCTGTTGAAAGGGAGGAGGCTGGGAGGTAAGCTCTCCCCATGGTGCAGGGAGGGTCCATAAGGGCACTGCTGGAAGAACGGGAGGAGAGGGAGCTTCGTCCCAGGGCGGCCAGGAGCAGACACACCCGGGGCCGGTTGAAGCCCGAGGAGCCCTGCCCCGTGCGCACAGCCTACCAGAGGGACAGGGATAGGATCATCCACTCCAAGGCCTTCCGGAGATTGAAACACAAGACCCAGGTCTTTCTGGCCCCCGAGGGAGACCACTACAGGACCCGTCTCACCCATACCCTGGAAGTGGCCCAGATCGCCCGGACCATAGCCAGGGCCCTGGGCCTCAACGAGGATCTCACCGAGGCCATCGCATTGGGTCACGATCTGGGCCATACTCCCTTTGGCCATGCGGGGGAGGCCGTTCTCAAGGAGATCCATCCCGGGGGATTCAGCCATCCTCGGCAGAGTCTCAGAGTGGTGGACGTGCTGGAGAAGGGGGGGGAGGGACTCAACCTCACCTATGAGGTGAGGGACGGGATCCTGAAACACTCCAAGGGCATGGGAAGCCTTCTGCCCGGGGAAGGGGAGGAGGCCGTCACCCTGGAGGGACAGGTGGTTCGCCTGTCTGATGTTATAGCCTACGTGAACCACGATCTGGACGACGCCTCCAGGGCCGGCATCGTCTCCCTGGACCGGGTTCCCCGGGGGTGCCTGGAGATCCTGGGCATCACCCATTCGGCCCGAATCAACACCATGGTGGTGGACGTGATAAAGACCTCCATGGAGGGGGGGCTGGAGAGGATTCTCTTCTCCCCCCGGATTCTGGATGCCGTGACGGAGTTGAGAGACTTCCTCTACCGCGAGGTCTACTCCAACCCTTTAGTTTATAACGAGTTCGTTAAGGCATCCAAGGTGGTGAGGGAGCTCTACCACCATTTTCTGGAGCATCCCCGGGAACTACCTCCCCTCCCCGGAGAGGATAAGGCCCAGAAGGTTTGCGATTTCATAGCGGGCATGACGGACCGTTATGCCCTCCATCTATACAGAAGGGTCTTCATACCCCATCCCTGGGAGAGGTTTTGATGGAGAAGGATCTCCTGC
>JALUVF010000062.1 GCA_027020915.1 bacterium
AGGGGCGTTCGCTACCTCGTTGTGGGGGGCTATGCCGTGGCCTTTCATGGATACCCCAGGTACACCGGTGATATGGATGTGTGGGTGGAACCCACGGAAGAGAACGCCCAGAGGCTTATCGAGGCCCTGGAGGATTTCGGTTTCGCTTCTCTGGGATTGAAAAAAGAGGATTTTCTGGAGCCAGATCAGATAGTTCAACTGGGGTATCCGCCTTGTAGGATTGATATTTTCACTTCCCTCCCCGGGGTGGAGTTTGGTTCTTGTTACCAGGATCGGGTTGAAGAGGAGATTGGGGGTATTAAGGTGAACTTTGTGGATCTGGAATGCCTGAAAAAGAGCAAAAAGGCTTCGGGCCGCGCCCAGGATTTGGCCGACCTGGAGCAACTGGAGCTGTAATGAGGGACGATTTACGCTTGACCACCACCGTCCGGGCTTCCGGGTGAGGGGCCAAGATAGGGCCAGGGGACCTGGCCCGGGCCTTGGAAGACCTGACTCTCCCCCGTGATCCCCGCCTTCTGGTGGGGCTGGCCACGGGGGACGACGCCGGGGTCTATAAGATCCGGGAAGACCTGGCCCTCATTCAGACCATAGATTTCATCACCCCCGTGGTGGATGACCCTTTCCTCTTTGGCCAGATTGCCGTGGCCAATGCCCTTTCTGACGTTTATGCCATGGGGGGGGATCCTGTAACGGCCCTCAATGTAGTCTGTTTTCCTGCCTGCCAGCTGGATATGACGGTTTTGAAGGCCATCCTGGCCGGGGGACTGGAGAAGATGAAGGAGGCGGAGGTGATCCTGGTGGGTGGACATTCCGTGGACGACCTGGAGCTGAAGTACGGCCTTTCCGTCACCGGGGTGGTCCATCCCGAAATGGTGGTGACCAACGCCGGGGCCCGACCGGGAGATCTCCTCTTCCTCACCAAGCCCCTGGGCCTGGGTATTGTGGCCACGGCCGTCAAAGGGGGACTGGCCCATGCCCGGGTGGCCAGGAGGGCAGGGGAGATAATGGCCACTCTGAACAGGGAGGCGTCCCGGGCCATGGTAGAGAGGGGTGTCCATGCCTGTACCGACGTGACGGGTTTTGGCCTGGTGGGCCATGCCCTGGAGATGGCCCGGGCCAGCGGGGTCACCCTGGAGGTGGAGCTGGAGAGGCTGCCTCTCATAGAGGAGGCCGTGGATTATGCCTCCATGGGGCTCATTCCCGGGGGAGCCTATGACAATCAGGAGTGCTATAAAGCCCGGGTGGAGTATTCAAGAGATCCGGGAGACCTGGAGATGTTTCTCTACGATCCCCAGACCTCAGGGGGACTTCTCATAGCCCTTCCTCCAGATGAGGCTCGGGGTTTTCCCTGGCCCTGCATCGGCCGGGCTGTTGCCGGGGAGAGCAAGATCAGGATCGTATAACAACTCGTTCAAGGTTCAAAGTTCTACGTTCAAGGTTAATTATTCCGTGAGTGGCGAAGCCTGCCATTGTGCTTTAACTTTGAACCTAGAACTTAGAACGTTGAACCTGAACCTGACATTGGAGTGCCCATGAAGGAATGGAGTCCTTCTGACCAGCTGGTGGCCTCTATAGGGGAGGCTCCGGCCACCACAGGGGTCTATATCTTCAAGGACCCCCAGGGGCGGATCCTTTACGTGGGCAAGGCCAGGAGCCTGCGCTCCCGTCTAAGGTCCTATTTGAACCTTCATCATCTCACCCCCAAGGTCCGCCACATGGTGACCAGGGCCACCAGGGTGGAGTGGATGGAGACGGCCTCAGAACTGGAGGCCTTCATCCTGGAGTCCAACCTCATCAAGGCCCACAGGCCCCCCTACAACGTGATGCTCAAGGACGACAAGCGTTATCCCTACCTCCGTCTGGCCCTTTCAGAGCCATACCCCTATCTGGAGTTCGTGAGACGTCCCGCCAGAGACGGCTCCCTTTATTTTGGCCCCTACGTCCCCGCCTGGGCCGTGAGGGAGACCATGACCCTACTGAGCCAGATTTTTCCCTTGAGGCGCTGTCGTGGGCCCTTGAAGAGGCAGAATAGGCCCTGCCTCAACTTCCAGATGGGCCGGTGCCTGGGGCCCTGTGCCCGGGAGGTAGACCCCCATGAATACGCCGCCCTGGTGGATGGAGTGAGGAGAATCCTGGAGGGTAGAGGCAGGGAGGTACTGGAGGAGCTGGAAGGGCGTATGATGGAGCTGGCCCGGGAGCTGCGCTTCGAGGAGGCGGCCCGGGTGAGGGACCGGGTTTTTGCCCTCAAGCGTGTCATGGAGCGCCAGAGGGTCCTTCTCACCAGGGAGAAAGACCTGGATTTCATTTTGTGGGAGGAGGATGGAAGGTTTTTCCTCTATCTACTCATGGTGAGAAAGGGCATGCTCCTGGGGGAAAAGGGGTTCGTCCTGGAGGCGGGAGACGGTTTGGAGGCCTTTTTCAGGGAATTTTATGGCGGGGGGCGGGAGATCCCCCCCCAGGTGGTCCTGGTACCCACCCATCCCTCCCGGGAGACCCTTGCCCGGTGGCTTTCCCACTTGAAGGGGGAAAGGGTGAGGGTCACTTTGGGTCGGGGTGAGGAGAAGGAGCTGCTATCCCTGGCCCGGGAGAAGCTGGAGGCTTTCAAGGGGGAGTGGCGCTCCAGGAAGGCCCGGACCGAGGACCTGCTCAGGGATCTGGCTCGCCTCCTGTCCCTCTCCCAGGTGCCCGGGCGCATCGAGACTTTTGATATTTCCAGCCTGTCGGGGAGGGAGGCCGTGGGTTCCATGGTGGTCTTTATAGATGGTGAGCCGGCCAAGGAGGAGTATCGCCACTTCACCATTCGAACGGTGGAAGGGGTGGACGACTATGCCATGATGAAGGAGGTGTTGAGACGTCGCCTGGAGCGTGCCGAATGGGAGCTTCCCCAGCTCATCCTCGTTGATGGGGGCCGGGGCCATGTGGAGGTGGCCCTGGAGGTGTTGAGGGAAAAGGGATTTTCGGGGGTGGAGGTGAGAGCCATGGCCAAGGGGAAGGGGGGGCGTTTCGAGCGCGTCTATTTTCCTGGAGAGAGAGAACCCCTGGAGCTGGAGCCCGCCAGTCCCGTCACCCATCTCCTCCAGCGCATGAGGGACGAGGCCCACCGCTTCGGCATCACCCATCATCGACGCAAGAGAGGGAAGGAGAGGCTCACCTCCCTTTTGGAGCAGGTGCCCGGAGTGGGGCCTTCCAGGCGCAAGAGGCTTCTTCAGGCCTTTGGGAGCCTGGACGCCATCCTTGATGCCTCCTTGGAGGAGCTGGCCTCTCTGCCGGGTATCAGTCCCGTGCTGGCTATGCGCATCAAGGATTTTCTCGAGGAGCACTTGAGGGGATGAGGAGGGAGAAGGCATAATTGCTGGGGGTGGACATGTGTCGTATTGCAGCCCTTTCGGTTTTCCGGCCTGTCCGGTTGGAGAGTGTCATGGAGTACTTCTTCCTGCCTCCCATGCCGGACACTTATAACAGGGACGGTTGGGGCCTGGTGTGTTACATGGGCGACGACTGTCTTTTAATAAAGGAACCCGCCTATGCCAGGGAGAGCATCCTCCTCCGGGCGGTGATGGACGGGGGCAGGTTGAAAGGCTGCCAGGCTCTCTTCCACGTGCGTAAGGCTACAAAGGGTGGAGTCACCTTTGCCAACACCCATCCCTTCGTCAAGAGGATGTGGGGCATGTGTTGGGCCTTTGCCCATCACGGAGATGGAGACTGGCCTACCGAGTCTTTTCCGGGACCCTTCCAACCCGTGGGCCGTACCGATGCGGAAGCCATCTTCTGCTGGATGCTGAACGAGCTCTGGCGTGCCTTTGGTGACAGGGCACCTCCCTGGAGGGTGATCGTTCCCAAGGTGTGGGAACTGGTCTGCCGTCTTTGGAGGGATTCCAGAAAGATCAACTTCGTTCTCTGTGTGCCTTCCCTCATGCTGGCCTTCTATGGGGGGCACGAGAGCATGTACTACTGCCACCACATTCTTGAAGGATCTGACGCTTTCCTCGTCTCTTCCACTCCCCTCCCCTTCACCAGTGGGTGGGTCTCTTTCAATCCAGGGGAGTTGAAAGTAGTGAAGAAAGGGTCTATCCAAGAAGGTTTATGGGACCCTTTCTCTCAGAGAGGACTTTTGGAATAGAGGTGGAGGTCTTCCACTTCCCCTACGGTTTCTTCCTGCCCATAGACGACGGCGTCATGCCCCCCTATCGCCTTCCCCCGGAGATGAAATGCGCCTTTGAGAATGCGGGCCTGAGGCTTGGCAGGGACGAGGGTTCCTGGCGTTTCGTTGAGGATCACTCCATTTTTGGAGGTGGTGGGATAGAACTCTTGAGCCCCCGCCTGAAGGGTCCCGGGGGTCTCTATGAGGTGAGGGTGGCCTTGGGCATCCTTGGGACTTTCGGAGCCGGGGTCAATGGAAGCTGTGGGCTTCACGTCCACCACGATGCCAGGGACTTTGGAGCCAGGGAGCTGAGGGCCTTGCTGGAGCTGATGTTGAACTGGGAGCCCCTGATCTACCAGGCCATACCCGGCAACCAGGGAAGGATGGAGAAGGCTTGCAAACCCATTCCTCCTGCCATGGCGGAGCTGGTGAAAGGACGGTGGGGAAGGGAAAGCCCGGCATTGAGGAGCTTAGAGGAGGCGTGGTACGGAGATGCTCAGGAGTCCCACCGAAGGGAGAGGTACCATGAGACTCGATACCACGGCCTCAATCTCCACTCCTACTGGTACAGGGGAACAGTGGAGTTTCGCTACATGAGGGGGACCCTGAAGGGCGAGGTGGCCGAATCCTGGATTCTGTTCACCCACCTTCTCATGGAGGCGGTCAGAGGAGGCTCTGGTGGGGAAGCCCGGAGGCTTCTCCCCGTCTACTATGGAAGGTGGAGGGAGAGCCTTGCTCTCCTGGGCTCATGAGGGCCCGGCTTATATTCTCCCTGTCTCTCGGACCAGGGATTCCAGGGCCTCATTCACAGTGACCAGCCGGTTTCCCTCCAATCTGGGGTACACCTGGCTCGGGGCCCTGTCATTGGCTTTGGTGTAGCACAGGAGGGCGGGGATGGTTTTGCCGAAGAACTCATCGTAGCTGGCCCCCTTCACTTCGCTGAGGACGGACTTCTGGTCAGGAGTGGGTCCAGAGACGGCCTTGTGGTAGGCTCTGAAGACGTCTCGCAGCTCTTCCACGTCGATGGCCCTGGCGTCCAGACCCAGCTCCGCCAGTTTGTCCAGGGCCTCCAGCGCGTTCTGGATGTTGCAAGGATAACGGGGATCAGGCTTCATCTTGCTGCTGTAGTAGAACTCCACTTTCTCAAACCTGGGCATAGTTCTTCCTCCTGTGAGGGTTTGAAAAAGCAGCGGCCCGGGTTTCCTGGGATGTGTCTTGTAAGTCTCCCCCCTTCATTGGAGGTCCAGACCCCTCTCCTGGGCCCCTTTTTCCACCTCTTTCATGAATCTGGCCACGAACTCCTCTTTGAACTCGTCTATCCCAAGGGCCTCCTCTTGCTTCCCCGAAAGGTACAGGGCTATGCCTTTGTATATCTTGGCCATCCTGTGGGCGGGGTTCCTTTTCAGCACCTTGTTGAAGTACATGATGGCCTCTTTGTATTTCCCCAGGCCCAAAAGGGAGTAGCCCTTGCCCATGTTGGCAAAGGTGTAGCTGCCTATCTCCTTGGAGAGCCGGTCAAAGATCTCATAGGCTTCTTCAAACTTGCCCATATCGCTGAGACAGGAGGCCTTGAGTTCCAGGGCCTTGAGATTGTCGGGCTCTTCCTTCAGGACCATGTCGCAGCAGAAGGCCGCTTCAGCCAGGTACTTCTTCCTGGCCATAAGGCTGGCTCCCTCCAGCCAGGGGGTCTTGAGGCCGATGATCTGTTTTATGGCCCCTGCGTAGGAGCCTTCTAGGACCTTCTGGGCTTCATGGGCCACAGGCATGCCGTGGCCGGGCAGGAGGTGTTTCAATCCCATGTTCATGAGGATCCTCAGGGAGAAGAGGTAGTAGTCGGCCCTTCCTCCTCCCGTGGGATCGGGTGAGGACACGGCCTGGGGGATCACTGTGTCCCCGGTGAAGATGGCCTTTGTGGAAGGATGGTAGAGGCAGATGCTGTCCATGGTGTGGCCGGGGGTGTGGATCACCTCCAATTGGAACCCACTGAGATCCAGGACATCCCCGTTCTTCACCTGGGTCATCTTGCAACCGAACTCTTTCACCAGCTCCACCAGGGCTTCCGGGGCGGTGTCCATGAGGAAGACTTCCAGATCCTTTTCCTGCTGGATGCTGGGATAGCGGAACAACTCGAGTATCCCCATGACATGCTCCCTGTGGCCGTGGGTGATGACGATCTTTTTGATGTCCGTGGGCCTGTAGCCCTTTTCGAAGAGCTGGATGAAGGCGGTGTAGTCGTTGCCGGGGTCAATGAAGGAGACGTAGTCCCCCACCACGGCATAGATGTTGGAGGAGATATCGAAGCCCTCCAGGAAGAGGCAATTTTTGAAGAAGGGGTGGGCCACTCCCAGGATGTCTTGGAGAGGGGTCCAATCTGTTATCTGGGGGCCCTCTATGGGCTCTTGAGGTTCCTGGCTCATCTCCTGGTTCATACCGGTCTCCTTTCCGATCTGGGTGTGGTTTTACGGGTGCCAACCCCTGAAGTCAAGGTGGGGACCATCCCCCAGGCTTGACAAGAAAATGGGCGGGGAAGAGGGCTCTTCCCCGCCCGGGTTTGCCTCTAGTCCACCGGTGGGATGTAGTCCAGCCTGTAGGGGTGGACCTTGCCCATGGTCTCGAAGGGCCACAGCTTGAAGGCCTTCTCCTCCCCCGGATAAATGTCTCTGTCCCCTATCCTCTCCAGGATAAGCTCCAGGTAATGCCAGGCGGTGAGCTCGTATTTTACGATGGCCTCCGATGAGACCACTACAGCGTAGCCCGACTCCTTGCTGGTCCTCCACTCCCACCTCTCGTTGGGCTCTGCCACCTTGTTGCCGTTCCAGTCGTAGACGGCCAGCACCTTCACTTCCACCTTTTGCATGGGCTGGGGCTTGTACTCGTCGAAGGTCTCGTTGCTGAGGTACCACCACAGGGCCCGGGCACCCGTTTTCACGTAGCCCCTGACGAGCATGGGGTCGAACCCACACAGGACCACTCTGTATCTCTCAGGCATCACATTCCTCCTTTTCCAGCAAGATTGCCCCCATGTCTATGAGGGCTTCCCGGAGCTCCAGAACCTGCCTGTAGCAGAACCGGGAGAACACCATGAGGTCTTCAATCTCCATGCCACCCAGTTTCACCATCTTGTAAACGTAAGGGAAGACGAGCTCGTCGATTTCGGAGCTGTACTCCTCCACCAGAAACTCACCTCCCCCGTTCTCCCTGGCCAGTTTGATGTAGCTCTCTTTCCAGGCCACAACTATGGCCTTGAGGTCCTCGAGCTCTCTTCTGACGTCTTCCGTCATGGCCTATTACCACCCCCTACTTGATGGGTTCGTAGGCGTAGCACTTCTTCACTACCCTGTGCTCCGGCACGCACCAGAAGAAGGGCCAGTGGATCTTCTTGCACCATCCGATGATGTCCGCCGGAGGGAAGAAGGAGTTCTTGATCACAGGCTTGAAGTACCTGCAGTTCCAGCAGATGTGATCAGAGTCCTTCTCCGGCTCAAGGATCATGAGCCGAAACTCGTCGGGGGTCATCTCCTCTATGGGTTTCTCCAAAAAGCTCCTGTCAATTCCCATGTCATCTCCTCCTTTTTACCAATCCCTGGCTTCGCCCTTCTTCTTCTTCTCCAGGAACTCCTCCCACACCTCAGGGGAGAGCTTTTCGATCTCCCACTTGAAGCCCGCCGAACCGGCTATGCCCGTGGAAGGAGGCTGGGGAGCCCAAGCCCTGACAGGATAGCCCCTGATGCTGAACTTCCTGAAGTCGGGCTTGCCCAGGTAGATCTCCCTGGGGAGACAGAGGTAGGGCCTGGTCCTGCCCTCTACCCCGGGCAGGTAGTTGACATACCCCTCCAGGGGCTTGTCGGCGTAGAGGGGCAGGATGTCGGGCTTGGTGCCAGGGGGCTGCTTCTCGGGACCCCTGTACATCCACCCCTGGATCATGTAGATGTAGTAGACTGTACCGCACTCGGCACAGGCGATGGTCCCTTCCCAGTTCCAGAAGTTGAAGGGATCCAGGTAGTTAACGGTGTTGCACACCGTTCCGTCTGCCTTTTTCTCTTTGCACCAAATTATATCACACATGGTCCCTCCCCCTAAATGATGGTCTTGTCGTACCAGTCTTTAATGGTGCTCATGGGGTAGCCCAGGAGCTCGTGGTAGATCTTCACGTTGTCGGCACCCACGGGCCTGAGGTCCCACATCTTCCTTCTGGGGGTCTTGGACATGAGGCCGCAGCTGTAGGTGCTGTGTACCACGAAGTCTCCGTAGGTGGGATCGGCCTGCCACCGGACGGTGCCCCTCTCCCTGAAGTGGGGGGACTCGTACACCTCTTTGTCGTTGTAGACGGGCATGGCCAGGATGCCGGCCTCCTTGAGGATTCTGGTCACCTCGGAGCGGGTCTTGTCGGCGGCCCACTTCTCCAGCTCGTGGTAGATCTCCACCTGGGCCTCGGCCTCCACCCTGGTCTTGTGGTTCTGGTACTTCTGGTAGAGGTCGGGACGCTTGATGACGTTGCACAGCTCCTTGAAGTCGGGATCGTTGAAGGCACTCACCATGACGTAGCGGGCCTCTTCCCTGAGCTGGGGGTTCTTCTCGTTGGGGTAGTCGGACTTGCCGCAGATGATGATGCCGTGGACACAGAGCTGGGTGTCCCAGTTACCCCATCTCTGGCGGACTATACCGAACCGGCCGTAAAGGGGTACGGTGTACCCAATACACCTGGTGGCGGCCTGGACCTGGGAGAACTCTATCATGGTGCCCAGTCCCGTCTTTCTCCGCCACAGGAGAGCGGCCAGAACGGCCACGGTGATCTGGGTGCCCGAGTACCAGTCGATGTTCCAGTCCGTGGACTTGGTGGCGTGGCCCCCGAAGTCCTCGTGGAAGCCCGTGATGCTGGCCAGCCCGGCGTGGGCCTGACCCAGGATGTCGTAGGAACCTCCCCAGACCTTGGGACCGTAGCCGAATCCACCACCCCACACGTAGATGAAGCGGGGGTTCAGCTCCTGGAGGAACCTGTAGCTCTGCTTCCACCTGTCGAAGGTACCGGGCCTGTAGCACTCGGTGAGACCGTCGGACATCTTCACCAGGGAGTAGAAGGCCTCCTTCACCTCCTCCCGGTGGTAGTCCATGGAGATGTAGTACTCGTTCACGTTGGCGTTGAAGCACGCCACTCCCGTTCCCGTCATGGGCCTGGTGTCGTGGAGGGGATAGACATAGGCCTCGTTGAAAGGAGAGGTGTGGCGCATGGGGTCTCCCATGCGGGGCATCTCGATCTTGATCACCTCCGCCCCCAGCTCCGCCAGGTTGGTGACGGCGTGGGGGGTGAAGATGTACATGGTAGTGCTCAGCCAGCGGATGCCTTTGAGGGCCGTAGGCTTGACGAACTCGTTGCCGGGGTCAAAGACCTTACGGCAGTACTCCTCAAAGGGCATCTTCATCTCATCCATTTCCTCCTGGCTCTTGGGCCCCGGCTGATCCTCTATGGGTATCCTATCAAACTTCTCCATCACACTACCCCCTTATCCTCAAGTTCTCTCATCTTCCACTGATCTATGCCAAGGTACTTCATGTAGATCTCGTAGTTGTCCTTGCCCGTGGGCCTGCCCAGCCATTTCACCCTGGCCGGGGTCCTCATCTGGAAGCCGTCGGGCGGGAAGGCATAGAGCAGGGTGCCGTAGTGCTCGTCCTCAATGGTGTTGACCCAGGGGCGATACTTGAAGTGGGGGAACTCGGCCACTTCGTCGATGAAGAGAAGGGGTCCTGCGGCGATCTCGTACTCC
>JALUVF010000063.1 GCA_027020915.1 bacterium
GAGCCATCTGGTGGTGAGGGTGTAGGTCTTGGTGAGGGCCTGGAGGGCGTTCCTGGCGCCCACCTCCTTGAGGAGGGGATCCTCGCCGATGAGACGTCCGAACTCGGGATAGTCCCTCTCGATGCACATGCCGATCCTGTACCAGAGCCTGTCCGTCTGGCCACCAATCATCATGTAGCCGTCCCGGCAGGGGTTCCAGGCGTACTGGTTCAGGTTGGGATCCCAGGAGCCCGTCCTGCCCTTGATGCTGGCGTTGAACCCGTACCAGGTGATGTCAAAGTCCAGGATGTCCATGAGGGCCTCGGCGGAGGTGGTCTCGATGAACTGGCCCTCTCCACTGAACTCGTCCCTCCAGTAGAGGGCTGCCAGGACGTTGACAGCGATCTGCTCACCAGCCGCGTAGTCGGCGAACCAGGGTCCCGACCTGGTGGGATTACCGCCCTTCTCCCTGGGCAGGAGATCCGGGGGGAATCCCGTGTTGTGGACCCAGGAGCAGGCCACCATGCCGAAGGGATCAAGCATGGGCTGACCGAACTTGGAGACCTCGTCCTTCCAGGCGCCCCACTGGCCCACCTCTCCTGTCCAGCAGTAGACCAGCTTGGGGTTGATCTTCTCCAGATACCTGTAGCTCAGGCCCCTCTCATCCATGTAGCCCGGGGGATAGTACTCGATGATGACGTCCACGGTGGCGGCCAGATTCTTGAACATCTCCTGGCCCTCTTCCGTGTCCAGGTTGAGGGTGACGCAGTACTTGTTGCGGCACTCGTGGATGAACTCCAGACCCACCTTCTCCCCCGTGTAGGGATCGGCCAGCATGTACTCCTCACGGCCAAAGGGGGTGAGTTTCCTCAGGGGGTCGCCTCCGGGGGGTTCCACCTTGATCACCTCGGCTCCCAGCTCGGCCAGGAGGGAAGCGGCGAAGGGACCGCTCAGTTTCCAAGTACCCACCTCCAATACCCTGTAGCCCTGAAGGGCCTCGGGTTTCAGAAAGTTGTACTCCATGCGCAGGTTGTCTTCGCACCACTTCCCGAACTCTTCAGCCCTTCTGGCGGCATACACCTTCTCCATCACCTCGTCAGGAGAAGGGGGAGGAGTGACGGGCCAAGGTCTCACCTCAGGAGAGTTGATCTCCAGGGTGTCTTCCCTGCTGTTGATTTCGATCTCCTTCACCTCCTGCACCTTCCTAGGTGCATGCCTCTTTTCCGCAGCGGGTGGGAGATTGATTTTTATTTCTTCCGCCATTTCCTTTACCTCCCTCTTAAAATAGTGTTCCTCGCTTCGCTCGCCTTACCCTCTGAAAAGGCTTTCCTTTTGCGGACCATCTACCACCTCCCTTCTTCACAATTATTCGCAGCCCTATGCCACAGGTAGAAAGGAAAGTAAAAAACTTTGTTCTTTTTGTCAATAGGGCAGTTCAAAATGTGGCCCAGGTAATTTTTAGAGATATTATAACATCGTAATTAAATTTTAGATTTTTGGTAGGACTTTCCGGATGTCCGATAGGGGTCTGCAACGAATAACTCTTTATAAATAAAGTTGTTATCTGGATTTTTCTTCTTTTTTCTCTTTCCCCTCCATGGATCGGAGATGCCGGGAGGCCTTGGCCATGGGATCACGAGATACGGTTCAGCTATAATCAAACAATTGATAATCTCTGATTAAAGTGAGAACAAGATAAGTTTATTATTTCTAAAGCGTGAAAATATATAATTGTTATATAAACTGGGGAGGAGAGCCAAGTGGCGCTGTTTCAGGGATTGGGGAGGCCCTGGCGGCGGATTACGCCTTCTATGAGGGGCTTAGGGGGACTGTTCTAATATTTTTAGGGATGGTGGTGTGGTTTCACTCCTCCTGGCCCGATAGGGCTATGGCGGCCATGCGCCGGGCCTGCCGGGCCTCCTGGAAATTGGGAGCCACCTCCAGGGCTCTGTCGAAGAGTTCTATAGCCTCTCTGAATCGGCCCATCTGGTAAAAGGCCAGGCCCTTGGTGAAGCAGGCCCCTGGGTGGTTGGGAGCCTGCTCCAGCACCCGGTCGAAGAAGGCCACGGCTTCTTCCAGATCCCCCAGGTCTGCCCATAAAATACCGGCGTTTATAAGGGCCATGTCTTCCCTTCCCTGGAGCTGGAGTTGGAGTTCAAAGTAGGTTCTCTTGAGGTGTTCTCTAACCGTGTCCCATACGGGGAAGAGATGGCCCGGTAACATGGCCTGGACCTCCAGGTGGAC
>JALUVF010000064.1 GCA_027020915.1 bacterium
GGTGGGGGAGGTTTTTTGTCCCAGTCCAGGGTCTCCAGATAGTCTCTGATGAACTGCTTGTCGTAGTTGGGGGGACTGGTGCCCACCCGGTAGGTCTCTTTGGACCAGAATCGGCTGGAGTCGGGGGTGAGAACCTCGTCTATGAGGTAGAGGTTTCCTTCTTCGTCCAGACCGAACTCCAGTTTGGTGTCTGACAGGATGATCCCTCTGTCCCACAGGAGGTTGTGGGCCCAGGAGTAGATCTCCAGGGTGACTTCCCGGATCTTGTTGGCCACCCTCTCGTCCCCCACGATTTTGATGCACTCTTCAAAGGGGATGTTCTCGTCGTGGCCGCTGGAGGCCTTGGTGGCCGGGGTGAAGATGGGTCGGGGAAGGCGCTCGGCCTGTTTCATGCCCGCCGGGAGCTTGACGCCGCAGATCTCTCCCGTGGCCTGGTAGTCCTTCCACGCGCTGCCGAAGAGGTATCCCCGAGCCACACACTCCACGTCCAGTCTCTTCAGGCTCTTCACCAGGACTGCCCTGTCCTCCAGCTCCGGGTAGTTGGCCAGGAAGGGCAGCTCTTCCTGGGGCCGGGGGGAGATTATGTGGTTGGGAATCTGGTTTATCATGCTGAACCACTTGACGGAGATGCGGGTGAGGACCTGGCCCTTGCCGGGTATGCCCTCGTTGAAGACCACGTCGAATGCGGAGATACGGTCCGTGGCAACCAGGAGGATCCTCCCTTCGTCCACCCGGTAGACGTCTCTCACCTTGCCCGAGAAGAGCTTCTTCAGTTCCTTTATGTTGGTACTGGTGACGGCTTCCATTCCAACTTCCTCCTCTTTTGAGAGAGCTGCTCCCAATCTTAGTATGGTGAAAGAGGGGGGGCAATCGCTTTCCGGGGTTTTGGGATAAATCACATGGTATTTACCAAAAATAATCTCTTCTTTGGAGCTTGGGGGCTCCTTCTTTCCCTTGCCAACGGGGTGTAGGGGGCCTATATTCCCACTAACCCAAGGAGAAGCAGAGCTATGGAATCGGTCTATTCTAAATACGAGGAGCAACTGGAGGATGTAAAAAGGGAGATCCTGTCCCACCATCCCCACAGTTCCGTGGAGATAGTGGACAAAGCCTTTCACTTCGCCGAGGAGGCCCACAGGGGACAGAAGAGGAAGTCGGGAGAACCCTACATTGTCCACCCCCTCAATGTGGCCGTCATCCTCTCCCAGATGAGGATGGATCCCCATACCGTGGCCGCCGGTATCCTCCACGACGTCCTGGAGGATACGGGGGTCACTTACAGGGACCTGGTGGGGGCCTTTGACGAAGACATGGCCTTCCTGGTGGAAGGGGTCTCCAAGATCGGCAGGCTGGAGGCCAGGACCATGCTCCAGCAGCAGGCCGAGACCATCAGGAAAATGCTCCTGGCCATGGCCAAGGACATTCGGGTGATCCTCATCAAGCTGGCCGATCGCCTCCACAACATGAGGACCATCCAGTTCATCCCCCAGGAGGCCAAGCGGAAGCGCATAGCCCAGGAGACCTTGGATATCTACGTGCCCCTGGCCCACCGGTTGGGTATCGCCTGGTTGAAGTGGGAGATGGAGGACCTGGCCTTTCGTGAGCTCAACCCCGAGATGTACGAGTTCATCCGGGAACGGGTGGCCAAGAAGAGGGAGGAGAGGGAGGCCTATATCCAGAACATGATCCGGTTGGTTAGGGAGAAGCTGGAGGCCAAGGGCATCAAGGCCGAGGTGACGGGGCGCCCCAAGAGCTTCTACTCCATTTACAACAAGATGCTGGAGCGCAACCTCACCTTCGAAGAGCTGTACGATCTCGTTGCCCTCCGCATCATTGTGGATACACTGGACCAGTGCTACATGGCCCTGGGTATAATCCATTCCAGCTGGCCCCATATACCGGGGCGTTTCAAGGACTACATCGCCATGCCCAAGCCCAACATGTACCAGTCCCTCCACACCACGGTGGTGGGCCCCGAGGGGGAGAAGGTGGAGTTCCAGATCCGCACCTGGGATATGCACCGGGTGGCCGAGGAGGGAATCGCAGCCCATTGGCGGTATAAGGAGGGGAAGTCCGACAGGGAAGAGGATCGGGTGGTCACCTGGCTCCGCCATCTCCTGGAGTGGCAGCAGGACATGAGGGATTCCCGGGAGTTTCTCCAGAACCTGAAGGTGGATCTATTTCCCGAGAAGGTCTACGTCTTCACCCCCAAGGGAGAGGTGAAGGCCCTGCCCAGGGG
The DNA here is from genome assembly GCA_027020915.1 of bacterium. Lineage (GTDB taxonomy): Bacteria > Thermosulfidibacterota > Thermosulfidibacteria > Thermosulfidibacterales > B14-G1 > B14-G1. The sequence continues at coordinate 2,240 of JALUVF010000064.1, forward strand.
AGCCACGCCCATAGACTTTGCCTATTCCGTTCACACGGAGGTGGGCCACCATTGCGCCGGTGCCCGGGTGGATGGGCGGCTGGTGCCTCTCAGCCATCAGCTCAAGACGGGGGAGCAGGTGGAGATCGTCACCTCCCCTGAGCGGCACCCCAGTCGGGACTGGTTGAGGCTGGTGAAGACCACCAGAGCCCGGGCCAAGATCCAGGCTTGGCTCAGGGCCCAGGAGAGGGAGCGGGCCTTCGAACTGGGCCGGGACCTGTGCCAGAAGGAGTTCAAGAAGTTCGGCCGTAACTTTCTGAAGAAGCTGGACAAAGGCGAGATTGACCTGGCGGCCAGGGACCTGGGCTTCAACAACGCCTATGACCTGGTGGTGGCCGTTGGTTTCGGCAAGGTGAACGCCCGCCAGGTGGCGAGAAAGGCCATCCCTCCCGAGGAGATGGGGGAGAAGGAGAAGAAGAGACTGGAGGAGGAACCTAGGCGTCCCAGGAAGAAGCGGGAGGTGAGGGTGACGGTGAGGGGACTGGACGATGTCCTGGTTCGCTTTGCCCGGTGTTGCAATCCCATTCCCGGGGACGAGATCGTGGGGTACATCACCAGGGGCAAGGGTGTCACCATACACACGGCGGACTGTCCCAATCTCCTCCACCTGAGGATAGATCCCGAGCGTCAGGTGGATGCCGAGTGGGCCATAGATGACAGGAGCGTCTTGCCCGTCAAGTTGAGGGTGGAGACGGAGGACAAGATGGGCCTTTTGGCCGAGATCAGCCAGGCCATTGCCGGGGAGGGGGTTAATGTGGAGAGGGCCGACGTGGCCACCACCGGGCAGGGGAGGGCCTATCTCAACTTTGTCATAGACGTGAAGGACGTGGAACACCTGGAGCGGGTTAAGAAGGCCATCCGGAGGATCCCCGGGGTGGTGCGGGTGGAGAGGCTTATGCGGTAGTGGCGGTGAAGGCCTGGTGGCTCTGTCAGGCCTTCACCACCTTGCCCGCCTTGAGGCACTTGGTGCACACCTTTACGGTCCTGACGGTACCGTTGGGATAGCGCACCTTCACTCTCTGGATGTTGGGCAGGAACCGCCGCTTGCTCACGTTGTGGGCGTGGCTGATTTTGTGGCCGCTCATGGGGCCCTTGCCGCAGATTTCGCAACGCCTGGCCATGACCAACTCCTCCCGTGGGTTTTAAAGCGTCCCCCTCCATAACACACCCCTTTCTCCATTGGCAAGGTCCTGGATCGGTTGTTCCCTTTTATGGGGAGGGGAATATCTCTATAATGAAAAACATGAGACCTACTGGAACGGCCCGTCTGCCCCTGCACGGTGGGAAGGCGCCTCCCTGGCTCTTTAACAGGATGGTGAAGCTGGCCCGGGAGGTGATCATCCTTCTGGCGGCCCAGTATGGCCCCCAGGAGGTGGTGCGCCGTTTTTCCGATCCCTTCTGGTTCCAGGCCTTCGGGTGCCTCCTGGGCTTCGACTGGCACTCCAGCGGGGTGACCACCACGGTGACGGGGGCGGTGAAGGAGGCCTTGAGGGGCGTATCCCGGGACTTGGGCCTCTTTCTGGCCGGTGGTAAGGGTCGGGTGTCCAGGCAGACCCCCCGGGAGGTGGAGGAGGCGGCGGAGAGGGTGGGCTTCGATCCCGCTCCTCTGGTCTATGCCAGCCGCATGAGCGCCAAGGTGGACAGCGCTGCCCTCCAGGACGGGTACGAGCTCTACCACCACGCCATCATCTTCACTCCCCGGGGAGACTGGGCCGTGGTCCAGCAGGGTATGAACACCGCGAATCGTTACGCCAGGCGATATCACTGGCTCGGCGAAGGGTTATCTTCTTTCGTGGAGGAACCCCATAAGGCCGTCTGTGCCATGGTTCGGGGAAAGGCTCTGAACATGGTGGCCAGGGAGAGTGGAGAGGCCCGGGAGGGGGTGGTGGTCCTGGTGGAGGAGTACGGACCCGAGAGACTGGTGAGGGAGATGAAACGTATCCAGGAGCTGGAGATGCCCTCCCGCCACCATATCCTCCTGAGAGATATCCGGGTGGATAGGATCAGGAAAGGGCTGGAGGGAGTACGCAACAGAATGCCCCGCCACTTCCAGGAACTCCTGGAGACCCCCGGTCTGGGGGCCAAGACCCTCAGGGCCCTGGTCCTCACCGCCGAGGTGCTCTACGGCACCCCGGTGAGTTTCCGGGACCCTGCCCGGTTCAGCTTTGCCCACGGGGGCAAGGACGGTCATCCCTATCCCGTGGACAGGGCCCTCTATGACCAGACCATAGAGATGCTCAGGGAGGCCATCAGGCGCTCCAGGCTCTCTCCCGCCGAGAAGGAGGGGGCCCATAGGAGGCTGAGCGGGTTGGAGAGGGGAGGGGGCAGGGGGTGAGGTGGTGCAGCTTGGAGGTTTTCATGGCCTCTTTCTTTCCCTTTTCCCTTGAACTATTTCCCTATTTATCCTATCTACCTACTTCATTATCTGAGCGTATCGCCGTTTCACCAAGGATGAGGAGGGAACGTGAGAGCTGTAGCCTTGATATCGGGAGGTCTGGACAGTCTTCTGGCGGTGAAGCTGGTGGAGGAACAGGGGGTGGAGGTGTTGCCTCTCCACATGGTCACCTCTTTTACAGGTAAGAAAGACCCGGGGTTTCTCAGGGATCTGGAGAGGCTTTACGGTTTGAGGGTCCACAGGGTGGTGGATTTGACCCGGGAGTTCTTGCCCCTCTTGTTGAACCCCCCCCACGGCTTCGGGAAGAACATGAATCCGTGCATAGACTGCAAGATCCTCTTCCTGAGAAAGGCCAGGGAGATCATGGAGGAGGAGGGGGCATCCTTTGTCATCACCGGGGAGGTACTGGGTCAGAGGCCCATGTCCCAGAGGGGGCCGGTGCTCCGCCTCATAGAGAGGGAGGCGGGCCTGGAGGGGCTCCTGCTGAGGCCTCTCTCTGCCCGGCTTTTGCCCCCCACCATCCCGGAAAGGGAGGGGTGGGTGGACAGGGATAGGCTGGAGGCCATCCAGGGAAGGGGAAGAAAGAGGCAGATGGAGCTGGCCAGGAAGTACGGGTGGCACAGGATTCCCTCCCCTGCAGGGGGATGCCTCCTCACGGACCCTGGATACTCCAGGAGATTGAAGGACCTCATGGACCACCTTCCTCCCGGGGAGCTGCCTTCCCTCAGAGATGTGAGGCTCCTCCAGTTGGGTCGCCACTTCAGGCTCTCTCCCGGGGCCAAGATGGTGGTGGGAAGGAGGGAGGGGGAGAACGCCTTGATTCAATCTCTGGCGGGTGAGGAGAACATCCTCCTCGTGCCCAAGGGCTTTCCCGGCCCCACGGGCCTGCTGGTGGGGCCGGGGGCCCTGGAGGAGCTGGAGAGGGGGGGTTCCCTCTTGGCCCGGTATTGCAAGGGCTCCGGTCCTTTCACCTTCCTGTGTGGCGGTCGGAAGGTGGGGGAGATCCAGGTCCATCCCCTGCCCCCCGAGGAGGTGGACAAGTGGCTCATTACCTGACGGCCGGGAAGGTGGTGTCTCTGGCCTTGGTGGCCTTCTTCCTGGGCTCCGTGCCCTTCGGGGTCCTCTTCGCCCGCCTCTTCGGGAAGAAGGACCCCAGGGAGGTGGGAAGTGGCAACGTGGGGGCCACCAATGTGGCTCGGGCGGCGGGAAAGGTGGCGGGGGCCCTCACCCTCCTCCTGGACGCTTTCAAGGGCTACCTGCCGGTGCTCCTGGCCTGGAGCTGGCTCAAGAGCCCCGACTACGTGGCCCTGGTGGGGTTCTTTGCCATTCTGGGCCACTGTTACTCCCCTTTCCTGAGTTTCAGAGGGGGGAAAGGGGTGGCCACGGGACTGGGTGTCTACCTGGCCCTCTCTCCCCTGGCTGTCCTCATGGCGGCAGGGGTCTTCGGCTTGGTGATTTGGAGGTGGCGTTACGTCTCCCTGGCTTCCATCAGCGCCGCCTGGGCCATGGTGCCCTTCATATACCTGGTTCAGAAGAACCCCCTCCTCACCCTTTTCACAGCCCTCATCGCCCTCCTCATCACCTGGCGCCATAGGGCCAACATCCAGCGCCTCGTGAAAGGAGAAGAAACCAGGTTTTTCTGAGGTTCTTAGGTAATGCCCTCAGCCTCGACCTTGGCCTCGGCCTCTATTTTAACCCCTCCCGGTATCCCTCCAGGAGGCAGGCTTTGGCGGGCTTTTTCTTGGGGTAGAGGACCCTGGGTTTGAGCCACAGTTCCAGCAGGGCGTCCCTCTTATCCTGGCTTCCGGCTATCCTCTCCTCGGCTGTGCGCCCCAGCCGTCTCCCCACCCAGTGGAAGTAGGGACAGGAGAAGGCCTGAATCCCCATGTACAGGAGGAAGAAGGAGGCCATGACCATGGCCATGAGCCGGTTGGGGTCCATGGCCCTCCTGTAGATGAGGGCCAGGATGGCCCCTGCTAAGACCATGATGAAGGGTCCCAGGGTGAGACCGGCTCCCCAGGGTACCACGGAGAGCATGGAGTTGGGCAGGGGCATGAGGAAGGTGAAGGCCAGCCCCGCTGCCAGGGAGATGAGGAAGAGCCTGACTTCACGTCGGGTCTTCATGGGTCTCCACCACCCCTTTGTATTCCAGGGCCAGGTAGGGGTTGAACATGGCCCCCGTGCATGTGAAGACGGCGTCCGCTCCCAGGGCCAGGTACTCCCGGATGTGGGAGGGGTGGGTGACTCCCCCGCAGCCGCAAATGGCCATGTCGTACCTTTCCCTTTCTCTCAGGGCCGCGGCCTCCCTCACGAAAGCCAGGCCGCACTGCCTGATGGCCCATCCACAAACGCCGCTGGTGGTCCTCTGGGGCCCCAGGGCAGGGTGGCCCTCCTCGTCCACCACCGAGAGGGGGACGGAGTTTATGCCCACCATGCCCTGAACCCACGGGGCCAGGGCCTTCACGGTCTCTTCCAGTTCCCGTCCCAGGAGGAGTCCCACTTTGATGAGGAGGGGGGTATCTCCCAGGGCCCTCCTCACCTCCCTGGCGATCCAGGAGGCCAGGGGGGGATCGGTGTAAATGGATCCCTCTCCATCTGCCGTGTTGGGACACGAGAAGTTGAGCTCCACCACGGGCACCCCTGTCTCTTTTATCATGGAGGCCACCCTCACAAAGTCCTGGACCAGCTTCTCCCGGGAGTCTTCCAGGGTACCCACCCCGCTCACTATGAGGATCTGGCCCTCCTTCAGATGGCCCAGGGCCTTCTCCACGTCCTCCTGCCATCCTTCCGGAGAGAGGCTGGGCATGCCGAAGGAGTTGGTGATGGTGACCACCCGGGGAGAAGGGGGTTCCCAGTTCCTGGGGGCTACCACCTGGGGGGGCAGGGCGTCAGGGTTCAACATCTCCGTCTTCACAAAGAGGCAGTTGGGCCATGGATGGACGGGATACCGGCGGCTCCTCACCGTCTTGTAGACCAGGATGTCGTAGCCCAGAAGGGCGTACAGGTTGATCCATTTCGAGTCCAGGAGGAGCCCCGCAGGGATCCCCAGGGGGGAGTTGAGGCCGTGTCCCAGGAAGGGGAAGGCAGGATCCGGTTCCCAGGCAGGTATCTCCCCTGAGAAGCGGGGGCCCGCCTCCAGATTGTAATGGTAGTCCCGGTCCATGTTATAGGTGGCTCTCTCCTTGATGGACATGTTCCCCCCCCTTCGTTGAAAGGTCTCTTTTTTTGTTATAGATGCTAGAGGCATGGTAGGCAAAGCCCTCTTTAACTCCCTCTGGAACCGGGTGATGCCCCTGCGGTGCAGGGGTTGTGGCCTTCCCGCCTCCTCGGCCCTTTGTGAGACCTGTTTCCATGGGATTTCCTTTCTGGCGGCCACCTGTTCCCGGTGCGGTCTGCCCTATGAGAGCCGGGTACCCATATGCGGTAGGTGCGTCCGTGAGAGGCTCCATCTGGATTCGGTGGTGGCCCTGTACCTCTATGCTCCTCCCCTTTCCCACCTCATCCATCGGTGGAAGTTCCAGAGGGACGGGAGGGCCTGGGCCTTGCTTAAGGCTCTCTTGAGGGAGGGGCTGGCCAGGAAGGGGGAGGCCCTGAGGGGGCTGGGGCTTCAAGGGGTTGTTCCCGTTCCCCTCCACTGGACCAGGAGGTGGACCAGGGAGTTCAACCAGTCTCTCTTCCTGGCCCGGGTGGTTGCGGAGGAGTTCTCCTTGCCCCTCGAGGAGGGGGCGGTGAGGAGGGTGAGGCCCACGCCCCACCAGACGGGACTCTCGGCCCGGGAGAGGAGACGGAATCTGAGGGGGGCCTTTAGGGTCGTGGGGGATGTGAAGGGGAAGGGACTCCTGCTGGTAGACGATGTGGCCACCACCCTTTCCACGGCCTCCGAGGTGGCCAGGACCCTGGCCAAGGGGGGAGCCCGGGAGATTCACCTTCTGGTCCTGGCCAGGGCCACGGGAGGGGATTGATGCTGTGGGTGGCCCGCATTCCCTTACCTCCTCACCTCCCCTGGGAGCCCCTGGAGATCCAGCTTTTGGAGATGGATGATCTCTCCTTCTCCCTGGAGGAGGTGGATGGCCGGGCCTTTTTGGTCCTTTACGCTCCCAGGCCCAGGGCATTGGAACTGGAGGGCCTCCCCATGCCCCAGTGGGAGGAGATGCCCCCTGGATGGGAGAGCCGGTACCGGGAGTATTTCAGGGGTTTCCCCTGGGGTGAGAAGCTGTATATCCATCCTCCCTGGGAGGGGGGGAACCCGGGGAGGTTGAATCTGGTGATAAATCCCGGCCGGGGTTTCGGCACGGGGACCCACCCTACCACCCGCTTGTGCCTCACTCTCCTCGAAGAGGCGGTGGGGGACGAGAGACCCGGAAGGGCCCTGGATGTGGGGACGGGATCTGGCATCCTGGCCATAGCCGCCGTTAAACTGGGGGTGAGGGAGGTGGTGGCCGTGGACGTAGACCCTGAGGCCCTGGGTAACGCCAGGGAGAACGTGACCCTCAATGGTGTGGAGGGAAGGGTGACCCTGGTGGCCTGCGCGCCCCGGGCCCTGAAGGAGATGTACCCCCTGGTTCTGGCCAATCTCCACTACTATGCCTTCCTGAAACTTTCCAGGGAGCTGTCCCGCCTCACGGCTCCGGGGGGGAGACTGATCGTTTCGGGCTTCCTGGCCCACGATCTGGAGGCCATGGCCCACGAGATGGCCCTTGTGGGATTTAAAGAGGTGGAGGCCCGGGATCTGTTGGGCTGGGGAGGGTTACTCCTTGTCCGTGGTTAGGATCCTGGTGGAGGATACGGCCCTGGTCCCCGGGGACCTGGCTCTCCCTTCCGGGGAGGCCCATCACCTCAGGGTGAGAAGGGTGTCCCTGGGCCAGGAGGTGGTGGTGTTGGACGGCAGGGGCCATGAGGCCCGGGGGGTGTTGGTGGCGGAAGGTCGGGTGAGGATAGAGGAGGTGAGGGAGGCCCTGGAGAGGGAGCCTGCCCTGAGGCTCACCCTCTACGTGGGCCTGTTGAAGGGGGAGAAGATGGACTTGGTGGTCCAGAAAGCCACGGAGCTGGGGGTGGCAGCCGTGGTGCCCCTGGTGACCAGGAGGTGCGTGCCCCGTCCCCGTCCCTCCCGGCTGGAGCGCTGGAGGGCTGTTGCCCGGGAGGCCCTGAAGCAGTGCGGGGGCACCCTTTTGCCCCGGATCGAAGCCCCCTTGGAGCTGGGCCAGATCTCCCTGGAGGGGGAGGGTTGGGTTTTATGGGAAGGGGAGAGGGAAGCTCCCTTGCCCAGGGGAGGAGGCGGGGGTGTGGGTGCCCTGGCCGTAGGCCCCGAAGGAGGCTGGGAGAAGGAGGAGGTGGAGTTGCTGGTCTCCAGGGGTTTCCAACCCGTCACCCTGGGTCCCAGGACCCTCCGGGCCGAGACGGCGGCCATAGTGGGGGCGGCGTTCATGCTGTGGGGAAGGTAATGAAGGTCAAGGTTAAGGTTGAGGCTGAGGGCAGAACCGGGTTTTTTGGAAAAGAAACCCTCAACCTTGACCTCAGCCTCAGCTTGTTTTTGCCGAGACGGCGGCCATAGTGGGAGTGGCGTTCATACTGTGGGGAAGGTAATGAAGGTCAAGGTTAAGGTTGAGGCTGAGGGCAGAACCAGGATTTTTTGGAAAAGAAATGCTCAACCTTGACCTCAGCCTCAGCCTGTCTTTGAAAGGGGGTTGGATTTGGCAGAGTTCGATATTCACAGGGCCATGGAGATCCTGGAGGGGGAGTATCCCAAATGGAAGGAGCCCATTGTCACCCGGATGGCCAGGGAGAGGAGGGATCCTTTCAAGGTTCTCGTCTCTTGCATCCTGAGCCTCAGGACCCAGGACAAGACCACCAAGGAGGCCTCTCGACGCCTCTACGCTCTGGCCGATAACCCCAGGGACATGGTGAAGCTGTCAGAGGAGGAGATAGCCAAGGCCATCTATCCCGTGGGGTTCTATAGGAACAAGGCCAGGCATATCAAAGAAATCTGTCGCATCCTCTTGGAGGAGTACGATGGCCGGGTCCCCGACGACCTGGATGAGCTTCTGAAACTCCCCGGGGTGGGCCGGAAGACGGCCAACCTGGTTCTCACCCGGGGGTTCGAAAAGCCGGGCATCTGTGTGGACACCCACGTCCACAGGATCTGTAACCGCTGGGGCTATGTGGAGACCAGGACCCCCGAGGAGACGGAGATGGCCCTTCGAGAGAAGCTCCCCCCGGAGTACTGGCTCAGGATAAACGACCTGCTGGTGGCCTTCGGGCAGAACGTGTGCCGCCCCATGTCACCCCTGTGCAGCCGGTGTCCCCTGGGGAAGATGTGCCCCAGGATAGGGGTGGAGCGCTACCGCTAGCTAGGTGAGGAAGGCCTTTTTGAACCTGTGGATCTCTTCCAGGGCCCTGCCCGCCCCCTCAACCACGCTGGTGAGGGGATCCTCTGCCATGGTGACGGGGATGGAGATGTGCTCCTCTATGAAACGGTCCATGCCCTTCACCAGGGAGCCCCCTCCCGTGAGGAAGATGCCTTCCCTGTGGATGTCGGACTGGAGCTCCGGTGTGGTACGATCCAGGACATCCCGGATAATCTCCAGGATCTGGTGGAGAGGGTCCTGGATAGCCTGGGCTACCTGGGCCGGGGTGAGGACCACCTCCTTGGGTGTGCCTGTGACCAGGTCTCTGCCCCTCACGGGGCAGGTCTCTCCCTCCTCTGTGGGATAGGCACTGCCGATCCTTATCTTCACCTCTTCAGCCTCCAGTTGCCCGATCATGAGGTGGTGGTTCTTTCTCACGTACTGGACTATGGCGTTGTCCATCTCGTCCCCCGCCACCCTCTTGGAGTCGCTCACGGCTGGAACTCCCATGGATATGATGGCCACGTCCGTGGTGCCACCCCCTATGTCCACCACCATCACCCCCTGGGGATGGTCTATGGCCAACCCTGCCCCAATGGCGGCGGCCATGGGTTCCTCTATGAGATAGACCTTCCCTGCCCCACACTGGATGGCGGCGTCTATCACGGCCTTCTTCTCCACCTGGGTGATGCCCGAGGGGACGCATATGATGATCCTGGGCTTGAGGATCCTTCCCAGTCGGCTGAGGGCCTTGTTGATGAAGTGCTTGATCATGAGCTGGGCGGGTTCCAGGTCGTTTATCACGCCGTCCTTGATGGGACGGTATACCTGGATATGCCTGGGGGCCCGCCCCCACATGACCTTGGCCTCCATGCCCACGGCATGGATGGAGTTGTCCTGGGTGTTGATGGCGATGTAGGAGGGCTCGTTGAGGACGATGCCCTTGCCCTTCACGTAGATGAGGGTGTTCGCCGTTCCCAGGTCCATGGCCAGGTCTTTCTTACCCATAGAGCCCAGATCCCTTCCCGGTATCCAGTCCAACACTTTGGAGAAAAGTCCCATAAATTACCCCCTGAA
>JALUVF010000065.1 GCA_027020915.1 bacterium
GGGAGGATAAGGCCCAGAAGGTTTGCGATTTCATAGCGGGCATGACGGACCGTTATGCCCTCCATCTATACAGAAGGGTCTTCATACCCCATCCCTGGGAGAGGTTTTGATGGAGAAGGATCTCCTGCTCTCCCTCTACAGTAAGGCCGTGGAGGGGGTGATGCCCGGTCCCCTGGTGGCCCGGTCTCTCCGGGACCTCCCCTGGCAGGGTCCCATGAGACTCCTGGCCGTGGGCAAGGGGGCCGGGTCCATGGCCTTCGGCGCCCAGGAAGTGGTGGGCGAAGCCGTGGTGGATGGACTGGTGGTTCTCCCTCCGGGTGTGGAGTCCCCCGGGAGATGGAGGCGGATAGAGGGAGGACACCCTTTGCCCTCCCGGGGCTCTCTGGAGGCGGGGGAAGCAGCCCTGGAGCTGGCCCGGGAGGCGGGGGAGGAAGGGCTTTTCCTGGTCCTCCTTTCTGGGGGCGCTTCGGCCCTCATGGAGGTCCCATGGCCCGGTCTCTCGTTGGAAGAGTTGGTGGAAACCACCAGGGCCCTGCTGGTCTCTGGAGCCACCATCGGGGAGATCAATACCGTGAGGAAGCACCTGTCGACGCTGAAAGGAGGGCGTTTGGCTCAGGCGGCCGCTCCCTCCCGGGTGTTGACCCTTATCCTCTCCGACGTGGTGGGGGACCCCCTGGACGTCATCGGTTCGGGGCCCACCTATCCCGATGCCACCACTTTTGCCCAGGCCCTGGAAGTCCTGGAGAGGAGGGGATGTCTCCCCTCGGTGCCCTCCGGGGTGGTGGATCATCTCAGGAGGGGAGTGGCCGGGGAGGTTCCCGAGACCCCCAAGGGCCATGAGCCTTTCTGGCGGGGGGTGAGGCACCGGATCCTGGGCAACAACAGGAAGGCCCTGGAGACGGCGGCCCGGGAAGCCGCCAAGAGGAGGATAGAGGCTGTTATCTACACCTCCCGTTTGAAGGGTGAGGCCCGGGAGGTGGCCAAGGTCCTGGCCGCTGTGGCCTGGGACGAGGCTCACTATGGAACCAGGCCCCGGCTTCTCCTGTGGGGTGGAGAGCCTACCGTCACAGTGAGGGGCAGGGGAAAGGGGGGAAGGGCCCAGGAGATGGCTCTGGCCCTGGCCCTTGAGCTGGAGGGGTGGCCGGGGACCTTTCTCGCGGCGGGCACCGACGGCATAGACGGGATGAGCCCTGCTGCAGGGGCTTTTGGAGACGGTACCACCGTGGCCAGGGCCCGGGCCAGGGGACTGGACCCGGAGGCATACCTGGAGGAGAACGACTCCTATAACTTCTTCAGGATCCTGGGGGATCTCCTGGTGACGGGTCCCACGGGTACCAATGTCATGGATGTTGTCCTCTTCTACCTGCCGGGGGGATGAACATGGACCTCTCCCGGTTCCAACTCTTCGACTGCCATTTCCACATCATCGACAGACGTTTTCCCCTGGTTCCCAGCCAGGGGTACCTGCCCCCTGAGTTCACCTGTGATGACTATCTCAAGGCTGTGGAGGCCCTGAGGGTGGTGGGGGGTGCAGTGGTTTCCGGCTCTTTCCAGGCCTTTGATTATTCCTACCTCCTGGATGCCCTCCGGCGGTTGGGCTCCGGCTTCGTGGGTGTGGTGAACCTCAGAGTTACGGCTTCTGATGAAGAGATCCTCATGCTCCACCAGCGGGGGGTGCGGGCCGTGCGTTTCAACCTGTATCGGGGGGGACCCGAGGCCCTGGAGCACCTGGAGTCCCTGGCCCGTAGGGTTTATGAACTGGTGGGGTGGCACGTGGAGCTCTACGTGGACTCCCGGGAGCTGGAGGCCCTCTTTCCCCTGGTGGCCTCTCTACCCGCCGTGAGCATAGACCACCTGGGCCTCTCCCGGGAGGGATTCCCTTTTCTCCTCAGGCTGGTGGAGAGGGGCGTCAGGGTGAAGGCCACGGGTTTCGGACGGGTGGACCTGGATGTGCCGTGGGCCTTGAGAACCATTCAACGGGTGAACCCCGGGGCCCTCATGTTTGGCACAGACCTCCCCTCTACCCGGGCTCCCAGGCCCTTCTCCATGGGAGATGCGGAGTTGGTGGTGGAGACCCTGGGTGAAGAGGAGGCCCGGAGGGTCTTTTACGGCAACGCCGTGGAGTTTTATGCCCCTCCTTGTTGATAAGGCCGAGGGCCATCCTGTATCTTGGTACTCTCGGTTTTTTAAGGCTTAAAGGGAGGTTAAGATGGGCATAAGGTCGGAGGAGCTCTACAGGGAGGCGTGCAGGTATCTCCCCGCAGGGGTGAACAGTCCTGTTCGGGCCTTCAAGGCCGTGGGGGGGACCCCCTTCTTCGTGGCCCGGGGGCAGGGTGCCAGGTTTTGGGACGTGGACGGCAAGGAGTATATCGACTACGTGGCTTCCTGGGGACCCCTCATCCTGGGCCACGCCCATCCCGAGGTGGTGGAGTTTGTCTCTCAGGTGGCGGCCAGGGGCACCAGTTTCGGGGCTCCCACGGAGCTGGAGGTGGAGCTGGCCCGGAGGGTGGTGGAGGCCGTACCCTCCATGGAGATGGTGCGCTTCGTCAACTCAGGGACCGAAGCCACCATGAGCGCCCTGCGTCTGGCCCGGGGCTACACGGGCAGGGACAAGATTGTCAAGTTCGAAGGGTGTTACCACGGCCATGTGGACTACCTCCTGGCCAAGGCGGGTTCCGGGGTT
>JALUVF010000066.1 GCA_027020915.1 bacterium
CTCTATGGGTATGGGCCCAGAGCCCGTACCGTCGTCTTCCATGAAATCCCGGAAGGTGTAGGTCCCGTCGGGAATGGCCCTTATGGTCTCCCGGGTGATGCGTTCTGTATAGGCCATGAGCTCCTTGGAGTAGAAGGAGACGGTCTCGAGCCCCTGGTTTGCCACCAGTTCCTGGAGCCGCTTGATCCCCGTAATGTTGGCCATGATCTGGGCGGAGAAGTCCCCTTCCCGCTCCTGGGGGGTCCTCACATTGGCCAAAAAGAGGGAGAGGATCTTGGGATCTATCTCTCCCTTCTCCACCAGCTTTACAGGAGGGAAGATAAACCCTTCCTGGAAGATGGATGTGGACAGGGGCATGGATCCCGGAGCCATGCCCCCCACGTCGGCGTGGTGGGCTCGGTTGGCCACGTAGAACCGGGGTCCTTGGCCTTCTATGAAGACAGGGGCCACCAGGGTGATGTCGGGCAGATGGGTGCCCCCCTGGAAGGGATTGTTGAGGACCACCATGTCTCCTTCTTCCATGGGAATGGAAAGGGCAGCCTTCACCGACAGGGGCATGGAGCCCAGGTGAACGGGAATATGGGCCGCCTGGGCCACCAGGTCTCCCCGGGCATCGAAGATGGCACAGGAGTAGTCCCTGCGCTCTTTGATGTTGGGGGAGAAGGAGGTGCGCTGGAGGGTGACCCCCATCTCTTCGGCAATGGAGGAGAGCCTGTTCTTGAAAACCTCCAGGAGGATGGGATTGGCCCTCATGGTCCCACCTCCAGAATGATGTTTCCCAGGGGATCCACCCTGCCTTTGGCAAAGGGGGGAATCACCAGGGTGGCGGAGTACTCCACCACCAGGGCGGGCCCCGGGAGGAGGTTGTTGGCCAGGAGCCTTTCCCGCTGGAACACAGGGATCTCCATCTCGGTCCCATGAAAAACCGTTGTGACCGTGGCAACCCAGGCTTCCCGGGGCGGTGTAGAATTCCCCTCCCTTATGGGGGTGAGGCGGGGTTTGGGGGGGATGCCCCTTCCCCTTAAGCGCACGTTCACTATCTCCACGGGCCTCTCCCGGTTGCAGTACCCGTAGAGCCTCTCGTGGCTCCTGTGGAAGCTCTCCAGGGTCTCTTTCCCCGTGAAGGGAACGGTGATCTCGAAGGACTGGCCTTTGTACCGCATATCCAGGGTGGGCTCCAGGAAGATCCTTTCTCTGTCCAGGCCTTCCTCCAGAAGGTCCGTGAGGGCCTGCTTCTTCATGGGCTCCAGGGCCCTCTCCACCTTTTCTAACCAGCTCCCCGAGGTCTCTTCCATGATGGTGATGGAGTAGTCCTTGATGACGTCTGCCAGGAGCATTCCCAGGGCAGAGAGGGTGCCCGGATCCCTGGGGAAAAGGACCCGGGGAATGGACAGGGCCCGGGCCAAAAAGGCGGCATGAAGTCCCCCTGCACCCCCGAAGGAGACGAGAAGGAAGTCCCCCGGGTGATATCCCCGTTCCACAGAGATGACCCTGATGGCCCTTTCCATGGTGGCGTTGGCCACGGAAAGGATGCCTTCTGCCAGTTCCAGGGGAGTGATACCCAGCCTCTGGGCCATGTCTTGGAAAGGACCCTGGAGCCTCTCCCTGTAGAGCCTCATTTTGCCTCCCAGGAAGTATTGGGGGACCAGTCTTCCCAGGAAGAGGTGGGCGTCGGTGACGGTGATCTCATTGCCCCTGCCGTAACAGATGGGACCCGGATGGGCCCCTGCCGACTGGGGTCCCACCCGGAGGGAGCCTCCCTTGTCTATGAAGGCTATGGATCCTCCTCCGGCCCCCACGGTATGGATCTCCATCATGGGCACCTTCACGGGGAAACCCGCCACCTGGGCCTCGGTGGTGAGGGCCAGCTTGCCGTCCATGAGGGAGACGTCGGTGGACGTGCCTCCCATGTCAAAGGTGATCACCTTTTGGAATCCCGCTGCCCGGGCCACCTCCAGGCCCCCCACGGCTCCACCGGCGGGGCCCGACAGGATGGTCCTCACAGGCTCCTGGCTGGCCCTGGCTGCCGAGATGGAGCCCCCGTTGGACTGCATGATGCGCATACTGTCTGATGGGCCCAGGTGGGACTGGATGTAGGAGATGTACTTCTCCATTATGGGCAACACGTAGGCGTTTATCACTGTGGTAGAGGTCCTTTCGTACTCCCTGAACTCCGAGAGGATCTGGTGGGACAGGGATACGGGGAGTTTCATCTTTCTAGCTATGCGCCCCACCTCCAGCTCGTGATGGGGGTGGGCGAAGGAGAAGAGGAGGGAGACGGCCAGGGATTCCACCCCCTGGTCCACCAGGGTCTTCACCGTTTCTTCTATCTCTCCGGGATCTATCTCCTCCAGGACCCGGCCTCCGGGGAGTACCCTCCCTTTGATCCCCATCCTCAAGGGGGCAGGCACCAGGGGAGGGGAGGGTTCCCAGGTGAGGGCATAGAGATGGGGCCGGTTCTGACGGCCGATCTCCAGGACGTCTTCCATGCCCCTGTTGGTGATGAGGGCTGTTTTGGCTCCCTTGCGCTCCAGGAGGGCGTTGGTGGCCACAGTGGATCCATGGACTATGGTTTTGGCCTTCCCCCGGGCCACGGCCTTCAACCCTTCAAGAACGGCCAGGGCGGGGTTGGCGGGGGTGGAGAGGAGCTTGTATACGCCCCATTCTTCCCCGGCCTTAAAGACCAGGTCCGTGAAGGTGCCCCCTGTGTCGACTCCGACAACTATCCTCTCGTCCATGCCCTCCTCACTCAAAGATCCCGTGTATGGATGGAGGAATGATCTCCAGCCTTCGGGCCCTGTCCAAGAGCTCTCTTACGGCCCTCTCTCCATCCTCTCCCAGGTGATAAGTGAATTGGTTGACGTACAGGTGGATGTGGTTCTTGATCACCTGGTCGTCCATCTCCTGGGCGTGGCCTTTGATGTAGGGCCATGCCTCTTCCAGGTGGTCCTTGGCGTACTCCAGGCTCGCCCTTATGGCCTCCTCCACGGCCCTTATCCTTTCCCTTTCTAGGGATCTTTTGGCCACTATCCCTCCCAGGGGAATGGGAAGACCCGTTTCTTTTTCCCACTCTTCCCCCAGATCCGCCAGGCACCTGAGCCCATAAGTGGAATAGGTGAAGCGCCCCTCGTGGATTATGAGCCCTACCTCCTCTCTTCTCCGGGACAGAGCGGGCATGATCTCGTCGTAGCGCATGACCACCAGATCTTCCACCCATGGGAAAAGGATCTTCAGAAGAAGGGTGGCAGTGGTGTAGATGCCCGGTACCACCACCCTGGTGACCTTTTCCGGGGTGAGATGGGGAGAAGATGTCACCAGGAGGGGACCGCACCCCCTGCCCAAGGCAGCCCCCGTTTTTAGCAACACGTAGGAGTCTAGGATGTACCCCAGGGTGTGGAAGGAGATCTTGCTCACCTCCAGGGCCCTTCTCATCACCATGGAGTTGAGCTCTTCCACATCCCTGATGATCAGTTGAGGCTGCCCCCAGGGTAGGGTGACCCTGCCGTGGGCCAGAGCATAGAAGATGTAGGTGTCGTTGGGACAGGGGGAAAAACCCAGAGTCCAGCTCGCCATCTGTTCACCTCCAAAGGCCGAATTTTATAGTTATGGAAAGGGGATAGGAAGCCCCCTTTGCGAGGATTCTCAAGATGATTGGCTGCTCGGACCCTTGACAGACACTGGGGCTTCCTTTCTGTATAGAGCCTTGAGCCCCTCGCGGGAGGAAAAGGATGGAAGACTACAAGATAAGGAGCATTGTGAAAACCGTGAGCTGGAGGGTTTTGGCCACCCTTGCCACTATGCTCATCGTATTTGCCTTCACGGGCGAAGCAAAACTATCCATAGGGATAGGCTTGGTGGAAGCCTTCTCTAAGATGATCCTCTACTACTTTCACGAGCGCCTCTGGCTCAGGATTTCCTGGGGAAAGTTGAAGCACCCGTTGGCCGATCTGGTTTTGAATAAGGAGCTCTCCCCTGAGGACAAGGAGATCATTCGGCAGAGACTCAAAGATCTGGGCTACATGTGAAGGAGAGACCCATGGAAGAAAGAAAGGCGTTGGTAATAGGTATAGACGGAGTGCCCTTCACCCTGGTGAAGGAGTACGTGGAAAAGGGCTACATGCCCAATCTCAAGTCCATCCTGGATCAGGGTTTTCGTCTCTGGCAGATGGACGCCTCCCTGCCGGACATCTCCTCTGTCTCCTGGACGACTTTTCTCACAGGGGTCAATCCGGCGGAGCACGGCATCTACGGGTTTATCCATCTGGACCCCAGGGACTACAGCCTCAGGTTTCCCAACTCGGGGAATGTCCTGGCTCCCACCTTCTTCCAGATTCTGGGACTGGACCCAGGGGGGAAAGACTCTTCCCTGGCCAGAAAGTACCTGCCCAGGTTCAAGGAGCCCAGGAGTTCCATTGTCATAAATGTACCCCATACCTATCCGGCCTATCCCATGAAAGGGGTGCTCATCTCTGGATTCGTAGCCCTGGATATGGCCAGGGCCGTGTATCCTCCCGTTCTGGTCTCCACTTTGAAGCGCATGAACTACGTGATTGATGTGGATCCCAGCAAGGGGCACAGGGACAGGGACGGCTTTCTGGAGGACCTCTTTCAAGCCCTGGACACAAGGAAGGAGGCCTTTGATCTCTTCTTCCAGGGCAAGTGGGACCTGTTTGTGGCCTGCATCACCGAGACGGACAGGCTTCACCACTTCTTTTTCGACGCTGCCCTAGACCAGGACCATGCTTATCATAACGACTTTGTAGACTTCTACAGGAAGCTAGACAGCCTCATAGGCCACCTCTATGACGTGTTCCGTTCCCGCTGGGGAGATGAGGGGCTCTTTATGATCCTCTCGGACCACGGATTCACCAGGTTGAAAAGGGAAGTCAATGTGAACAGGGCCCTGGAAGAGGCAGGGTTGCTCAAGCTTAGGAAGGATGGGGAACGATACCAGCGCATGGCCCCGGGGACCAAGGCCTTTGCCCTGGACCCCTGCCGCATCCATCTACATATGAAAGACAGGTACCCTCTGGGGGAAGTGGAGGAGGGAGACGGAGAGTCCATCCTGAGGGATCTCGAGTCTATCATGGGAGACCTGAAAGATGAGGAAGGCAACCCTGTCATCAGATCCATGTACAGGAGGGACGAAATCTACCAAGGACCCTTCATGGACGACGCCCCCCATCTTCTCTGCCTTCCCGTGGACGGATACGATTTGAAAGGCAGGGTAGGCACGGACTCCATTTTTGCCTCCAGTGTCTTCGCTGGCATGCACAATCAGCATGACGCCATGCTTCTATTGCCCGGGAACAAGGACTTCAGCGGCAAGCCCCATATAGGTCAACTTGCGGGCCTGCTGTTAGACTATTTCTGTGGGGAGGACCATTGATGGACCACCTGGATCAGTTGGAGAGCAAAAGCATATACATCATCAGGGAGGCCTACTACAGATTCAAGGACATGGCCATGCTCTGGTCTGTGGGTAAGGATTCTACCACCCTTCTGTGGCTGTGCCGCAAGGCCTTCTTTGGGAAGATCCCTTTTCCCATCATCCACATAGACACGGGGTACAAGTTCCCCGAGATGTACGCCTTCAGGGACAGACTGGCCAAAGAATGGGGTCTGAACCTCATAGTAGGAAGGAACGAGGAGAAGATAAAAGAGGGCATGGGACCTTTCAAAGGGAGCAAGCTGGAGTGTTGCAATGAGCTGAAGACCAACGCCCTCAAGCAGGTCATCGCCAGGTACGGACTGAAAGCCATCCTCCTGGGAATAAGGAGGGACGAACACGGTATCAGGGCCAAGGAGAGATACTTCTCTCCCAGGGACACCCAGTTCAAGTGGAACTACGAGGATCAGCCGGCGGAGATCTGGGATCAGTACAAGTCCAAGGTGGAAGAGGAGGAACACTTCAGGATCCACCCCCTCCTCCACTTCACCGAGCTGGATGTGTGGGAGTATGTGAGGAGAGAAAATATCCCCATAGTGGAGCTCTACTTTACCAGGGACGGCAAGAGGTTCAGGAGCATTGGATGCGTACCCTGTTGCAGTCCCATAGAATCCAATGCCAGCACCGTGGACGAAATCATAGAGGAGCTCAAAATCTCCAAGACCCCCGAAAGGGCGGGCAGGGCCCAAGACAAAGAGGATACCTACACCATGCAGAAGCTCAGGGCCCTGGGGTACATGTGAAATCATAAGGAGGAGGAAGCCTTGACAGAAGACAGCCTTAAATTCGTTATAGTGGGGCACGTAGACCACGGTAAGAGCACCCTCATCGGCAGGCTGCTCTACGACACCAACAGCCTGCCCCAGGAGAAGTTTGAGGAGATAAGGGCCACCTCGGAAATCCTGGGAAAAGAGGTGGAGTTCGCCTTTCTCATGGATGCCCTTAAAGAGGAAAGGGAGAGAGGAATCACCATAGACACAGCCCAGATCTTTTTCAGGACCCCCCAGAGGACTTACGTCATCATCGATGCTCCGGGACACAAGGAGTTCATCAAGAACATGATAACGGGGGCCAGCCAGGCTGAGGCGGCTATCCTCATCGTCGATGCCCATGAGGGGGTGAGAGAGCAGACCAGGCGTCATGGATACCTCCTATCCATGCTGGGGCTGGGCCAGATCTGCGTGGTGATAAACAAGATGGATCTGGTGGACAACTCCCAGGAGAGGTTCCAGGATGTGAAAGACGACATCGTCCGGTTCCTGGAGAGTCTGGGCATCACCCCTTCCTTTGTCATTCCCATCTCCGCCTTGAGGGGGGACAACGTGGCTTCCCCTTCTCCCAACCTCCCCTGGTATTCGGGACCCACGGTCCTGGAAGCCCTGGCTACCTTCGAGGGCCTTAAAATTCAGGAGAGGCCCCTGCGTTTCCCTGTACAAGACGTCTATAGGGTGGATGGTAAGGAGATCCTGGTGGGCAGGGTGGAGTCAGGAGAGGTTAAAAAGGGACAAGGAGTGATGGTGGCTGGGCAGGGACGAGAGACACGGGTGATCTCCATAGAAAAGTTCCTGGTGGATGCCCCCCAGAAAGCCCAGTGTGGCGAGTCCATAGGTCTCTGCCTGCTGGAGCAGCAGGGAGTGAGAAGGGGTGAAGTGATCGCTTCCCGGCCTCTGCCCAGGGCTACCGACACAGTGAGAGGAAGTATCTTCTGGATGGAGAATCTTCCCTACCGGAAGGGAGAAAAGGTGATCTTCAGGTGCGTCACCCAGGAGGTAAAAGGGGAGATCCTGGAGATTCTCAAGAAATACGATCCCGCCTCCATGGAGGAGAAGGAAGAGGACGCCCGGGAGATCCTTCCTGCTGAAGTGGCCGAAGTGGTGATAAGGCTAGAACGGCCTGTGCTGGTGGATTCCTTCTCTTTCATCCCGGAGATGGGGAGGTTTGTTATTGAGATGGGGGGTATCCCCGTGGCGGGAGGCATCATCCCTGAAATATAGCCACAAATAGAAGGCCTCGGCCTCTCCTCAAGACAGGAAGACCCCTTCTCCCTCTTCTTCTTTTAAAGGTGTGGGGCGATAGTGTAGCTCCCTCTTAAAATGCTCCAGGAGGGCTTTCAGGAGTTCCGTCTTGTCTGGTGCTGGGGACTCCAAGGAGTGGTTTTCATAAAAGTCCTGGTTAAGGTCGTATATATCTATGGAGCCGTCCATGCGCTGGGTGATCTTCCAGAAGTCCTGGGTGATGACAGACATCATGGGTTGCATGTTCCTGTTTGGTTGAAAGGAAGGAAGGAACTTTTTGATACGAGTAATTTTGTGGTTCACGTCTAAGCTTTGAACTATGGCCACTTTTCTGGGGGTTTGGCTGAGAAGAGATATTGAACTCTTGGGAGTTGGAAAAGGAGAGTCGACTATCTCCAGGATGGTGGCAAAGATGTCATTTATCTGACACAGCTTAGTAATTTCCCCTTGAATCTCCCACTCCCTGGGCCACCTTACCAGCAAGGGGATGTGTACAAGATCATTATATGTGGTGAACATATGGGCATAACAGCCGTGTTCACCATGTAAATCCCCGTGATCCGACATCACTATTATTATCCCATCTTTCCAAATATCTGTTAGTTGCTTTAGGATCTTGTCCAGATAGAGAATTTCTTCATCGTAAAGGTCTGAGATGTATCTAAGGTCTTCTTCTTTCCATATCCCTCCATAAAAATTCTGTACCTCTGATGTTTCTATTCTCTTTCTTGTGCTAGAATATTTGCCTTTAACCTCGTCAGGAGGATTATAATTATGGTGGGTTTGCATGATATTAGCAAACACAAATAGGGGAGAATCGCCGCTACTTTTCTTCACCTTATCTATTATTTTTAACGTTTTGATTGTCAAGGGAGTAGAGTTTCTGACGGGGTTTATCCACCTTCTGAAAATCTTGTTTGCTATTAAACCCGCCGTCTCAACGGGATGAGAGAAGATATTTTCCTTTACCACCTCCGCCAGGCTCTTGAGTTTTCCCTTCTTGTATATGTTGGTTTTGAATTTCTTCTCCATCCGGGCCATAACGATATTACTGGGAATCAGTCCATAGACCTCATAAAAGTCGCTCCATCCCTTAACGAAAGACCTATGAACTATGTGGTTACTGGATATACCCACAGTGGCATAGCCCGCCTCCCTAAGAATCTCCACGAAGGAAATCCTGTCCAACTTGAGCTTCACACCGTCTGCCCCGTGCTCGCTTGGATAGAGGCCCGTAAAGAGAGAGGCATGAGAGGGGAGGGTCCAGGGAGCTGTGGAGAAGCAGTTTCTATATACAGCCCACCTTTCTCCCTCCAGCATCCCCTCCAGGGACGGGAGAGTATTCCTGGAATAGCCATACATGGGGAGATGTTTGGCCCCCAAACTGTCGCATACCACAAGCAGAATATGGGGAAGTTTTGAACCCAAGATCTCACCCCTTCTGGAAACTTGGCGTTTTGGGGATGGATACTACCCGAAGGGTGGAACTCTTTCAATAGAGCCTGTCCCCGGGGGCCCACAAAGAAAAGACCTGTGACACAAATGGTCCGTTGACTATTTAAGAAGGAAGTAATATTAACTGCTGGGGTGTGAGACGTTGGAAGATCCTTTATCCCAGGCTATGCAAGGGCATTAATCAGTAATTGCCCTTTAATTATAGCGGAGGACATGGAAGAATGAGAGAAAAATGGAATAGAGCTTTGGAAATTGTGAGGAATAATTCAGTAAATTCGGCTATTTTTTTTACGGGTGACAAGGAGTCCACCCTGTTACTGGAGCTAAGAAAGGGACTGGACATACCTGTGATTTTTGTAGATACAGGGTTCTATCCCGAAGAGATCTACAGTTATCTCGGAGTTGCTGAGAAACACTGGGAGTTCAAGGCTACTGTGTTAATTGACAAGAAAGTGATTGAAAACAGTTCTGCAAAAGGAAAGGAAGAATGTTACAATCTCCTAGTGAATGAGATCGTCATGCCCAGCCTACTAGATAAGAGAATAGATACTCTAATTGAACCCCTGAGAGAAAGTAAAAGTTCTGGAGAAATAAAGAGGGTTTTCCCATTGATAGGTTTCACTGATCTAGAGGTATGGAGGTTTATAAGAGAAGGTAACATTCCCTATTGTGATCTTTATAATAAGGGATTCAGAGACGTAGGATGCGAGCCTTGTTCTACCGCTGGAAGGGGAGAGGATACGGATCAAGAAGAAGTCAAGAGAAGGCTGAAGGCCCTGGGGTACCTCTGATGCTTTTGGTAGTTCTATAAAATAAAGGCGCTTCCTGACTCACGATTGAGTAGAATGCCTCACAAATTGCCCAATATCGTTCTTATTGTGTGTGATACACTAGGGGCTGAACACATGTCTCTCTACGGTTATGAGCGCCCAACGACCCCCAGGTTGGAAAGGCTGGTTGAAGAGATGGGGTTCACGGTTTACGCCAATTGTTACACGACAAGCTGTTGGACTTCACCAGCCCATGCTTCTCTCTTTACAGGGCTTTATCCAAGGGAGCATGGGGTGCATGAGAAAAACATGTGCCTCAGGGAAGACCTCCTAACGTTGCCTGAGCTGTTGAAGTGGTCTGGATACACCACCATTGGAGTGTCATGCAACTTGCTGATAGACACCCTCACCGGTTTTGGGAAAGGCTTCCAGATCTTCCATAGCGTTGGAGGTAGGTTGATATTCCAGGAGGCGGACCCCCATATAAAGGCTCTGGGCAGATTTGTCAGCGAAAACAGTACCACTGGGTGGGACCGAGTGAAGAACTCTGTCAAGTGGTGCTTGAGGAACAGAAGGGTGACCCCCCTGATTAAGAAGGTGATCAACAAGGTATACAAGATGGCTGTACTCTCAAGAAGGGGAGTGAAAAAAAACGCAACTCCCTACACCAGGAAAGCGTTCCAGATTGCGAAGAGGGAGATCAACAGGGCCGGGAGCCCCTGTTTTCTTTTTATCAATCTCATGCAGACCCACCACAATTACAACCCGCCTCGGGGATTTCGCTATACATGGTCACCCAGATCATCCTCTCATAAGAATGAAACCCAAGATTTCCTGAACCATTATTACAAAAAACCTTACCCCCAAGATGTTTTAGAGTATTTTAAGGATCTGTATGACGAAGAAGTGTTGTTTTTGGAAAGTTGCTTAGTGAAGTTTGTTAAAGAGGTTCTGAATGAGGATACCTTGGTGATCATAACGTCAGACCACGGGGAGCACTTTGGAGAAGGTGGTCATTATGGACACATTCTTTCCCTGGATGATGCTGTCACCAGGGTTCCCCTTATGGTGAGGTACCCTGGTGGAAGTCACGAAGTTAGGTACGAAATTGTCCAGCTAAATGATCTCATGGCCACTTTGACAGAGATAATTGATTGTCCAGTTCCTCCGCCTTTAAGTTCAGTTTCTCTTCTCTCTTCCGAAAAGAGGGAGAGGGCCTTTATGGAAATCGTGTGGCCGGAGAGATGGCTCAACAAAATGAAAGACGGTGAATTCAAAAGAAAGGTTTCCAAAGGGCCTTTCCAAAGGGAGGTGAGAAGCCATCCCTCCGAGGGCCATCATGGGTGATTCTCTCAGATTAAAGGTTAGTGTAGTGCATCCCGTAGACCCCCTGGGTAGCAAGATAGGAGGTATTCCCACCTTCATAAAAAATTTTATTAAATATGCTCCAGAAGATTTCGATGTGGAAGTTGCAGGCATCAGTAGCTCCCCTGAGGAGAGAAAGGTGGGTGAGTGGCAGGAGCTCTCCATCCAGGGGAGAGAGTTCATGTTTCTTCCTGTCCTGGGTGTGGAGGATGAAAATCTGAAAACGAGGGTTCCCTTGACCCTCAGGTTCACCCTTTCTTTAGTAAAGCATATAAACAAGTTGGATCTGGAAAAGGGAATCGTTGAGTTCCACAGGATTGAACCAAGCACTCTTTTCTCAAAAAAGAAGGGTAAGAAAGTGCTCTTTGTCCACGGACACATGGGAGACCTGTTCAACGTTCACTCAGAGATAAGGTGGTCCAGGATCCCTCAGATGTATTTTGGGCTGGAGAAGGCACTTATGACCCAGTTTTCCAGAGTTTACGTGGTGAGAAGGGACGGTGTAGAATTCTACAGGGACAGGTATCCATTAATGGGTAAAAAATTTTATTTTTTACCCACCTGGGTAGATGAAGAACTGTTCTATCCTTACGCCCCCGAAACCAGAAGAGCAGAACGTAGAAGGTTCTTTGAATGCAAAGGATACGAGCCCGAGGCCAAACTGGTTCTCTTTGTGGGGCGCTTGGAAGGACAGAAAAACCCCCTTCTTATGATTGATTCCTTCCGGCAGTTGTATCAATTGGATAGAAGGGCCAGGCTCTTGATAGTGGGAGATGGTATGCTTCGGGACGAGGTTAAGGAAAGGGCGGACAAGTATGGTATTTCTCACAGAGTCGAGTTCATCAATCCTTTGCCTCAAAACAAATTGGCCCACTTTATGAGGATAAGCGACGCCCTCATTCTCACATCTGCTTTTGAAGGCATGCCCAGGAGTGTCCTGGAGGCATTGGCCTGTGGTCTGCCTGTGGTGACCACGGACGTAGGGGAGGTGAGAAGGGTGGTGAGGAGTGGAGTTTCGGGGGTGGTGTGCTGGGAGCCAACTCCTCAAGCCATAGCCATAGCATTGGCGGAGGTGTTAAGGGGAAGTGTAAGACCGGAGGGCTGCATTTCCTCTGTCAGGGATTACAGAGCCCAACAGGTTTTGGAAGGGGTCTACGACTTTTATCGCCGATTAGGTGGAATGGAATGAAACTTTGCCTGGTGTGTTCTTCAGGTGGACATTTCATGCAGATGCAGTCTTTGAAGTCAGTGTGGGAAGGACGTGACAGATTCTGGGTCACCTTTCCTACGGGGGACACCCGAAGCCTCCTGGGTGATGAAAGAAAGTACTGGGCCTATTTCCCTACCAACAGAAACCTTAAAAACTTTCTCAGAAACCTTCTTCTGGCACTGAGAGTTCTCTTGAAAGAACGCCCGGAAGCCATTGTCACCACGGGGGCAGCCGTAGCCGTGCCTTTCGTATATGTGGGCAGAATACTGGGCATCACCACTGTATACGTGGAGTCCCTCACTAGGGTCAGAGAACTCTCCCTCTCGGGAAGATTGGTCTATCCCTTTGCGGATCATTTGCTGGTTCAGTGGCCAGAGATACGGGGTAGATACCCCCGGACCCGTTTCCGGGGAAGGGTGATATGATATTCGTAACCGTTGGAACGGAGAGATTCCCTTTTGACAGGCTCATAAGGACCATGGACCTGGCCGTGGGAGAGGGCAAGGTGAAAGAACCAGTATTCATTCAAAGGGGTTGCTCTTCCTATGTGCCCATGTATGCAGAGCACACGGACTTTCTGGAATTTACCCAGGTTGTGGAAGTGCTAAAGGAGGCCCGGGTGGTGGTATCCCACGCCGGGGTGGGCTCTTTTCTTCTCTGCCTTCGGCTGGGTAAAGTGCCCATCCTAGTTCCCCGGCGGGCCTCTTTTGGAGAGCATCTGGACGATCATCAAATGGACTTTGTGAGGGGAATAAAGACTCTGGACAGGGCCCTGGTGGCCTACGAGATGGACCAGGTGTTGCAGATGGTAGACCTTTACCCTTGGCTGGTGGCTAGGATGGGCTCAAGGGCATCTTCCCAGGCAGAGATGCTGGCCCTTCACATAGAGAGGCTCATAAGGAAAGAGTGAAAGAGGCGGGCGGCGCCCGCCTCTTTCACCGTTGAAAGCTATTCCCTATCCTCCATCTCCTGGGCCTCTACCACGGCCACGGCCACTAGGTTGAAGATCTCCTCAGGCGTAGAGCCTCTCTGGAGTACATGGGCGCTCTTCTGAAGGCCCTGGAGAATGGGACCAATGACCTTGGCACAGCCCAGTCTGTGAACCAACTTGTAGGCAATGTTTCCAGCATCAAGAGTAGGGAATATCAAAACATTGGCTCTCTCCTTGAGGCTGGAGAAGGGGTAGGTACCCTTGAGAATCTCGGGCACCACGGCGGTGTCAGCCTGCATCTCACCGTCTATGGTGAGGAAGGGCTCTCTCTCTTTCACGATCTCCGTGGCTCTCCGCACCTTTTCTGCCGTGGGATGGGTCACAGAGCCGAAGTTGGAGTAGGAGAGCATGGCTACCCTGGGCTCTATACCAAACTTCCTGGCCGTTTCCGCCGTACAAATGGCCACCTCTGCCAGGTCCTCAGCAGTGGGCTCGATGTTCACCGTGGTATCGGCGAAGAACAAGAGCTCGTCTTTCACTATGACAATGTACACGCCGGAGGCCTTGGATATACCTTTCTTGGGTTTGAGAACCTTGAGGACATGGGAGAGGACCGTGGAATAGTGCTGATCTTGACCGCCTATGAATACGTCGGCGTCCCCCATATGGAGCATCATGGCCCCAAGGGTGTTGGGCCCTCTGGCGATGAGCCTTCTGGCTTCGGCCAGGGTTACACCCTTTCTCTTTCTCATGGAGTAGAGCTGCTGGGCATAGGCCTCAGCCTTGTCAAAATGGAGGGGGTCTATGATCTCAATGCCTTTGAGTTCCAGTTTAAGTTCTGTGGCCCTCTCTTTGATCTCTTCCTTGTTGCCAATAAGGATGGGTTTTCCAATCTTCTCGTCCAGGATAACCTGAGAGACCCTGAGGATGTCGGGATGGCTCCCCTCGGGGAAGACTATCCTCTTGGGCTTCTGCTTGGCCCTGTTGATGAAGGCCCTTATAACTTCTCCCATCTTACCCCTGAGGCGGGCCTCCAGGTACTCTCTGTACTTCTCGAAGTCCTCTATCTTTATTCTGGCCACCCCTGTTTCAATGGCAGCCTTGGCCACGGCAGTGGCTTCCCACAGGGTGACCCGGTGATCCAGGGGCTTGGGAATGATGTACTCGGGGCCAAACTCCAGCTTGTCCAGATTGTACGCCCTTAGGACGTATTCCGGTACGTCTCCTGCCCTGGCCAGATCGGCTAATGCCTGGGCGGCAGCCACCTTCATCTCTTCGTTTATAGCCCTGGCCCTCACGTCAAGGGCGCCTCTAAAGATGTGGGGAAAACCAAGGACGTTGTTCACCTGGTTGGGATAGTCGGACCTACCTGTGGCGATGATGGCGTCTTTTCTCACCTCCAGGACCTCTTCAGGGGTGATCTCAGGATCGGGATTTGCACAGGCGAAGATGATTGGTTTGGGAGCCATGCTCCTCACCATGTCCTGGGTCACTGCTCCCTTTACCGAGACCCCTATGAATACGTCGGCCCCTTTCATGGCCTCTTCCAGAGTCCTGAGCTCGGTCTCCTGGGCAAACTGTTCTTTGTAGGGGTTCATGCCTGCCTTCCGGCCTTTGTAAATCACCCCTTTGCTGTCGCACATGATGATGTTCTCTTTTTTCACCCCTATGTTCAGGATCATCTTGGCACAGGCTATGCCCGCCGCTCCCGCACCGTTGACCACTACCTTCACATCCTCGGGTTTCTTGTCCACAAGGTAGAGAGCGTTTATGAGGCCGGCGGTGGTGATGATGGCCGTTCCATGCTGGTCATCGTGGAAAACGGGTATGTCCATGATCTCCTTGAGCCTCTCCTCTACATAGAAACACTCGGGGGCCTTGATGTCCTCCAGGTTGATGCCTCCAAAGGTGGGCTCCAGTAGCTTTACCACTCTGATGATCTCGTCGGGATCTTCCGTGTCAACCTCGATATCGAAGACATCCACATCGGCGAAGGTCTTGAAAAGGACGCCTTTCCCTTCCATGACAGGCTTACCTGCCAGGGCGCCGATGTTTCCCAATCCCAGGACGGCGGTACCGTTGCTCACCACGGCCACCAGGTTTCCTTTGGCTGTGTAAGTGAAAACCTTGTCCGGATCTTCCGCTATCTCTAAACAAGGATATGCCACGCCAGGAGTGTAAGCCAGAGACAGGTCCCTCTGGGTTTCGCACGGCTTTGTTATGGTGACCTCAATCTTTCCCGGCCGTCCCTTAGAGTGATACTCTAAGGCCTCCTCCTTCCGGATCTTGACGTTCATGGCTGAGTCCCTCCTAAAAATAAAGTAGCGCGCTCCTTTGCAAGAACGCGCCCCCCCAATAGCCTTATATTATTCTGCCCCTTATTATTTGATTTATTGCAGGTGGACTATATATGATCTCACTAGACCTTTGCAACAAGCTGTAAGAGGGATCACCGTATAACAAACTTAATTATAAAGAGGTATGGGCGTATTCACTCAATATTCCGACACCATAATAAAGCCTGGACTGGAGAGAATAAAATTTTTTCTCACCAAGCTGGGGAATCCTCAAAACAGGTTTATTACCATCTTAGTGGGAGGTACCAACGGAAAGGGATCTACTGTCTCCTTCCTCTATAGCATGCTCAGATCATTGGGGGTAAAAGTGGGGGCTTACCTGTCCCCCCACATCCATAGCCTGGAAGAAAGGGTGCTCCTTCCAGAAGAAGAAAAGGGAGAGCTGAAGGGCCTCCTGGAAGAGATGAAAGCCAAAGCCCAAGGGTGGGGCATCGACCTGAGCCCCTTTGAGCTTCTCACCTCGGCCATTTTTGTGTTATTCAGCAATTGTGAACTTGATCTGGCAGTGTTGGAGGTTGGCTTGGGAGGCAGGTGGGATGCTACCAACGTCTCCAATCCCATTGCTTCCGTCATAGTCTCTTTAGGCATTGACCACACCCAGTATCTGGGCTCCACCTTGGCGAGTATAGCCAGAGAGAAGCTCCTCATAGCAAGGAAGGGGATTCCTCTTGTCCTGGGGGATATACCTGTGGAAGGGCTCAGGGTTTTAAAGGAAGGGGGCAGAGCCCTTGGTGCCCGGATACACGAATGGCAGCTGGACTTTTTCGTTCTGGGAGAGGGGAGTGAAGGGTTCTGCTACGTGGGAGAGAAGGTGATACCTTCCCTGAAACTCAAGTTGGAAGGTCCCCATCAACGGGTGAACGCCTCCCTGGCTTTGAGGACCATGGAGGTGCTGGGGTTTTCTTTGACTCCACCGTCTTTAGCTGCCCTTCAAGAAACTTGGCTTCCCGGTCGTATGCAGGTGGAGACGGTGGACGGTGTTCCCGTGGTTTTCGATGTGGCCCATAACCCTCTGGCGCTGAAAGCCCTTGTTGATGGCCTGGGGCGTCGCTTCGGAAATCGTCCTCTGTGGGCGGTTTTTAAACTATTGAAGGATAAACCTTGGGGAGAGGCTATAAAGATCATTCTAGAGGGATTTGAGAGGCTCTTTTTTCTGGAGACCCCTTCCCAGGATGATAGAGAAGTACCCAAGGTTCAACTCGAAGGGAGTTTGCCTTTAAAGTCTGTAGCCTCTAAAGAAGACTGGGAGAAGGTGATGGAAGAGGCCAGAAAAGAAGGAGCCGTTGTAGTCTTTACCGGCTCCTTCAGGGCGGTGAGGGAGGGCCTGGATTGGCTGGCTGGGAGAGGGTAACCCTCCTGGGTGCAGACTTTTTGTTGATGCGGGAAGGAGGGGTTTCCTTTCTCCACAGCATGGGAGAGAGAGACTATAGGGAACATCTTGAGAGGGAGAGGCTCAGGAAGGCCTTAGGACTCTCCTGCCTGGTGAAGGCAAGACAGGTTCATGGTGATATGGTGCTGGAGGCTGGAGGGATAAAAGGTGAGGGTGAAGCAGATGGCCTCCTCCTCTCCCTTCAGGACCGGGAAATGGGCATTGCCGTGCTCACGGCGGACTGTTTGCCCCTTCTGATGGCGGCTCCACAGCATCTCCTCCTTCTGCACGTGGGATGGCGAGGATTGGCCAGAGGCATAGTCCACAAGGGCATAGAAATGATGAAGGGTTTATACAGTGATGTTGAGAACTTTAAAATCTATTTTGGCCCCTACATAAAACGTTGTTGCTACAGAGTAGGGTGGGATATGATAGGAGAGCTGAGGAGGAGCCTTCCTCCCGAAGTGGTGGAAGCAGGGATGAAGAGAGATTGGAGAGGTCTCTCCTTCTCCTTAGGTGATGCAATATCTAAGATATTGGAATTAGAGGGAATGGGCTTTTCATTAAAGGATAGCGGCTTTTGTACTTGTTGTTCGGGCCTTTTCCCTTCATACCGAAGAGAGGGAGAGGGAACACCTCGCATGATCAACCTTGCATGGAGAGAGATTTGGTAACCCCCGAAAGAATGAGGCGCTTGATAGAGGTGTTGGATAGGCGCCAGCCGGATCTTACGGTGGTTCTGGAAGAACTAAGAAACCCTCACAACATCAGTGCAGTTCTTCGCTCCTGTGATGCCATCGGGATTCAATATGTCCACATCGTCGAAGAGAGTGGAGCGGTGGCCGTTTCCAAGAATGTGAGCAGAGGCAGTGCCCAGTGGTTAGACATATCCTTTTATGCTGATTCATCGAAATGTTTATCACAACTGAGAAATCAAGGTTTCAAGATATATGTAACTGCCATGGACCGGAGGGCCGTAGATTTCAGGAGGGTAGACTTCACCTGTCCTTGTGCCGTTGTTGTGGGGAGTGAAGTGGAGGGAGTGTCCGAGACGGCATTGAAATATGCAGATGAACTCATTGTTATACCCATGGTGGGCTTTGTCCAGAGCTTCAACGTTTCGGTGGCAGCGGCCATAGTTCTCTACGAGGCCTTCAAACAGAGGGAAAATGCTGGCATGTACAAAGGAAACCGCCTATCCGAGGAGGAGCGAAAGAGGATCCTGAGCCGGTGGACCCGGCCATAGCCACAAATGCTATGCCTTAACTTTAAATTATGTGTGAAACGGAAAAAAGCCCTAAATGCTCAAAAGTAACTCTGTGGGTACCCAGGTCTCAGTTGGCCCTGTTGGTCGCCATGGTGGAGTCCTATGAGTGCCTGGGGGTGGTTAGAGTGGTGGATTCAAGAAAGGCCCTGGCAGAGATCTTTGCTTCTCCGTCTTTTCTGGAAGACCTGATGGGTCTGCTGTCGGACTTATCCAAAGAGGGACTGATGACCAACATACTGGAAATCAAAGAGTAACTTTTCTAATCCACAGTTCCCACCTGTATTCCACAAAACCTGTTGTCAAAGATTAAATTGGGGTTAACATTCTAAGGCTTTGAATTACAAGGTTTTTGGGCTCTTCCGTCCCCTCCCCATTTTGATTGATAATGTATATTATGTTAAATTGTTAAACAAGAGACTAGACTACGGCATTAAGGGGTGTTTTGTTGAAAGCACCGAACGGCCCCGCTCTTCTTTATCCCTGGACTTGGCTGGTATCCCCCTAAAATTCCCGGACAGCACTTGTTGATAGCCCTGGACAAGGGGAGAATCAGCCAACCGCAAAAAACCTTCCTAGGAGGAAGCTCTCTCCCCTGAAGTCCGTTCCTTTATCATGCCTCATCTCCTCATCAGGAGGATAATGAGGTATGGAAGCATAAAAGAGCTGTAGACGCCGTTGAGGGCCATGGCCAGTCCACTCACTGCTCCGCTCAGCTCATCATCCAGGATAATCCTGGCCGTTCCCAGCCCATGGGAAGTGACTCCCATACCCAGACCTCTAGCCACTCTGTCCTTCACCCTGGCAAGATTGAGCAGCTCCACTCCCACAGCGTTACCCATGATGCCCGTTAAAATCACCAGGACGGCTGTGAGAGCCGGGATACCCCCAATCTTACTACTCACCCCTATGGCAATGGCCGTCGTGATGCTTTTGGGGGCTATGCTCAGGAGAACGGATTTGTTGGCCCCCAGGAGCTTGGCGATGTAGAAAGCCGTGAGGGCTGCCACCAGTCCTCCCGAGAGGATGCCGATGGAGATTTCCTTGGCATAGGATACAATAGTCTTCCTCTCCCTATAGAGGGGAATGGCCAGAGATACAACGGCAGGGCCCAACAGGAAAAAGAGGATTCGGGCGCTCTTCATATAGAACTGATAGCTAATGCCGCTGGTCTTGAGTCCCACAGAGATGATGAGGATACTCAGAAGCACAGGGTTCAGATAGAACTTCCCTCCCCTCTTCTCATAGACCCTGGACAGGGCATAAAAGATGCCGAGAGTGACGAATAGGCCAAAACTGGCCATGGCTCTATCTCCTGATTAACTCCACCGTTTTAGCGGTGAAGATTATGGTGATGGCAAAACTGGCTATAAGCGCCACTGATATGGGTAGGAGTTGGGCCCTAACCATAGACCAGTAGAGAATGATCCCCACCCCCGGTGGAATGAACATGACACTCATGTTTCTGATGAGGAAAGTGGCCACTTCTTCCACGTCTCGGAGCTCCACTAAGCCAAACAACAGAGCCAGGGTGAGAAGGACCATGCCAACGACGTTTCCAGGCACAGGAATTTTCGTCAATTTGGTGATGGCCTCTCCTAAAAAGAGGAATCCCAGGATGATAGAGAGTCCCTTGTACATGCGCATGGGGCACCTCCATAACTAAGTTTTATGCTATGATATCAGCCATATTTGCCATCATCAACCCTAAATGGATCTACTTGTATGTGGTGTGTTAACTTATAGATCGCCCCTTATTTAGGAATTTTATAACTAGGTTATTAAAATTGACCGTGAACTCAAGTTTCTCATTTCGGCGAAACATTCCTCCCCTTGCCCCTGGTCCCTGATCCAGAATGGGTCCCTCCTGAATCGCCTTGACAAGGGAGATGGCCTGGTCTAAATTTCCCCTGCGTGCCGAAGTGGCGGAACTGGTAGACGCGCTATCTTGAGGGGGTAGTGGGCATTAGCCCGTGCGGGTTCGAGTCCCGCCTTCGGCACCAAGAAAGTCGGGGCGTGGCGCAGTCTGGTAGCGCACTGGCATGGGGGGTCAGTGGTCGGCCGTTCAAATCGGCTCGCCCCGACCATTTATGAGTTTCTCCCTTGAGTCTAAATCCTGCCGGGGGTCTTCAAATGGTCATTCTCCTTTCCAATGACGATGGTGTGTATGCCCAGGGGCTCACCACTCTAAGAGAGGTTCTGGAAGACGTAGCAGAAGTCTATGTGGTGGCACCCGATAGGGAAAAGAGCGCTGTGAGCCACGCTGTCACCCTTCACCGCCCTTTGAGGGTGGAGAAGATAAAGGATCGGGTTTACGCTGTGGACGGTACCCCTACCGACTGCGTCATACTGGCCGTGAACAGGCTTCTGGAAAAGAGGCCCCACCTACTGGTCTCAGGAATAAACCAGGGGGGAAACATGGGTGATGACGTCACCTACTCGGGCACCGTGTCCGCCGCTATGGAAGGTACCATACTGGGAATCCCCTCCATCGCCGTATCTCTGGTGGTGGGTGAATACAGGAACTACGAAAACGCCGCTCTCTTTGCCAAAAGGCTGGTGGAGTGGATGGAGAACTCTCCCCTGCCCCCGGAGACTTTTCTAAACGTAAACGTTCCCGACAAGGAGTCCTACCAGCACATAAAGGGCGTAATGTGGACCCGGCAGGGAAAGAGGGTGTACAGCGACTCCATATATGAACTGGTGGATCCCAGGGGTAAGAAGTATTACTGGATAGGAGGTGTTCCCCTGGAAGACGTGGATAACGGGGAGGACACTGACATAGCCGCCGTTGGCAAGGGATACATCTCCATCACCCCTATACACCTTGATCTCACAGATTATAGGGCCTTAGATAACTTAAGGAGAAAGGGAAACCTCTCTTTATAGGCAGGTATGGCGTCTGTGGGCCTCTGGAGAAAGGGCGAGAAGGAGTATGACAGAGCCCGGCAAAGGATGGTGGATCTCATCCGGAGCCGGGGGATAAAGGATTCTCTTGTTCTGGAAGCCATGGCCAAGGTCCCCCGCCACCTCTTTGTGCCCCCTTCCTTGAGAGATGAAGCCTATGCCGACTATCCCCTGGCTATTGGTGAGGGACAAACCATATCCCAACCCTATATCGTAGCCTTGATGACAGAGGCCCTGGAACTCACACCCGATTCGAAGGTGCTGGAGATTGGAACGGGTTCCGGGTACCAGGCGGCCATACTGGCTGAGATAGCCGGAGAAGTCTACTCCGTGGAGCGTTTGCCCTCCCTGGCTGCCAGGGCCGAGAGGCTTTTACGAGAACTGGGTTACCATAACGTCTATATCAGGGTGGGAGACGGAACTCTGGGCTGGCCTGAAGAGGGGCCCTACGACGGTATAGTGGTCACTGCCGCGGCACCTTCCATTCCCCCTCCCCTGTTAGAGCAGCTGAACGTTGGGGGCAGACTGGTGATTCCCGTGGGTGGGGCCTATTCCCAGGAGCTACTCAAGGTGGTCAAGAGAGACCCCGAAGGCAACTACACCACCCACTCCCTGGGTGGTTGTGTTTTTGTGAAGCTTTACGGTAAATACGGTTGGAAGAAGGAAGATTAGTCGGGGCGTAGCGCAGCCTGGTAGCGCACCAGCTTCGGGAGCTGGGTGTCGGCCGTTCGAATCGGCTCGCCCCGACCATTGTTTGAAAGGAAGGTGAATGACCAAGGCAGTTGTGGGTGTTATAGGCGCGTCCCAGTGTACCCCCCAGGAGTATGAGAAGGCCTATCAGATTGGCCGGGGCATCGCTCGCCTGGGAGCCATCGTGGTATGCGGAGGTCTGGGGGGTGTTATGGAGGCGGTATCCAAAGGTGCCCGGGAAGAGGGAGGAATGGTGGTGGGTATCATTCCCCAGTCCCACCCCGGTGAAGCCAATCCCTACGTGACTGTGGCCGTGGCCACGGGCATGGGCCACGCCAGGAACTCCATCATAGTGAACACGGCCCGGGTATTGGTGGCTGTGGGAGGAGAGTATGGAACCCTTTCGGAGATTGCCCTAGCCCTCAAGGGAGGTAAAGTGGTCCTGGGGCTGGACACCTGGGAAATACCCGGAGTGGTGAGGGTATCTTCTGTGGAGGAGGTCCTGGGGACTCTGGAGGATTTGTTGAGGTGAGAAAGGCTGGAAGAGTCCTGGCAGCGGTTTGCCTCATCATCATCCTCTCCCCTCCTTTTGCAGGTAGCGCGTCTATCCCCAAGTCTTCCAGAGGATACACCCTGTATGTGGTGAGGAGAGGCGATACCCTCTTCACCATAGCCAGGAAGTACCGCCTCTCCTGGAAGACCCTGGCAAGGGTGAACGCCATCCGTCCCCCGTACAAGATATACAGGGGACAGCGGCTCATGGTTCCCCTCCCAAAGGGGAGATACCGGGTTTACCGGGTGAGAAGGGGCGACTATCTCAAGAGGATAGCCGCTAGGTACGGTGTCCCCTGGAGGGTTCTGGCCCGGGTGAACGGCATTAGAAGCCCTTATAAAATCTACAGGGGCCAATATCTCAAGATTCCCAGGGCTGGCGCCAGAAGCAGAAGGCCCTCCCCATCTTCATATTCCCGGAAGGGAAGAGCCTTGAAAATAGGGTTTCTTTCTCCCGTTCCTGGCAGGGGTAAGGGGGGTATCAATATGGGGCTGGACTTCTCCCTATCCCAGGGGGAAGAGATCCTCTCATCTGCCCCTGGCAGGGTGGTTTATGCCTCCCTGGACATGAGGGGGCTGGGCTCTGTGCTCATTATTGAACACCCTGGGGGCTATGAAACGGTTTACACCGGCAAGGCCATATACTGGACAGTGGGAGAGGGAGAAGAGGTGGGAAAAAGCAAGGTGCTGGGAGAGGCGGTAGAAGACACAGTCCTCCACTTTGAGATAAGGAGGGCCGGCAGACCTCTCCCTGCCGGCAAACTTGTGGGCAGGATGAAAAAAAGGGGGAAGAGATGAGAGTAGCAGTGATAGGAGCGGGCTACGTGGGTGTAGTGACTGCGGCGGGGTTCGCTGAGTTTGGAAACGAAGTGGTCTGCGTAGACAAGGTCCCTGAGAAGGTGGAGATGCTAAGAAAGGGAGAGATCCCTTTCTACGAGCCAGGGCTCCAGGAGTTGGTGGGGAAAAACCTGAAAGAGGGGCGCCTGGTCTTCACCACAGATTCACCCCAGGCCATCAGAGACTCTCTGGTCATCTTCATCGCAGTGGGGACACCCCCCAGGGGTGACGGGTCTGCCGATCTCTCCTATGTGGAAGAGGTGGCCAGGGAGATCGCTGACAATCTGAATGAGTATAAGGTGGTGGTGACCAAGAGCACCGTGCCCGTGGGCACAAGCCTGAGAATAAAAGAGATTATTGAAACCTGCAAGAACAATAGCACCCAGTTCGACGTGGCCTCCAATCCAGAATTTCTACGGGAAGGTTCGGCCGTTTACGACTTCATGCACCCCGACAGGGTGGTGATCGGCACCGACAGCGATGCCGCCAAAGCCATCCTGAGGGATCTCTACAGGCCTCTCTACCTGAGGGAAACCCCCTTCGTCTTCACCGACCTGAAGACATCGGAACTCATCAAGTACGCCTCCAACTCCTTCCTGGCCATGAAGATCTCCTTCATCAACGAGATAGCCAACTTGTGCGACACTCTGGGGGCGGATGTGCATGTGGTGGCCAGGGGCATGGGACTGGACGGCCGCATAGGGCCCAAGTTCCTTCACCCCGGACCGGGCTATGGAGGTTCCTGCTTTCCCAAAGATACCATGGCCCTTTTGAGAATGGCCCAGGAGGCGGGGTACCATTTCCGTCTGGTAGAGGCCACGGTGCAGGTGAACCTCTCCCAGCAGGAGAGGGCCGTGGAAAAGATTCGCCAGGCCCTGGGAGGGAAATTGGAGGGCACTGTGATAGGCTTCCTGGGTCTCTCCTTCAAGCCCAACACCGACGATATCCGGGAGTCCCCTGCCCTTAGGGTGGCCAAAATGCTCCTGGAAGAGGGAGCCGCCCTGAGGGTGTTCGATCCCGCCGCCATGAAAAACGCGGCCCAGGTGCTGGGAAACGGGTGCGTTTACTGCAAGGACTCATACCATGCCGTTCAAGGAGCCCAGGCCATGGTGGTAGCCACCGAGTGGAATCAGTTCAGAAACCTGGATCTGGCCAAGGCCCGAGAGGCCATGAAAGGCGATGTGCTGGTGGATCTGCGCAACGTTTACGAGCCTGAGAAAGCCAAGGCCCTGGGATTCAAATACATAGGTATGGGGAGGAGATAAGATGCCCCTTCTGCCTAAAATGATCATCGCCTTTGCCAAGACCCTGGATCTGACCCTGAGGATCTATATCTGGGTCATCATTATCGGGGCCATCCTTTCCTGGGTGAATCCCAGCCCCTACCATCCCGTGGTCAGAACCATAAACCGCCTTACAGAGCCTGTCCTGAAACCCATAAGGCGTATGATCCCCCCCATAGGGGGTCTGGATTTCAGCCCAGTGGTGGCCATATTCATCGTCTACCTCATTCAGAGCCTCCTCATTCCCCTCCTCTACCGCCTGGCTTTCACCCTGGCCTGAGAAGGACTTCCCCGTGGCGTGGTACCGGGTGACAGAAGGAGGGGTCCTGGTGAAGGTGAAGGTGGTACCCAGGTCATCCAAGCCCGGAATCCAGGGAGTGGAGGGAGACCACCTCAGGGTGAGGCTGAAAGCCCCTCCCGTGGAGGGCAAGGCCAATAGAGAACTGGTAGAAGTGCTGGCCAAGGCCCTTGGTGTCTCCAAGGGCCTTGTAGAGATCGCGAAAGGGCACAAATCCCGTATCAAAGAGGTCCTAATTTCAAACCTGAGGCCTGAGAAACTGGAGGGTCTGCTATGACGGTGCCCTTCAAGTTCACCGAAGATGATACGTTGATCTTTCTTGACCAGAGGAGACTACCCTGGGAGGAGAGCCACCTTCCCTGCACCACGGCGGAGGATGTGGCCCGGGCCATAAAGGAGATGGTGGTCCGGGGAGCTCCAGCCATAGGCATAGCGGCTGCCCTGGGACTCTACCTGGGCATCAGGGACTATGAAGGAGACAAAGAAGGCTTTCTTAACCTTTTAGAAGAGAAGAAGGCCCTTTTGGCTTCTACCAGACCCACAGCGGTGAATCTCTTCTGGGCCCTCGATCGCATGGAGGAAGTGGCAAAGGCCTCGGTCTTACCCGTGGAAAAGCTGAAGAAACGGCTCAGGGCCGAAGCCTTGAGGATTTGGGAGGAGGACCTGGAGGCCAACAGAGCCATGGGGAAGCTAGGTGCCTCCCTGTTCTCCCGAACCTCCCGGATTCTCACCCACTGCAATGCGGGAGCACTGGCTACGGGAGGCTACGGCACGGCTCTGGGAGTGATTCGGGCCCTGCATGAGAAAGGCCTGTTGGAACTGGTCCTGGTGGATGAGACCCGCCCCCTCCTCCAGGGGGCCAGGCTAACGGCCTGGGAGCTTGAAAGGGAAGGCATTCCCCACAGGCTCATCACCGACAACATGGCCGGCCATTTTATGGCCAAAGGAATGGTGGATGGTGTGGTGGTTGGAGCCGACAGGGTAGCAGCCAACGGGGATGTGGCCAACAAGATCGGCACCTATGCCCTGGCCCTCTTGGCCCGGCACCACGGTATTCCCTTCTATGTGGCGGCCCCCACCTCCACCCTGGATCTCTCCCTCTCCTCGGGAGAGGAGATTCCTATAGAAGAGAGGAACCAGGAGGAGGTGACCACCATAGCCGGGAGGAGGATCTGTCCCCGGGGTACTCAGGCCTTTAACCCCGCCTTTGATGTGACACCCAAGGAGTTGGTGACGGCCATCATCACCGAAAAGGGCATCGTCCGCCCCCCCTACTCCGCCTCTTTAAAGAATCTGTTGGAGA
Source organism: bacterium (assembly GCA_027020915.1). Taxonomy (GTDB): domain Bacteria; phylum Thermosulfidibacterota; class Thermosulfidibacteria; order Thermosulfidibacterales; family B14-G1; genus B14-G1. Next base: position 26,056 of record JALUVF010000066.1, read on the forward strand.
AACAGGAATGAGATGGGCCTTGGGCGTTGACCTGGGAGGCACAGCCATCAAGGCCGCCCTGGTAAGCCAGGAGGGCGACAGGGAAGAGGTGATGGAGGTCCCCACCCAGGCCTGGATGGGGCGGGATCATGTCCTGGAAAAGAGGCTCCTGCCCCTCATAGAAAGGGCGCTGCAGCGGGCCCGGAGTCGGGGGATGAAGGTGGAGGCCGTGGGAGTAGCGGTGGCCAGCCCTCTGGATCCCTGGAAAGGGGTGGTCTATCATCCCCCCAACCTCCCGGGATGGGGTGTTTTCCCCCTTTTGCCCTACCTTGAAGAGAGGCTCTACCTCCCGGTGAAGATAGACAACGATGCCAATCTCTTCGCCCTGGGAGAGTGGAAGTGGGGAGCGGGACAGGGTCATGCACCCCTTCTATGCCTCACCCTGGGCACGGGGATTGGAGGAGGCATCGTCTATCACCGTGGCATCATCTGGCACGGTGCCCATGGTGCCGGAGGTGAATTTGGTCATGTCACCATCGATATGGAAGGCCCTCCGTGCAACTGCGGCAACAGAGGGTGCCTGGAGGCCATGGCTTCGGCAACGGCTCTGGAAAGATGGGTGAAGGAGTCCCAGGAGAGGGGGAGGACCACCAAAATCCCGCCAGGGGCCAAAGCCATAGACATTGCCCGGGCTGCCCGAGAAGGAGACGAAGTGGCTCTGGAGGCTTTCCAGTGGGTGGGTAAAAACCTAGGTGTTGGCATAGCAGCCTTGGCCAACGCCTTTGACCCTCGGGTGATTGTATTAGGTGGTGGACTATCAAAAGCCGGTATGCTATTACTAGAACCGGCTGTTTCAGAGTTTGAGCGCAGGGCTCTTTCCCTGCAGCGAGAGAGGGTGAAGGTTCGCTTGGCCCATCTTGGACACCTGGGAGGTGTAATAGGAGCAGCTCTGCTGGCCCTGGGCGAAGGACTGGAAAACCATGACAAGGTGAGGGAGGAAGAAGGATGAAGGTGACCTTGAGCGTTATCAAGGCGGATATTGGTGGCTACGTTGGTCACAGCCATATGCACCCCAAGGTGATGGACGTCGCCCATGAAAGTCTGGACGGGGCCAAGGCCGACGGCCTCATCTTGGATTTCAGGGTTCTCTACTGTGGGGACGACCTCGAACTCATCATGACCCACACTCGGGGGGAGGAAGACCCCGACATCCACAAGCTGGCCTGGGATACCTTCATCAGGTGTACTGAAGTGGCCAAGACCCTGAAGCTCTATGGAGCTGGCCAGGATCTCTTGGCTGACGCCTTCAGTGGTAACGTGAAGGGCATGGGTCCCGGGGTGGCCGAGATGGAGATCGAGGAGAGGAAGAGTGAACCCGTCATAGTATTCATGGCCGACAAGACCTCTCCCGGCGCATGGAACCTTCCCCTCTTCCGCATATTCGCCGACCCCTTCTGCACGGCGGGTCTGGTGATAGATCCCAGCATGCACGACGGTTTCGTTTTCGACGTGCTGGACGTCATCGAGAATGTGAAAATCGAGATGAGCTGTCCCGAGGAGATGTACGACCTGTTGGTCTTTCTTGGAGCCTCTGCTCGCTATATGATCCGCGGGGTGAGAAGGAAGACGGACGGTGAAATCGCCGCCAAAGCCTCGGTCCAGAGGCTCAACATCATGGCTGGCCGATACGTGGGCAAGGACGATCCTGTGCTCATCGTGAGGGCCCAGAGCGGCTTTCCCGCCGTGGGAGAAGTCCTGGAGCCTTTCTCCTTCCCCCACCTGGTGGAGGGCTGGATGAGGGGCTCCCATCACGGGCCTTTCATGCCTGTCTCCTTCAGGAACGCGACACCCAGCCGTTTCGACGGTCCCCCCAGGGTCATCGCTGCAGGATTCCAGCTCAACAACGGTGCTTTGGTGGGTCCCGTGGACATGTTCGACGATCCCAGCTTTGATTACGCCCGCCAAAAGGCCCTGGAGATCACTGAGTATATGAGGAGGCATGGACCCTTCGAACCCCATAGACTCAGCCTGGAGGAGATGGAGTACACCACCATGCCTCAGGTGATGAAGAAGCTCCAGGATCGCTTTAAGAAACTATAGATATGCCGGGAATTCTGAAAAAGGAGTGGTCCTGTTTTAAGGGCCACTCCTCTCCCTCCTTTCGCCCATGAAGAAGAGAGTTCTCCTTAAGGCCCTCCAGATACTGGTTCTCCTCACGGGGGGGCTGGCTTTGATCTGTCTCCTGGTGGCCCCCTGGTTGAAGGCCACCACTCCCCTGGGCCAGCTGGCCATTCGGGGGGCCTCCCTGCTCCTCCACTGGGGAGGCTGGGGAGTCTACACTTTCTCTGCCTTCCTCTTGGTCCTGGGGCTAGCCCTCCTTTTGAGGTTGGGCCCGTGGATCATACCCTTCTGGGCTTCTCTGGCCCTCTCCACCCTGGTGGTGGACCTGGCTGGCCATCTCTTCCACTACCCCCAGGTCTCGGGGAGACTGGGGAGCTGGTTGGGGACGGAAATGGAGGACTACCTGGGCTCCTATGGACTCGGAGGCCTGTTGATACTCTTCTCTCTGGGTATAGGATTCGTTCTCAGAGGCGACAGGGTGGTGGTCAAGGTCTTCAAAGGGTTCATGGGAGTGTGGAGACTGCTGTGGGGAAGGACCGAAGAGGCCCAAATCCAGGATGAGGAGATTCCACCCCAGGAGGTCCCCATCCCCCAGGCCCACCCTCGAGGAGACGAAGACATCTCTACCTCTACCCCTCCCCACTCCACATCCAAAAAGAGGAAGATCCCCACTCTGGAGGAGGTCCTCTCCAGAAGGGGAGGCAATGGTCTTCCTCCCATCCGGGAGTATGAGTCGGAAGGGGAACCCCCGGGAAGAAAACCCCCTGCCCACCCTACAGACAGGAAGATAAGGATCAGGGAGGCTCCTGCCGTAAAGCAGGCCCCCAAGAGGGGCGGTCGGCTGGGCAGGTACCGGTTGCCCCCTTTGGACCTCCTGGACCCTCCTCCCCCCGCCAAGGACAAGGCCGACAGGGCCCTCCTGGAAGAGAAGGCCGCCCTTCTGGAAGAGAAGCTGTCCAATTACGGGGTGACGGGCAAAGTGGTGAGCATTCACTATGGACCGGTGGTGACCATGTTCGAGTTTCAACCCTCCCCCGGAGTGAAGGTGAGCAGGATTGCCAATCTCTCCGACGACATAGCCATGGCCATGAAGGCCCTGGGGGTGAGAATCGTGGCTCCCATCCCCGGCAGGGATGTGGTGGGCATAGAGATACCCAACGAGCACAGGGAAGAGGTATGCTTCAGGGAGATTGTGGGTTCAAGCAGATTCAGAAATTCTCCTTCACCCCTCACCATGGCCCTGGGGAAAGACATCTTCGGCAGACCTTTTGTGGCGGATCTCAAAAAGATGCCCCACCTCCTGGTGGCTGGAGCCACAGGCTCGGGCAAGAGTGTGGGACTCAACACTATAATCTGCTCCATCCTTTACAGAGCCACTCCCCAAGAGGTGAAGTTCATCATGGTAGACCCCAAGATGCTGGAGTTCTCTGTATACAACGGCATACCCCACCTCATCACGCCCGTCATCACCGATCCCCGGAAGGCGGCTTCGGCTTTGAACTGGGCCGTTGCGGAAATGGAGCGACGGTATACCCTCCTCACCGAGAAGGGGGTCAGGAACATCCAGGGCTACAACCGGGAGGCTGAAGAGCCCCTTCCCTACATCGTGGTGGTCATTGATGAGCTGGCGGATCTCATGATGATAGCGGCCAAAGACGTGGAAACCCTCATTGCCCGTCTGGCCCAGAAGGCCAGGGCAGCCGGCATCCACCTGGTAGTGGCCACCCAGAGACCTTCGGTAGACGTCATTACGGGACTCATCAAGGCCAATTTCCCCAGCCGCATCTCCTTCAAGGTCACCTCAAAAGTGGACTCCCGAACCATCCTGGATACCATGGGGGCCGAGAAGCTCCTGGGCGCTGGAGACATGCTCTTCCTGCCTCCTGGAACGTCGGATCTGGTGAGACTCCATGGGGCCTATATCTCTGACGACGAGATTCTCCGGGTAGCCACCTTCTGGCAGGAGCAAGAGGAACCCCAGTTCAACGAGGAGATTGTGTCTCGCCCTCTGGTTGAAGGAGGCGTGGACGGGCTGGTGGGAGACGCCGACGACGAGCTTTACCCCCAGGCCGTGGATCTGGTGGTGAGAACGGGTCATGCTTCGGCCTCCATGATCCAACGCTATCTTAAGATAGGCTACAACAGGGCCGCCAGGCTCATCGAGCGTATGGAGAAGGAGGGCGTGGTAGGCCCGGCCCAGGGGAGCAAACCCCGGGAGGTCCTCCTCGCCCCCCGGGACCTTGAAGAGGGGGATTGACCTCCCTATCCCAGGGGGGTGAAGTCCATGTCGGGGGTGAGTCCTGCCACTGTTTCGGTGATAATCCCCACGGCTCCTTCCACGTCTTTCAGGGAAACAACTTCAACAGGGGTGTGCATGTACCTGTTGGGAATGGATACCAAGGCTGTAGCCACTCCCCCCCTGGTGATCTGTATGGCGTTGGCATCTGTCCCTGTGGCCCGGGGCTCCCCTGTGAGCTGATACTCTATGCCCTTCTCCCTGGCCATCTCCTCCATGAATCTGGAGAGCACGGGGTTGATATTGGCGCCCCTGTGGAGGATAGGCCCTTTACCCAGCTTCACGTCTCCCACCACCTTTTTCTCCACCTCGGGGTAGTCCGTGGCAAAGCCCACATCCACGGCGATGCCCACCTGGGGATCTATGGAAAAAGCACTGGTCCGGGCACCCCTGAGACCCAGCTCCTCCTGAACGGTGGCCACGGCATAGAAAGAGACCTGGAGCCTCCTCTGGGCAAGCCTCTTCAAGGCTTCCACCACAACAAAGACACCGATCCTGTCGTCGAATCCTCGGGCCACGACCAGGTTGTTGAGAAGGGACGTAAGGCGGCCCTCCACCACCACGGGATCTCCAGGGGATACCAGATCCCTGGCCTCCTCGCCACCGGATGCACCTATGTCTATCCAGAGTTGATGAATCTTCAAAGGCTTTCCCCTGTCCTTCTCCTCCATGAGGTGTATGGGTTTTTTCCCTATGACCCCCTCTATCTCCCCTCTTCGGGAGAGAATCCTCACCCGCTGCCCATCCAGGACGCCGGGATCTATCCCTCCTATGGCAGAAAAGTAGATGTATCCCTGATCGTCTATGTACTTAACCATGAGGCCGATCTCATCGCAGTGGCCCGCTGCCATGACCCTCATGGGGGCCTGGGGGTTGAGCACCCCCATGACATTGCCATGAAGGTCCACTCTCACCTCGTGAGCCACCTTCTCCATTTCCCCTTTGATGATCTCTCTGATCCTCCCCTCAAACCCCGACGGGGATGGTGTCTCCACCAGTCTCTTTAGAAGGTCCAAATCAAGCCCCATGGTGCTCCTCCTTTAAAAAATGGGATGGGTGAAGTAGAAGGTGGCTCCCTTACCCGGTGCACCTTCCGCCCAGATCGTTCCCCCCAGTTTCTCCACGGCCTTTTTGGCAATGGTGAGCCCCAAACCCGTCCCCTTCTTGCTGGCGTGAAGCCTGACAAAGGGTTTAAAGATCTCCTGGGCCTTGTCCGGTGGGAAACCCTCTCCGTAGTCCTTCACGTGAAAGAGAAGCTCTCCCCTCTTTCTGGCATAGCCAACCTCCACCAGGGGCGGACTGCCCTTGATACCGTACTTGAAGGCGTTCCTTAGAAGGTTTTTGAAGATGAGCTCCAGCAGGAAAGGATCCGTCCTGATTACGGGGGGGAGGTTTATGGCAATGTCCATGGTGATACCCACCTCCCGGGCAAGATCCTTCCAGATGCTCTCCACCAGCAGGTAAGGAGATATCCTCTCCAGTTCCACCTCCTTGTTGTCCATGAGGGAGTAGGCCGTGAGGTGTTTCAAGGTGGATTCCAGGCGATTTACGGCCCATTTGAGTTCTTCCATGGGGAAGTCTTCTAGAGAAGGCTGGGCCACCACCCTCTTCAGATAGACAATGGGGCCCCTGAGTTCATGGGCTGCTGAGTAGGCAAAGCTCTCCAGTTCCTTGTTGCGCTGAGACAGATCTTCTAAAAGGCGCTCCTTCTCTGTGATATCTATAGCCACCCCCAGAATGCCCCTCCCTTTCCCTGGAAGGGTGATAGGCACGGTACTCACCATCATGGGCACGGGGCTTCCCTCTTTGTCAGCCAGGGTGATCTGGTGGATCCTGGGCCTCTCTTCCCCTTTCAGCTGGGCCTGGAGCCTCTCTACCACCAGGGGGCGCGATGAAGGATGGACCAGTTGGTGGAAGGGCCTGCCCACCAGGTCCCTGGCCTCCTTCATGGGATAGCCCAGAGTGAGGGCCAGGGTGGTGTTCACAAAGGAAATGTGGCCCTCCTCGTCCAGCTGAAAGAGGCCCAAAAGGGGACTGACAACCATACCCCGGTACCTTTCCTTGAGGATAGCCCCATCCAACACTTTTTGCAGGGCTTGAGTCAGGGAAGAGACGTATATCTCCAACCCTCCCCTCTTCCCCTCCAGCTTCTCTTCCCCTTCCACCACCAGGAAGCCCAGGGGGTTCCCTTTGGACACCAGGGGGAATAGCACCCTGCCCTGGCAGTGGACCGGGCACCGGGTTTCTATGGCCTTCTGAGCCAGGGCCCTCATCTCTTCCCCCTTGAAACCCAAGAGGGCCCAGCGGTTATAGGATACAGGGGCCAGGAGGGTGCCCTGGCACCCCACCAGCTCTCTCATATCTCTCTGTACTTGGCTCTTTATCTCTTCCAGGCTCTCCAGGAGGAGGAGACCCTTGCCCTTCCTCTCAGACTTCACCAGGAATCCCAGGCTCTTGATACGCTGGATATCCCTCCTGCCCTTCACTATGCATCCCCCCGCCACCACTCCCAGGGCACTTAAGTCCCGGAGGATCTGGGGGGCAGGCGGCACATCGCCTTTCAGGACAAGGACTCCTAGGCACTCCTTCCTGGATCTTAACGGCACCACCACAAAGAGGTGGTCCTTGTGCCTCAGGGTCTCCACTCCCATGAGACTCTCCATAGGAGGGAGAATATGGGTGAGGCTCTCCTCCTTTTGGGCTTCCAGAGGAGGGTATTCATCTATTGGCTTCAGCTCTCCCCCATCCAGGCTCAGGATCCATCCAGAGAAAAACCCGTAATTTTCAACTGTCCTCCTTAGAAGAACGGAGAAGATCTCTCCAGGAGAGGACAGTTCCTGTAGATGGGACAGAATGGAGAGGAATTCCTCTTCCTTCTTCACCCTGGCACTATGGTGGCTCTCCTCCATATTCAGACTTTATACTTACCAAAGTCCTCCGGGTCTAGACTCTCCAGCCACTCCCTCAACAGATCACTCTCCTGGGTGAGATCGAAGCTCTTGGCCCTGGTAATCACCTCTTGCTTCACATAGATGGGGGCATTGGTTCTCAGGGCCAGGGCTATGGCGTCGCTGGGCCTGGAGTCTATCTGCACCTCCTGGCCCTCGGGGGTGGAGAGATATATAGTAGCATAGAAGGTGTTGTCCACCAGGTTATCCACTACAATCTTCTTCACCTCTGTAGATAGAGACTCCAGGATGCCCTTGATGAGATCGTGGGTCATGGGCCTGGGAGTAGACACCTTTTCCAGTTCCATGGCGATGGCGTTGGCCTCGAAGAGGCCAATCCAGATGGGGAGAGCCTTTCTCTCCTCAAGATCCTTCAGGATTACAATGGGTGAGTTGGTGACGGGGTCAAGGATGATTTTGGCCACCTTCATCCGGATCATATAGTATCACCTCCTTCTGCCAGGGTGCCCAAGAGCTGATACATTCTGGTCTCCCCTATTCTCACTCTCTTTATGGTCCCCAGATGCTCTCTGTTCCCGGGTACCGTCACAATCTTATTGGTTCGGGTCCTGCCCTCCAGGACGCCCTCCCTCCAGTCATGGAAGAGCACATCCATCACCTTCCCTTGGTAAGAGCGGCTCAACTCTTCGGTGATACCATCCTGGAGCTGGAGGAGCTGGCTCAAGCGCCTCCCCTTCACCGCCAGGGGCACGTCGTCCTCCCACCGGGCAGCCCGGGTTCCCTCCCGCACCGAGTAGCGAAAGGCGAAGATACCTTCGTAACGGGCCGCCTTCACCAGGTCCAGGGTGAGTTCAAAGTCTTCCTCTGTCTCCCCGGGGAAGCCCACAATAAAGTCGGAAGTGAGGGCCACATCTGGGAGGTATTCCCTGATCAAGGCCACTTTCTCCAGGTATTCCTCCCGGGTGTAACCCCTGCCCATGCGCTCCAGCACTCTGTTGGAACCCGCCTGGGCAGGGAGATGGATGTATTCGCACACCTTTGGAAGCTGGGCTATGGTCTTCACCAGTCTCTCGGAGAAGTCCCTTGGGTGGGAGGTGATGAATCTGATCCAACGAATGCCTTCCACCTGGTGAACCTTCTCCAGGAGGCCAGGAAAGTCTATTTTTTCATCCAAACCCCTGCCGTAGGAGTTGACGTTTTGCCCCAGAAGGGTCACCTCGAGATACCCCTCATCTGCCAGCCTCTTCACCTCGTCCACAATCTCGGCACTGGGTCTGCTCACCTCCCGTCCCCGGGTATAGGGCACCACACAATAAGCGCAGAAGTTGTTGCACCCCTCCATGACTGTAACGTAGGCCCGGTAGGGATCCTGCCTGAAGACAGGTAGCTCCAAAGAGGTGATGCAGGAACCGTTGAGCTGGGTATTCACCACCCTGTGTCCCCGTTTCACCTCCTCCAGAACCTGGGGCAGGGAGTAGATACTCCTGGGGCCCATGACGAAGTCTACAAAGGGCACCCTCTCCAGCAGGGCCTTGCCCTCCTTCTGGGCCACGCATCCGCAGACCCCTATGAGCACGCCGTTCCTCTTCAGCCTTTTCAATCTGCCCAGCTCGCTGTAGACTTTATGCTCCGCCTTCTCCCTTACAGCGCAGGTGTTAAGGATCACCAGGTGGGCCTCTTCCTCCGAGGCAACGGGGCTGTAGCCCATGGTAGCAAGGACCCCCAAGAGCTTCTCCGAATCGTGGACGTTCATCTGGCAACCGTATGTCCTGATGAAGACCTTCATGCCGTGGTTAAAGATAGGTTTGGCCGGGGAGTAAGTCAAGAAAGGGGGGGCTGCCCCATTCCCGGCATCCCCCCTCACCAGACTCCAGGCTTCATCCCACAGGGCATGATCCTGGTAAAACCCTCTCCAGTCATTGAAACACTGGACGTACCTCAACTCCCTTGGCCGCTGGCACAGGATCTCGCCCTCCATAAGGGTCTCCTCCCTGGGAACGAGGATCAGGCATTCCAGAGGCCTCTTCTCCCTGGGCAGCAGGCATCCATGGAAGCCGAGAAAGACACACCCTTTTCCTGTGGACCGGGGTCTGGGAATGGGTACTCCCATACAAACCTTCATCTCCAGGGGAACCCGTCTAAATAGTGCCCCCAGACGTCTTCTCCCAGGCCTAAATCTCCAGGCCTCAACAAATTGGGATGGATGCAGGTATAGCCCGGGATAGGATTGACAGCACATACCCCCGCACTGAGAGCACAAGACGGGGTCTTCAACGACCAATTCTTCCCAGGGCCGGGCCTTCTTCATCCGGGAACTCTCCAGAAAGTTGATCCTTGCTCTCTATAATTTCATGGCTGGCAGCCCATCTTTCAAGTTTGAAAGGACCAATGGCCCCAGGGAGTGCTTGCAGTAGAATACGGGAGGTCCCATGACAGGTATTCCTTCCAAGTCCCCCTAAAGGACCACGGCCACAGTACCCAGTAACGGGAGGCGTGGTCAAAGCGCAGTCTCATTTAAGGAGTCTCTTCTTAAACCCATGTCTCTTCTGGCGGTTTACAAATTGATAGGGGTTATTATAATGGATCAAAAGACTCAGGAGGGTAGGAAATGAACACGAAAATTGCGTTTTTCGCCTTTAACGGAACGACAATGACTTTCGTGCACGCTTTGCTCAATGTCATTGACATGAAAGAGAAGGGATACGACGTGAAACTCATAATAGAAGGTGATGCCACGGAACTGGTAGCAAAGTTCTCGGACACCGAAAGCCCATTTTACAACTTATACGCTAAAACTAAAGACCTTGGCATAATCGATTGTGTGTGCGAAGCATGTGCAATTAAATCCGGGGCCTACGAGAGACTGGAGGCTCAAGAGTTGCCTTTTTGCAGAGAGATGACGGGCCATCCCAGTATGCTCAGGTATATAGAAGAAGGGTACAGCATCATAGTACTCTAGCCTAGAGGCCGTTGCTTTGCCCCCTGTCAGAGACTAAAAAAGGCCCATGGTGGACGAAGAGACCCTTCTGGCCAAGGCCCGGGAGCTGGGTGCCCTGGACGCCATCGTTGTTCCCGCATCGGCGGTGGTGGTGGCCCACTGGGTGAGACTCAAGTGCATGTATGGCTGTCCCGACTACGGAAAATGGAAAACGTGCCCACCCTATTCTCCAGACCCCGAGACCACCAAGAAGGTCCTGGCCGAGTACGAGGAGGTCCTCCTCATGAAGGCCCCTTCCCACACGGACGCCACCAAACTGGCGGTGGATGTCATGCTCTGGCTATACTCCCAGCACCTTTTCAAGGCCTTTCCCATGGGTTCGGGGAGATGCTACCTGTGCAAGGAGTGTGATCCCCTGAACTGTAAGTATCCCGACCGGGCCTATCCCTCCATGGAGGCCTGCGGCATCGATGTATCCAGCACGGTGAAGAAGGCGGGATGGGAGAACGGCCCCCTGGATGACGGCTCCTGGCCCCACTTCTGCATGGTTCTGTTATGGTAGCTAAATCTCCCGCTCGTCCACCACCACCTGCTGCTTGTCCCTGGAAGCTTCTATACTGCCGGGAGCCACCAAGGTAACCACCATCTCCAACCCCAGCTTTTCTGCCAAGTCCCTTTCAATCCTCCTGGCCAGGGCCTCTCTTTCCCTATCATCTGTGAGGATACTCTCTACCTGGATCTCTACCTGATCCAGTCCTTCTTCCCTGTAAAGCCTGATGAGGTAACTGGGACCCACATCGAAAGAGAGGAGAACGTCTTCTATCTGGCTGGGAAAGAAGTTGATTCCCCTGATGATGATCATGTCATCCACCCTGCCCTTCACCCGGTTCATGCGCACCAAGGTACGGCCGCATTCACAGGGTTTGTAGTTGAGGGAGGTGAGGTCTCCCGTGCGGAAGCGCAACACAGGGAAAGCCTCCTTGGTGAGGGTGGTGAGGACCAGCTCTCCCTCCTGGCCGGGCTCCAGGACTTCCCCCGTCCCAGGGTCTATGATCTCGGGATAGAAATGGTCCTCGCTGATGTGGAGCCCATTGCGATATTCGCACTCATAAGAGACCCCCGGTCCCCCCACCTCCGCCAGGCCGTAGTTGTCCAGGGCCTTGATCATGAGGTGTTCCTCTATCTGTTTCCGGGTGGCCTCGGACCAGGGCTCGGCCCCGAAGAAGCCCACTTTCAAGGAGAGCCCCCGGGGATCTACTCCCATCTCCTGGAGACGATGGCCTATACGCAGGGCGTGGGAGGGAAGGCTCACCAGGGCCGTGGCCTTGAAGTTGGTCATGATGTTGATCTGCCGGGTAATGCTCATGGCCGATGCGGGAATGACCGTGGCTCCCAGGAGTTCCGCCCCGGCGTGAAAACCGAATCCCCCCGTGAAGAGACCGTAGTTGAAGGAGATCTGGAGGACGTCTCTCTCTCCCAGCCCCCCGGCCATAAGGGTCCGGGCATTGAGGTGGGCCCAGTACTGAAGGTCCCTCTTGGTGTAGCCCACCACTATGGGTTTCCCTGTGGTGCCGCTGCTGGTGTGGATTCTGGCCACCTTGCTCATAGGCACAGCAAAGAAAGAATAGGGAAATCCCTGGAGGAGATCCTCTTTGGTGGTGAAAGGCACCTCCCTGAGATCCTCAACCCTCATGATATCCCCAGGTCCCAGCCCCACTCCGTCGAAGAGTTCTCTATAGAAAGGTACGTGCCTATAGGCATGATGGAGGGTGGCCTGGAGGCGTTCCAGTTGAATCTGTTCCAACTCCTCCCTATCCATGGCCTCAAACTTGGGATTCCACATCCACTTCATACTCTCCCCCTAGTCGAAGAAGTCCTCCCGGGCCCGGCCCAGATAGACGTCCAGGACCGTGTCGTCAGACATGAGCATCTCCGTCTCCCCCGAGAGAACCACGGTACCCGACTCCATGACATAGGCCCTGTGGGCGAACTCCAGGGCCAGGGGAGCATTCTGCTCTACCAACACTATAGACATAGAACGCTCTCCCCTTAGCTCCCTCAAGGTATTGTATATCTCTTCCACTATCACCGGGGCCAGCCCTAAACTGGGCTCGTCCAGGAGGAGAATCCTGGGATCACCCATGAGGGCCCTGCCCAGAGCGAGCATTTGCTGTTCTCCCCCGGACAGGGACCCTGCCAGCTGCCTCCGCCTTTCCGCCAGAAGGGGAAAGAGGTGGTAGACCCATTCCATGGTCTCCTTCATCCAAATCCTGTCGCCCTTCTTGGGGAAACCACCCAGAAGGAGATTCTCCTCCACGGTGAGACTGGAGAAGACCTGGCGCCCCTCGGGGACTTGGATAATGCCCTTCTTCACCAGGGCATAAGGGGAGAGGCGGGAGATGTCCCTATCCTCCAGAAAGATCTCCCCCTCCTTTTTGGCCACTCCCGAAAGGGCCATGAGTACGGAGCTCTTTCCCGCACCGTTGGGCCCTATAAAGGCCACAGTCTCCCCCCTGTGGACGTGAAAGCTCACCCCCTTGACCGCCTGGATACGACCGTAGAAGACCTTGAGCCCCCTAACCCTTAGCACGCCTCTCCCCCAGGTATGCCTTGATGACGGCCCTCTCCCTCTTTACGGCCAGGGGTGTGCCTTCGTAGATCTTCTGGCCGAAATTGAGGACAATGACCCAATCGGATATGCCCATGACCAGATCCATGTCGTGCTCCACCAAAAAGACGGTGATGCCCTTCTCTTTCAGCCCATGGATGAAACGGCCCAGGGCCAGGGTCTCTTTGGTAGTGAGCCCCGCCGCCGGTTCGTCCAGAAGGAGAAGCCTGGGCTCCAGGGCCAGGGCCCGGGCAATCTCCACCTTCCTCTGGATGCCGAAGGGCAGCTCACCCGCATGTTTATGGAGGTAGGGGGTGAGATCCAGATCACTGGCCAGAACCATGGCCTTTTCCCGCAACGACTTCATCTCTCCTCTGACTCTGGGCAGGGAAAACCCTCCTGCCAGAAAACCCGAGGTGGTATGGCGGAATCCCCCCGCCATGATGTTCTCCAGGACCGTCATCTCCTGGAAGATCTGGAGGTTCTGAAAGGTCCTGGCCATGCCCAGAGCGGCCCTTTTATGGGCAGGCCAATGACCTATCTCATGTCCCAGAAAGGTGATCTGGCCCCGGTCCATGGGCAATACCCCGGAAAGGAGATTGAAAAGGGTGGTCTTGCCTGACCCGTTGGGTCCAATGAGGGCCGTGATGGTGCCCTCCTGAACGGTGACGTCCACCCCTTTCAGGGCTTTTACACCGCCGAAAGACTTTCTCACATCACTGGCCTCAAGAACTACCACGGATCCTCTCCCCTATCTTCTGGATGAGGCCCACCAATCCTCCGGGAAGGAATATGAGAACCAGAAGGAGAATAAGGCCGTGGACCACCACCTCCATATCTTCCAGGCGATGGAGAACCTCGGGCAGCAGGGAGAGAAAGGCCCCTCCCAGAAGGGCCCCCCACAGGGAATACATGCCTCCCAGGACGATCATGACCACCAGTTTAATGGAGTACATGAATCCAAAGGTCTCGGGGCTGATGAAGGTGATGTAGTGGGCGTAGAGAACGCCACCCAGAGCGGCCAGGACACAGGAAAAGACGAAAACCTGGAGTTTGTACCGGGCTACGTCTATACCGAGAGTGGCTGCCGCCACCTCGCTGTAATGAAGGGCCTTCAAGGCCAGGCCCGTCCTGGACCTCACCAGGTTGATGGAGAAAAAGAAGGCCAGAACCACCAGGGACCAGACCAGGTAGCAATAACGACGGGGGGTGTCCAGATAGTAGTGACCCACATGGACGGGCTGGATACCCGACAGGCCCGAGGCCCCCCCGGTTACGCCCCTGAGCTGTACAAAGAGGATGTAAAGGATGATACCCAGGCCCAGGGTAGCCATGGCCAGGTAGTGCCCCTTGAGACGCAGGGTGGGCCAGCCCACTGCAGCAGCCACCAGGGCCGTGGCCAGAATGGCCACAGTGGCCGCCAGTGGCACGGGCCATCCCAGGTGGGCAGTGAGGGCCCCAGAGATGTAGGCCCCCAAACCATAGAAACCGGCATGGCCCAGGGAGATCTGCCCGGCGTATCCCATGAGTAGGGAGAGACCCAGGGCCACCAGGACATTGATACCCATGAAGAGGAAGACCTCCACATAGTAGTCGCCAGGGAGAATCAGGGGTAGGATGAAAGCCACCAGGGCCAGCAAGAGGAGAATGAGGTAATCCCCTTTCACACTCGCTCTCCCTTTCCCCGGGTGATGAGGCCCTCAGGGCGCCAGAAGAGGACCAGAATAAGGACCAGGAAGGCCAGGGCGTCTTTGTAACCAGAAGAGAGATATCCAGCGCTCAGGCCTTCCATAACCCCTAACAGGAGCCCCCCTATCATGGCCCCTGGGTTGTTCCCCAGGCCCCCGATGATGGCGGCACAGAAACCCTTGAGGGCCAGCATGGTTCCCATGTCGTATTCCGCCAGGGTGATGGGGGCGATAAGCCCCCCGGCCAGGGCGGAGAAGGCACCACTGAGAAAGAAAGAGAGGGTGATCATCCTCTCCACAGGAATGCCCGTCAAACGGGCGGCCAGAGGGTTCACCGAACAGGCCTGAATGGCTTTGCCCAGGATGGTGAATCCAAAAAAGTACCAGAAAACGGCCACTGCAAGGGCTGTAACTGCCAGGACCACCAGCACCTGGGTATTGAGGGAGGCCCCCAGGAAGGCCATGGGCTTCTCGGAGATGAGGGGTTCCACAGCCAGGGCGTTCTTCCCCCAAACCAGCATGGCCCCTCCCTTAAGGACCACCGAAGCTCCTATAGTACCGATGATGACGGTGATGACCCCCAGACGAACGAGGGGTTTCACCACGGTGTATTCGAACACCACCCCCACCACCCCTCCCAGAAGGAAGACCAGAAGCAGGGAAAGGAGGGGAGGCCATTGGAGGACCTCCTGAAGAGTGTAGAGGAACATGGCCCCCAGCATGACAAATTCGCCCTGGGCAAAGTTGATCACCCCTGTGGCGTTGTAGATGAGGTTGAACCCTACTCCTGTCAGGGCGTAGATCACCCCCATGGTGAGTCCCGCGAAGATGTACTGGATCAGTTGAGCCAAAACTACCTCCTAATTGCCATCAGAAAGGGGGCCGGGTTACCCCGCGCCCCCTAACTAGCCATAAAGCCGGCTATCTGGTCAACTGGAAGGTACCATTCACGATTTTGAGCATCACCATATCCTCTGGTGACAGGCCATTGTGGTCCTGGGGACTGTAATGGAATATCCCATCTATACCCACGAAACCCGATGTCTCGGTCTCCAGGGCCTTCCTCAGGGCTGCCCCGTCCCCGGGTCTCACCTTTCCCTTCTCTATGGCCTCGGCCACCAGCATGAGGGCATCATAGGCATGACCGGCAAAGGTGGACACAGGCTCCTTGTAAGTCTTTTCATAGTCTTCTTTGAATTTCATGAGGACCTTCTTCTGGGGATCGGTGTCAGGCAGGTACTGGGCCACCAGGATCTTGCCAGCAGGAAGAATCACGCCTTCGGCGGCCCCACCGCAGAGCTCTACGTACTTGATGTTCCCCTGGCCGTGGGTCATGACCAGAAAGATGCCCTTCTTATCCAGACCCAGTTGTTTGAAGTTCTTGGTGACGATCACAGAGGTGGGACCCACGCTCCAGTTGATGATGGCCTTCGGTTTCTGAGCAGCCAGCTTGGTGAGTTGGGCCGTCATGTCCCTGTCCTTGCCTCCATAGGTCTCGGTACCTATGATCTTAACGCCATATTTGGGGGCCAAGGCCTTGAGATTGTCGTACCCATCCTCCCCGAATCCGTTGGAGACGTAAACCACGGCCACTCGCTTGATCCCCCTGCCTGAAAGGTACTTCAAGATGGCCTCGGCGGCCAGGGCGTTGGTCTGGGGGGTGGTGAAGACCCACGGTTTGACGGGCTGGGTTAGGATGCGACCGGCGGCACAGCTCACCATGGGTACCTTAAAGCGAGGGTTCACCCTGTCCAGCTGGAGGGCCTTCATGATGGCCGCGGAAGTGGGAGTACGGCTGGGCCCTATAAGGGCCATGACCCTCCTCTTGGTCACCAGTTCCCTGGCCTTGAGCACTGCCATTTGGGGGGCTCCCTGGGTGTCCATGACCAGAACCTCCACCTTGACGCCGTTTATCCCTCCCCTGGCATTGATCTCCCTCTCCACCAGCTTGGCGGCCTTTTTCTCAGGGTCCCCCAGCCAAGCAGCGGGACCCGTGACGGCAAACACGGCTCCTATCCTGTACACCCTCTCTCTGGCCTGTAAGGGCCGTCCACACCACACTATCCCTATGACCAAAGCCAGCAAGGCTACAATTATCCTTCTCATCCCTTTCCTCCTCAAAAGTTTTAATAGTGTGTTCTTTCAGACAAAACCGGGAAAGGGCCCTACCGGGCCAAAATAAATCGGCCATGGGCCACTTTAAGCATGACCAGATCGTCGATGGAGAGGCCATTGTGGTCCTGGGGACTGTAGCGAAATATCCCATCTATCCCCACGAAGCCCGATGTCTCGGTCTCCAGAGCCTTCCTCAGGGCTGCTCCATCCCCGGGTTTCACCCTTCCCTTCTCTATGGCCTCAGCCACCAGCATGAGGGCATCATAGGCATGACCGGCAAAATGGGATACCGGTTCACTGTAGGTCTTCTCATACAGCTCTTTGAATCTCATGAGCACAGGCTTTTGGGGATCGGTCCTGGATAGATCCCGGGCCACCAAAATCTTGCCCGAGGGGAGAACCACCCCTTCAGCGGCCTTCCCACAGAGCTGGATATACTTGATGTTCCCCTGACCATGATTCATGACCAGAAGGATGCCCTTCTTGTCCAGGCCCAGTTGTTTGAAGTTCTTGGTGACGATCACAGAGGTGGGCCCCACGCTCCAGTTGATGATGGCCCCCGGCTTCTGAGCAGCCAGCCTGGTGAGCTGGGCTGTCATGTCCCTGTCCTTGCCTCCATAGGTCTCGGTACCCACGATCTGTACACCGTACTTGGGAGCCAGCCTTTTGAGGTTGTTGTACCCGTCCTCTCCAAATTCGTTGGAGACGTAAACCACGGCCACCCGCTTGACCCCCTTTCTCGACAGATACTCTATCACCTTCTCAGCGGCCAGGGCGTTGGTCTGGGGAGTGGTGAAGACCCACGGTTTGACGGGCTGGGTGAGGATGCGACCGGCGGCACAGCTCACCATGGGTACCTTAAACCGGGTATTCACCCTGTCCAGCTGTAGGGCCTTCATAACGGCCGCCGAAGTGGGGGTGCGGCTGGGGCCCAGGATGACCATGACCCTGTCCCTGGTCACCAGCTCCCTGGCCTTGAGGACTGCTATCTGAGGATCCCCCTGGGTGTCGTATATGACCACCCTCACCTTCTTCCCTTGAATTCCACCCTGCCTGTTCAACCTCTCCACCAGGAGTTCTACAGCCTTCTTCTCAGGGTCCCCCAGCCAAGCAGCGGGACCCGTAACGGCAAATATGGCCCCTATTCTATACACCTCCTCCCCATGGGAGGAGGTAAAGGGAAAGGTGAAGAGGAAGACTCCAAGAATAAAGATAAACACCTTTATAATTTCCTTCTTCACCCTGTTCATAGCCCTACCTCCAAAAAATGTTAAATTTCCTTATAGAATATCTGGAGAGGGTAGTTCAACAACTAAAAAAGGTTTACGGAGAGTAAAAAGGGAGGATTGCACAAAAAGGAAGGGACCGTTATCTTAGCACGGATGCAGATCATTACGTCTCACATAATGGCCGACTTCGACGCTCTGGCCTGTATGGTTGCGGCCAAGAAGCTCTACCCCCAGGCCCACCTCGTCTTTCCCGGCTCCCAGGAGAAGAAAGTGAGGGACTATCTCAAGGAGTCCCCTTTCGCCCTGGAGTTTCTCAGTTCCTCCCAGATAGATCCCCAGGAGGTGGACCTGATGGTCATCGTAGACACTAAACTCAAGGAGCGTATCGGGGAACTGGCCAAGGTGCTGGACCTGGGCAAGGCCAAGGTCCACATCTATGACCATCATCCAGCTCATCCCCAGGATATTCAGGGGGACCTGGAAGTGGTAGATAACGTGGGGGCAGCCACCACCCTCTTTGTAGAGATCTTCAGAAAGAGGGGCATCCCCTTGAGCCCCGAAGAGGCCACCCTCCTGGCCCTGGGCATATACGAAGATACAGGGTCATTCACCTTCAACTCCACCACTCCCAGGGATATGGAGGCCGCCGCTTTCCTCATGACCCAGGGGGCCGATCTCAACCTGGTCTCCGACTATGTGAAGAGGGATCTGACGGCAGAACAGGTGGAACTCCTCAATGAAATGATTCAGAACACCCAGATCCACACCATCAGGGGCATAGACGTTGCCATCACCGCCATTTCCAGGGAAAAGTATGTGGGAGACCTGGCCATTCTGGCCCACAAACTGAAGGACATGGAAAACCTAAACGTCCTCTTCGTCCTGGCCAGGATGGACGATAGAATCACCCTCATCGCCAGGAGCAGGATAGAAGCGGTGGATGTGGGGGCCATTGCCGGGGAGTTCGGGGGGGGAGGACATCCCACAGCCGCATCTGCCGTCATCAAGGACCTCACCCTGGTTCAGGTGAAAGAGAAGCTTCTACAGCTGCTGAAAGACCACCTGGTTTCTGCCAGAAGGGCCAGGGATATCATGACCACGCCTCCCATAAGTGTCTCCCCCCTGGTGAGCATCCTGGAGGCGGAGAAGACCATGGTGAGGTTTAATATCAATTCCCTCCTGGTCATGGACAGGGGGAAACTCCTGGGGATTATCACCCGTCAGACGGTGGAGAAGGCCATCTACCACAGGCTCCACGAGGCCCCCGTCCAGGACTACATGACCACTGATTTCCAGACCGTCTCTTCGGATACCCCTGTGGAAGAGCTGGAGGAGATCATGCTGGAGAAGGGACAGCGCATGGTCCCGGTGGTGGACCGGGGAAGGGTGGTGGGGGTGGTCACCCGGGGGGAGCTCCTCAGGGCCCTCTATCGAGATCTATCCACCAAGCCCAGGCCCCTGAAAAAGGATGGGCGGGAACCTTTTGTGAAGAACGTGAAGGTTCTCATGAAGGAGCGCCTGCCACGGGAATTATGGGATGTGGTCCAGCAAGGGGGAAAAGTGGCTGAGGAGTTGGGGTATAACGCCTACCTGGTAGGAGGATTCGTGAGGGACCTCCTCCTGAGGGTGCCCAACCTGGATCTGGACATAGTGGTGGAGGGAGACGGCTTGATCTATGCCGACGCCCTTGCCCGGGCCTTGGGGGGAAGAACCAACAAACACGAGCGTTTCAAGACGGCAGTGGTGGTTCTGCCCAACGGGAGGAAGATAGACGTAGCCACAGCCCGCATGGAGTACTACGAGAAACCGGGAGCCCTGCCGGAGGTGATGGAGGGGTCCATCAAGAGAGATCTGTACCGTCGGGACTTCACCATCAACGCCATGGCCATTAAACTGAACAGGCCGGAAGCATTCACTCTCATAGACTACTTCGGAGGCCAGAAGGACCTAAAAGAGAAGGTTATAAGGGTGATCCACAGCCTCAGCTTCGTGGAGGATCCCACCAGGGCCTTCAGGGCTGTGCGCTTCGAGCAGCGCTACGGCTTCAGAATTGGGGGACAGACAGAGAGGCTGATAAAACAGGCAGTGAAACAGGGCCTCTTTCATAGGGTATCCGGGATGAGGCTCTATTCGGAGTTGAGGCAGATGCTGTCCGAGAAGGAGCCTTTGAGGATGGTGGAGCGCATGGAGAAGCTGGGTCTCCTGCCCTTCATCCATCCCCAGCTCCGCCTCACTCCCGAGATCCGTCGCCTCTTCCTCCGGGTGGATGAAGTGCTGGCTTGGTACGAGCTCCTTTTCATGGAGGAGAAGGCCGCCACGTGGATCGTGTACATGGCAGCCCTCTTCAAGGACCTCTCCACCCGGGAGGTGAAGGGCCTCTCTAAAAGGCTCTCCATCCCAAAAAAGTACGCCAGAGTCCTGGTGGAAGCCCACGAAAAGACCCCCCATGCGGTGAGGATCCTCTCCACCAGTAGACTGGATCCGTCTCAGGTTTACAGGCTCTTCAAGCCCCTGGCCCTGGAGACCCTCCTATACACCATGGCCTACTCGCCGAAAGAGGAGGTGAAGAAGGCCGTCTCCCTCTACCTCACCCACCTGCGGAAAGTGAAGACGGCCCTGTCAGGCAAAGACTTGGTGGCCATGGGACTAGAGCCGGGTCCCATCTTTTCCGAGATCCTCAACACCCTGCTGACGGCCCGTCTCAAAGGGGAGGTTTCCACCCGGGAGGAAGAGATTCGATTGGTCAAAGAGATGGTGGAGAGGAAAGGGAGAAAAGAGCCAGTACCATGAAGGCCTTCACTCTCCATGGCCACTTCTACCAGCCCCCAAGGGAGAACCCCTGGCTTCATGAGGTGGAACGCCAAAATTCGGCATCCCCTTACCACGACTGGAACGAGCGTATCGCCCGGGAATGCTACGCCGAAAACGGGCCCAACTACCCTCTCATAAGCTTCAACTTCGGACCCACCCTCCTGGCCTGGATGATCCGAAAGGCCCCTGAGATATACCGAAGGATCCTTGAAGGGGACAGGGCCAGCCTCAGGGCCAGAGGACACGGAAACGCTCTGGCCCAGTGCTACAACCACATAATAATGCCCCTGGCCAAAAGGGAGGACAAGGAGGTCCAGGTGGTCTGGGGGGTGAGGGATTTTCAGCTCAGATTCAACCGTACCCCGGAGGGCATGTGGATACCCGAGATGGCCGTGGACACCGAAACCCTGGAGGTGTTGGCCAGCCACGGCATTCGCTTCACCCTCTT
>JALUVF010000067.1 GCA_027020915.1 bacterium
CCAGGTAGGAGACCTCCTCCCCTCCCCTCCCGAAGACGAAGGGATCTCCGCATTTCAGCCTCACCACCCTTTTCCCTTCCATGGCGAGGCCCGCCATCAATTCGTTGATGTAGTTCTGTCTCTCTTCCCCTGCCGCCCTGTCCCCGGGTCTATGCCTGCTGAGGTTGACCACTCTGGCTCCGGTCCCGGAGTTTCTCACCACCTCCTCGGGGATCAGGTAGTCCTTTATGATGACGTCCGCCTTCTTGATTTCCGTGAGGGCCCTGACGGTGAGCAGGTCCCATGACCCGGGACCGGCCCCCACCAGGATCACCTTTCCCGGATCCCTTCCTTTCCCTTCCGGCCTCTTGCCCTTGAGGACCTCCCTCTCCAGTTCCTCCCTGTGGTCTTCCAGGAAGCCCCTTATCCTTGCCGCCACTCCAGGGTGGCTCCCCTGGGTGGTGACGGCCACGGTAAACTCCGGAAACCGGGTGATTGCGCTGAAGATGAAGTCGCACTTCTCGGGATCGTCCACGGTGTTGACCAGGGCCCCTTTGCTCTTGAAGTGTGCCCATACCCTGGCGTTCACCTCCCTGTGGGGAGTGGCCGCGATGACCAGATGGGGGGCCAGGGGGAGATCCTCCCTGAACTCCGTGGGTATCCACCCCAGGCATCCTTTGAGGTAGAGGTCCAGGAGGGGTTTGCTCAGTTCAGGAGAGAGGACAGCCAGGTGCCCCCCGGCGGCTAACACCTTCTTTCCCTTTCTGGAGGCCACCTGCCCTCCCCCCACCAGGAGTACCCTCTTCCCTCTCAGTTTTATGCCTACGGGAAGGAACCTCATGCTCTGTTCTCTCTCCTCCGATTCTACTTGAAAGAGTCGGTGAGCATACTTCACAACTCCCCCCGGGGCAAGTGGGGGCTCCCCAAAAGGTGGCCTTGACCTTGGTGTCACGCTTTACGCTGGATCCGGGGGGCCGGCGAAGATAGGGGGGCTATTCTCCTGGGGAAGCCAGGGGTGGGGTTTCATCTTTTCCCCTTGATGGTGGCCACGGCGTAGGCGGCCACTCCTTCTCTCCTGCCCGTGAAGCCCAGGCCCTCTGTAGTGGTGGCCTTTATGTTTATACTCCTGGGAGGGATGGCCAGGGCCCTGGCCATCCTCTCTTTCATGGCCTCTCTGTAAGGGTTGATTCTGGGTTTCTCCAGGACCAGGGTGGCGTCAATGTGGATGATCTGAAAGCCCTTCTCGTCCAGAAGCCGGGCCGTCTCTTCCAGGAATTCCAGGCTGGAGCGGTCTTTGTGCCTGGGGTCGGAGTCGGGAAAGAGCTGGCCTATGTCCCCCAGTCCGGCTGCCCCCAGCAGGGCGTCCACCACGGCGTGGCACAGTACATCGGCGTCTGAGTGCCCCAGGAGCCCTGCAGGGTGGGGTATCTCCACTCCTCCCAGGATCAGTTTCCTGGAAGGTACAAGGGGATGGACGTCGTATCCTATCCCCGCGGTGGTCTCCCGTCCCAAGAGGCCTTCCAGCCTCCTGAGGTCCTGGGGATAGGTCACCTTGAAGTTCTCCTCTTCCCCCTCCACCGTATACACCTCTTCCCCCGCCCTCTCCACCAGGGAGGCGTCATCGGTGGCCTCCCAGCCCATCCTTGTGGCCTCTCTGTAAGCCCGCTCGATGACCTCTCTCCTGAAGAACTGGGGCGTCTGGACGGCCCTGAGGCCCTGGCGGTTCAGGGTAGCCACCACCCGGTCTTTGTCCACCTCTTTCACGGTGTCCCTAAGGGGAACCACGGGCACGGCGGCCCCCTTTTCCCGGGCCTTCTCCAGGACCCGGCTGATGAGAAAGGGGGAGACCAGGGGCCGGGCGGCGTCGTGGATGCCCACCATCTCTACCTGGGTGTCCAGGACGCCCAGGCCGAGGTATACGGTGTCCTGGCGTCTCCTGCCTCCCATGAAGACCTGCCTGCCCTTGGTGGGTGCCCACTTTGCCAAGCACCGGGCTCCTTCCTCCCGGTGGTCCTCGTCTACTCCCAGGTATATGTGGTGGATGGAGGGGTGTTTCTCGAAGGTCTCCAGGGATAGGGCGAGGAGAGGACGATCACCCACCCTCATCCACTGTTTTCTGGCGCCTGCCCTGAGGCCCTGGCCCGCCGCCAGGAGGATGAGGGCGACCTTCCCTTCCATCACTTAAGAGCGGGGATGCCCCTTCTGCTCCTGCTCAGAGGAGGGTTTGGGCTCTTTCTTCCCCTCTTTCATCCGCCCGAAGATCATGCGGCCTGAGGAGGTCTGGAGGAGACTGGTCACCTCGATGGTCACCTTCTTGCCGATATGCTCTCTGCCGTCCTCCACCACTATCATGGTGCCGTCTTCCAGGTAACCCACCCCCTGCCTGGGCTCCTTGCCCTGGCGAAGGATGAAGACGTCCATCTCCTCTCCGGGCAGGACCACGGGCCTGAGGGCCCCTGCAAGTTCGTTCACGTTGAGGACTTCTATCTCCTGGAGCTTGGCCACCTGACTCAGGTTGTAGTCGGTGGTGATGATCTTGCCCTTCATTCGCTTGGCCAGGGTGATGAGCTTCTCATCCACCTCTTTGATCTTGGGGAAGTCCTGGTGGGTGATTTTCACCTTGGCCTGGGAGTTTTCCTGGAGCCTCTTGAGCACATCCAGGCCCCTCCTTCCTCTGC
>JALUVF010000068.1 GCA_027020915.1 bacterium
AGGGTGGCCCTGGTGGCCATGATCCGGCCCGAGAAGCCCATCTTCACCAGACGCGGGATGAAGCCGCTGTGGTCTATATGGGCGTGGGTGAGGAGGAGGGCCTTTATCTCCTTGGGGTCGAAGGCCAAGGGACGCCAGTTCCGCTCTTCCAGGTGTCCCTGGAACATGCCACAGTCTACCAAAACCCTGCCGCCCTGGGTGTCCAGGAGGTAGCAGGAGCCCGTCACCGTTTGAACGCCTCCCAGAAAGGTGAGTCTCATGGGTCCTCCCGTTTTTCTTCTATCCCACCAGAAAGGGAGGGTGAGGTCAAACCTCTTCCTGGGGGAGTGGGAGAGGCTGTTGGGGGGATGGGTACCATGTTCTCCCTTTGTCCAGGATGTGGGTCACCTGCCACCCCTTGGCCTCCAGGATTTTGGAGATGATGAGTCTGTGGCAGCGCCAGGGTAGCCTTTCGGCGCAGAGGAGGGCCGTGGGGGCTTGAAGGGCCAGGGACTCGAGACGGGAGATGGCCTCTCTGAAGACTTCGGTTTGGGTGAAGGCTTGGTAACCCCCTTTGCGGTATCCACCCAGCTCCTCTCCCATGGGGACATAGATCACTCCCGCCTCGACCAGGGCCCGGGCCAGGGACTCTTTGTGGAACCATGGATACCGACTGCTGGTGGGGAAGCGCCTTACGTCCACCACCTGACCCATGGACCAGTGCCGGAGGATCTCCAGAAATTCCTCCAGGCTTCGGTTGCTGGTGCCCACTGTGTAGATCCTTTTCTTCCCTTGCGCCATCTCACCAACCAGTATTAGGTAACCCTCTATGGAGAGTAAAGGGGATTGGAGGGAGGGTCTTTCCCGGTGCGTTCGATGTGGTCGGTGCCGTTCCGTCTGCCCCACCTTCTCTCTCCTCCGCAGGGAATGGGCCGTGGCCCGGGGCAGAGTGGCTCTGCTGGAGGCCCTTGAGGAGGGGAGGCTGGAACCCACCCGTCGTCTGGAGGACCATCTCTCTACGTGCCTTCTGTGCATGGCCTGTGAGGAGGTATGCACCAACCAGGCTCCCGTGGTGGAACTGGTGGAGGAGGGTCGGGCTCACCTGGTCCGAGAGAGGGGCAAGCCCCTTTACAAAAGGATCCTGGCCCGGGTCCTGGAGGACAAGGCCCTGACCCGGAGGCTCGTTGCCCTGGGGGTGTTGAGCAGACCCCTCTGGGGGAAGGCGGCTCCACAGTACCGGGGACTGGCCCTGAGGGTCCCCCTTCTTAAGGGCTGGGACATGGTGCCTTCCTTGAACTCCCCCTTCTCTCAAGGGGGAGAGTACGGGGTTGGAAAGAGAGGCACGGCGGTACTCTTTTTGGGTTGTCTCCTGGAGTTTGTCTATCCCGACATGGCCAGGGCCACTGTGGATACTTTGGTGGCTCTGGGGTTCCGGGTGGTGGTGCCTTCCGGGCAGAGCTGCTGTGGCTATCCCCACCTGGCCATGGGAGACCGGGAGGGGGCTCGGAGGCTGAAGGAGGCCAATTCCCTGGCCATGGAGGTGGAGGGGGCCTCCATGGTGGTGACCGGTTGCGCCACCTGCACCGCCCACCTGAAGGAGAGATACCATCTTCCCTTACCCGTGAAGGATGTGGTGGAGGTTCTTCTGGAGGAGGGGCCAGAGGCCTTTGAGTATAGGCTGGGGGAGAGGGCCACCTACCATGAGCCCTGTCATCTGGCCAGGGGGCAGGATGTGAGGGAGCTGCCCCTTTTTCTTAGAAGTGTCTTGGGAGAAAACTTTGTAGAGATGAAGAATTACGACAGGTGTTGTGGTTTTGGAGGTAGCCTCTCTCTCGCCTATCCCCAGGTCTCCCTGGGGGTGGGGGAGGAGAAGGCCAGGAGGGTGGAAGAGACGGGAGCTTCCGTGGTCCTGACAGCCTGCCCCGCCTGCGTTTTGCAGATCAATAGGTGCCTGGCCTTGGGAGGGGTGGAGGCCCGGGCTCTCCATGTGGTGGAGGCCCTGGGGAGGAGGGAAAGTTCAGAGTTCTAGGTTCTGAGTTCTAAGTTCGAGGTTCTTTGAACGTTGAACGTTGAACCAATAATCATCTACAAATGAACGTGGAACTTTGAATGTAGAATCCAGAACCAAGAGGGGGAGGTGGCCAATGGACTGCGTCTTTTGCAAGATCGTGGCGGGGGAGATCCCCTCTCAGCAGGTCTACCGGGGGGAGAGGTGTATAGCCATTCTCGACCTTTTTCCCTTGAACAAGGGGCACGTGTTGATCCTGCCCAGGGACCACTACGAGAGGTTGGCGGAGATCCCGCCGGAGGTGTGGCAGGAGATGGCCCAGATGGCTCAGAAGGTGGCCCGGGGGCTCATGGAGGCCTTTGCTCCCGATGGGTACCATCTCCTCATGAACAACGGGGAGGTTGCGGGTCAGGAGATTGCCCACGCCCATCTCCATGTCATTCCCCGGTTTGAGGATGACGGGGTGAAGTTCGGCTGGAGACATCTCGAGTACGGAGAGGAGGAGTTCAAGGAGTACGGGGATAGGCTCCGCCGGGCTTTGGGATGCTAGAAGAAGGATAGTACGGCCTGGATCACCTCTTCCACCTCTCCCGGGGTGAGGAAGGGGTGGATGGGCAGGGAGAGGACCTCCTGGGCTGCCTTCTCTGTCTCCTCCATGGTTCCCCGGGGTGTGTCCTTGAAAGGTTCCTGGAGATGGACGGGCACGGGGTAATAGACCTGGCACCCTATACCCTTCTCCTTTAGATGGAGGAGGAGGGCGTCCCGGTGGGGCGTCCTGATGGTGTACTGGTGGTATACGTGGTGGTAGCCCGGGGGCTCAGTGGGTACCTCTACCACCCCTGCCAGGGCCCGGGAGTAGGCCTGGGCCACGGCCCTCCTCTGCTGGTTGAGCCAGTCTATCTTGGACAGCTTTATTCTGAGGATGGCTGCCTGGATTTCGTCCAGCCGGCTGTTGAAACCTATCTCCTGGTGGAGGTAGCGCCCTTTGCTGCCGTGGTTCCTCAGGGAGATGAGGCGCTGGGCCAGGTCTTCTCTGGAGGTGAGGATCATGCCCCCATCCCCGTAGGCGTTGAGGTTCTTGGTGGGGAAGAAGCTGAAGCAGGCCAGGTCTCCCATACTGCCCACCTTTTCGTCCTTTATGGCGGCTCCAAATGCCTGGGCGGCGTCTTCCACCAGGGCCAGCTCCTTGGCCTTGGCCACTTCCCTTAACTCTTCCATGGGAGCAGGGAGACCGAAGAGATGCACGGGGAGTATGGCCCTGGTTCTGGGTGAGATGGACTCTTCCACCTTGTTGGGGTCCATGTTGAAGGTGCGGGGATCAATGTCCACAAAGACGGGGGTGGCGCCGCAATAGGCCACGGCCTCTGCCGTGGCTATGAAGGTGAAGGAGGGTAGGATCACCTCCTGGCCGGGTCCTATGTCCAAGGCCTTGAGGGCCAAGTGGAGGGCGTCGGTTCCTGATGCAACCCCCACGCCGAAGGCCGCTTCGCAATAGGAGGCCACCTCCACCTCCAGGGAGGAGACCTCGACTCCCAGAATGAATCGGCCCGAGGCCAGGACCCTGGCCACTGCCCTGTCTATATCCTCTTTGAAGAACCCGTATTCCCTCGCCAGGTCCAGTTGATGAACACCCATATCCTTCTCCTCTCGGGTGTGAATAGATTGAAGGGTTATTTACCCTTGCCCACGGTGCCTATACCCTTAAGGGTGATCAGGAAGGAGATCTTCTTCTCGTTGCTTGTGCCCGTGCCCCTGTTGTCTACGAAGAGGTAGTCTACGGTGATGGACCAGCAGGGGCCTGAGTAGAGGACTTTGATCTCCCGCTCCCTGGTGTAGCTGTTCTTGAGGTCGTACCTCAGGGCCCCCCACAGGTCCACGGGCCCCAGTCGGATGCCGGGTTCGAGAATGGCGAACCTCTCTTCGGGCTCTTTGATGTAGTGGTAGCTCCCGTTGAGACGGAAGATACCTTTCTGGAACCGGGCTTGGGTGTCCCATCCCACCAGGCCCTCTCCGTACACGTTGTATCTCACCTGGGTGTCCAGGGTGACCTTGGGGAGGATGTCCGTATCCACCTCCACTAGCAGGTCGCTGAAGGGCCTCCTGGTGGGGCTGGCCTTTTCTTGGAAGTGGGCGTGATAGGTCTGCTCAACGTGGATACGGGCCAGCCTGGTGCATTCCTTGGCTGAGTACAGGTAGAACCAGTTGGTGATGGAGTAGGTGATGGAGTCCTGAGGGGGGATGTAGTCCACGGGATCGAAGAAGGGGATTTCGTGCTGATCTTTGGGAGGGACGTAGGTGTACTTCACTTCGGGGATGATGGTGTGTTTCACCTTCTTTTTCCCTATGGAGAAGAGGCGTTCCAGTTGGGGACCCCGAAGGTAAATCTCTCCATCGGGCAGAAGTCTGCTCTGGGAGTTGCTTTTCAGGTTGTTGTCGTCCTCCAGGCTCTTGCTGTACCAGGTCTCCCGAAGGCCCATTTTGGGGGTGACGGAGAGCCAGTCTCCCAGATTCACGGGCATGGAGAGGGAGGGGTGGAGATCTGCCCTGACGGCCTGGCGGCTAAAGTTTCGGTTCGAATCCTTCTTTTCGTAGCGCAGCAGGGAGTTCTCTGCCTCCAGATAGAGGGGTAGGGATCCGAAGATGGGGATGGGGGTCAGGTTCAGATTGAACTGGGGAAGACGATAGGAGGACTCGCCCAACCCCTGGACCACGTCTTTCTTTCCCCTGAATTCCAGGTAGAAATGGGTGAACTGCCAGTTCTTGGTGAGGGTGACATAGGAGTCGGTGTACTGTTCCACCCTGCGCTGGGCATTGTCCAGGTAGGTCCGGGCGTACCTCTTGTCACTTCGGATGTCAATTTTGGCCTGGAGTCTCCAGTCGTGTTTGAACCACTGCTTGTGTCTGAAATAGAGGGACCACTTTTCTCTCCGGGGGTTCTGGCGCACCATGTAGTCTCCCAGGAAGTAGCCCCTGGAGCGTTCGTCTATGATATATCTGTACTCCAGAGTTCCTCGGAGTCCCCTCTTGGAGTATGGAGTGAGGGTGATGGTGGCGTCTTGGCTCTCTGAGATGGCCCAGAAGAAGGGGACTTTGACAAAGTAACCTTTGCTGGAGTCATAGCCGGGGCGGGGAACCAGGAATCCCGTTTTTCTCTCCTTGTACACGGGCACCTTGATGTAGGGTGTGTAGAGCACGGGGATCTTCTTGATCCAGAAGGAGACGGGACCACCCCGGGCGTAGCCTCCCGCGTCTATGGTGAGCCTCTTGGCGTGGAAGGACCAGTCGGGGGTCTTCCCACAGCCGGTGGTGCAACCCTTGGGGGGGCCGCAGGTGGTGAAGCGGGCGTTCTCCACTATGTAGCGTCTCTCTCCCACTTTTTCTATCTTCTCCCCCCGGGCGTAGTAGAAGGGATGGAAGTAGCCCCGGGCCCGGTATGCCACTCCCTTTTTGGTGTAGAGGTTGAACTCCAGACGGTCGCACTTGAGGAAGTCTTTATCCTGGTAAAGGACCACGTGGCCTTCGGCTATGAGGTCTTTGGTATTGACATAGAGACTCACCTTGTCAGCCACCAGCTTCACGTTCTGGTAGGTGATCTCCACGTTGCCCTGGGCCACCACCAGGTGCTCCTGGGGGTACCTCTTGATGGAGGCTGCTTTGATGTTGATTCGGGACTTCCCCCACGCCCCCTGGGCCCCCAGGAGTATCAGAAGGATGACCGTTATGTAGCTCAGCCTCTTCAAAAGATTATCCTCAGCATGATGTTGGCCAGGACCCCGGCTGCCAGGTCGTCCAGCATCACTCCCCATCCCCCTGGGACGTTTTCCAGGAAGTGGAAGGGCTTCCAGATGTCCCAGATCCTGAAGAGGAGGAAGCCCAGGACCACGGCCCAGAATCCATAGGGTATCCCTATCATGGTTACCAGGTAACCCACAATCTCGTCTATGACAATGTGGGGGCTGTCCTCTTC
Source organism: bacterium (assembly GCA_027020915.1). Lineage (GTDB taxonomy): Bacteria > Thermosulfidibacterota > Thermosulfidibacteria > Thermosulfidibacterales > B14-G1 > B14-G1. The sequence goes on from JALUVF010000068.1 coordinate 5,955, forward strand.
ACCGAAGAACTCCGGTCCGCGACGGGACTCTGCGACCCCGAGGAAGAGGAGAACGAGGGTGAAGAGGGCGTAGATGAACCATGAGAAGTGGTGCCAAAGGACGAGGTACAACAGGAGCCCCACCAGGGAGCCCATGGTCCCCGGTGCCCAGGGGGAATAGCCCGTCCCCAGTCCTGTGAGGAACAGGAGCCGGGCCCTGCTCATTTCAACAGCTCCTTCATCTCTCTCACGGCTCTTTCCATGCCCACTAGCACGGCCCTGGCCACTATGCTGTGGCCGATGTTGAGCTCCTCGATGCCGGGGATGGAGGCGATGGGTTGCACGTTCCTGTAGTTGAGACCGTGACCGGCATTCACCCGAAGACCCAGGTTCTGGGCCAGTTGAGCGGCTTCCACTATCTTCTTGTATTCCGCCTTCCTCTCCTCTTCAGTGGTGGCATCGGCGTATAGCCCGGTGTGGATCTCGATGAAGTCGGCCCCGGCCTCTTTGGCTGCTTTGACCTGGACAGGATCGGGGTCTACGAAGATGCTCACCGTTATCCCCCCCCTTTTGAGGCGCTCTACGGCCTGGGCTATGTGCTCCAGGTTACCTTCCACGTCCAGGCCCCCTTCAGTGGTCACCTCGTTGGGCTTCTCCGGTACCAGGGTGACCTGATGGGGTTTCACCTCCAGGGCGATCTTGATCATTCCTTCTGTGGCGGCCATCTCCAGGTTGAGGCGGGTCTTCACCACCTGGCGCAGGAGCCTCAGGTCCCTGTCCTTGATGTGCCGTCGGTCGGCCCTGAGATGGATGGTGATTCCGTCTGCTCCTCCCAGCTCTGCCAGGACGGCTGCGGCAATGGGCTCTGGTTCCACGGTCTTCCGGGCTTCCCTCACTGTGGCTACGTGGTCTATGTTGACACCCAGCTTGACTGCCATGCTCAAGCCTCCCTAAGGGTTTTCTCAACGGCTCGGCTCAGATCTTCCAGGAGGGAATGGATGAGGTGCTGGTCTTCCCCTTCCACCATGATCCTCACCTTGGGTTCTGTACCTGAGTATCGAAGCACCACCCGGCCCCTGTCTCTGAGGGCTTCCTGGGCCCTTTTCAGTTCCCTTTGGATCTCCGGCACCGAATCCAGGGGGGGCTTTTTGTCGATGGAGAGGCTTCTCTGGACCTGAGGGAGCCTCACGGTACGGTGGGCCAGCTCTGAGAGGGGTCTGCCCTGCTCCACCATGATGGCCAGGATCTGGAGGGCTGTCACTATGCCGTCTCCCGTAGAGGTGTGGTTTCGGAAGATGATGTGTCCCGAGGCTTCCCCGCCCAGGGAGTACCCTCCCTCTTGCATCTTCTCGAAGACGTAGCGGTCACCCACGGCGGTCCTCACCACCCGGCCTTGGTGGGGGGCAAGGGTGAGTTCCAGCCCCATGTTGGACATGATGGTGGCCACCACGGTGTTGGAGGGTAACTCTCCCTTTTTGAGGAGATCCAGCCCGCAGATGGATAGGATGTAGTCTCCGTCCAGGATGTTCCCTTTCTCATCGGAGAGTATGACCCGGTCACCGTCTCCGTCGAAGGCCACCCCTATGTGGGCTCCCGCCTCCACCACCTTCTCGGCCATGGATTGGGGATGAACTGCTCCACACTCTCTGTTGATGTTTGTCCCGTCGGGGGTGTTGTTCATGACCACCACCTGGGCCCCCAGTTCCGAGAAGACGGCCGGTGCCACCCTGTAGGTTGCGCCGTGGGCACAGTCTATCACTATCTTGACCCCCTCCAGGGAGAGGGAGGGGGGGAAGGTCCGCTTGAGGTGTACGATGTACCGTCCCAGGGCGTCCACCACCCTGGAGGCTTTGCCTATCTGGGTGGCCGTGGGCCTGATGTGGTCTATGCGTCCGGAGAAGACCAGGTCTTCCAGTTCCTTCTCCACTCTGTCCGAGAGTTTCAGCCCTTCGCCGTTGAAAACCTTGATACCGTTGTCCTGGTAAGGGTTGTGGGAGGCGGAGATGACTATGCCGGCGTCGGCCCTCATGTCCCTGGTGATGAAACCTATCCCCGGAGTGGGCAGGGGTCCCAGGAGGATGGCGTCGGATCCCATGGAGCAGATGCCTGCCACCAGGGCGGCTTCCAGCATGTAACCCGAGAGCCTGGTGTCCTTGCCTATCACGATGCGTCCCTTGGAGCTGTTCCTGAAGAGGTATCCCACGGCCCTTCCCACCTTGAGGGCTGTCTCCACGGTCATGGGTTCTATGTTGGCCGTTCCCCTGATCCCGTCGGTACCGAAGATGCGTTTCATTGCTTCTTTCCCTTCTCTCCTGGGTTCTCTATCGTCACCGTCACCCTGTCCGGGAACAGGTAGGCTCCCTTTCCCGGAGGTTCCAATTCTACAACTCTCTTCATGGTTTTTCCAGGTTCTAAATTGGTGTTTGTTAGATCCAACTCCTCGGTTTTCACCCTCCGGATCCTCCTTATCTGGGATTTCACCCCTTGTACGGTGACTATGGGTGGATCCAGGGATACCTTCCAGGTCCTCTTTATTCCTTTGGCCCTCAATAGCACCGAGACTTTCTTCTCCACCACCCTCTCGGCCCTGATCACCAGGGTGGTGGGATTGATCTTGGTGACCATGAGTCCCCGAGGCAGGATGACGGACTCTCGGGTGATGGTGAAGGTGTTTTTCCCCTCTTTCAGGTGAGAGAGGTCCAGCACCACCTTGATCTTGCCGGGTTTTATGTTGGTGAGAATGTGGCTGTTTCCCCTCACCCTGATGGTGATGTAGCCCGGGGGTTCGTTTATGATCTCCATGTCAGGGGGAATATTGGTGAGTTCCAGGGGCACGGTGAAGCTCATCTCCGACTTCTCTTGGCCCGTGACATAGACCCAGAGCAACACGGCCAGGAGGAGGGACACAACCTTTTCTAGCCAGTTTCTGGTGAGGAACTTGGGCAAGGCGCCTCCAAACTAAACTGGAATCTTAGGCCTCTCGAATCGGCCCTTATAGTTGAGATATAGGAAAGGGTTTCTTCTTTCAAGTTCTTTCGGGGATGGAGATCCCGGGGTTGACAAGGCTCTGGTGGCTGTGGCATAGAGGCCAAGCCCATTTGAAAGGGAGGTGAAGGTAGTGCCTAATACTAAGTCGGCCAAGAAGAGGGCTCGTCAGGCAGAGCGAAGACGCATCAGGAACAAGGCCATCCGCTCTTACACCAAGACCATGGTGAAGAAGGTGGTAAAGGGAGTGGATGAGGGTATTCCCCGGGATGAGCTGGAGGAGAGGATCAGGGCCGCTATAAAGGCCATAGATAAGGCGGTGAGCAAGGGGGTCTACCACAGGAACGAAGGGGCCCGGCGCAAGTCGAGGCTCATGGCTTATGTGAACAAGCACTATGGGTCCGGGGAGAGGGGGGCCTGAGATCCAGCATGCCTAAGGAGTGCAGCAACAAGGGAAAGAACCTGGACAGGTGCAACTGTACCTGGGAGCCTTGCGACAAGAAGGGATACTGTTGTGAGTGCATCCAGTATCACCTGGCCAGGAGGGAACTGCCCGCCTGCTTCTTCCCCCCGGAGGCAGAGAAGACCTACGACAGGTCTTTCAGGAAGTTTATTGAGGTCTGGGGCAACGGCTCCCGTTGAGCCCAGCCTATATCCTTCTCTTTAACTCGTCTATGAGGGGAATGGGGGTGGGATCAATTCCCCTCACAAGGGCCAGGTAATAGGACACCCAGTCTCCCATGTAAACCAAGGATAGGAGGCGGGTGATGAGGCTTTCACCCCGACTCGTCACCACCTCCACCCCCTGACACCTGGATCCTACCAGATCTAAAGCGGCGGATATGGTGCGGCTCTGGAGATCCGTCTCCTCCCGGTCTCTCAGGAGGATCACGTGGAAGGGGGTCATGTCTCCCTCCCACCCTACTATCTCGTTATGGCCCAGCTCGGGGAAGGTATTGGTGAAGGCGGGGACCTTGCTGTTTTCGTTGAACTGGCCCTTCCATCGGGTGGCCACCGCCTCCAGGGAAGGGCCGCTGGCGTAGATGAGGGGTATGGCTCCCTTCAGCTTGAGGGCCATCTCCAGGGCTTCCCCTCCCCCCCGGGCGGGTCGGAGCTCCTGAGCCATTTCTGAGAGGAGGGCCTGGGCCTCTTCCAAGGGGTCCTTCTGGAAGTTCAGGAGCCCCAGTCCTTGGGCTATGGCCAGGAGGACGGCCAGAGTGGCGCCCAAGGTGGTTCTGGGGGGAGAGGACCCTTGGAGGCTGATCACAGGAATGCCTCCCTCTCGGGCTATCTCTGCCAGTCTGCCTCCCCGGGTGACGGCTAGCGAAGGGATCCCCTTCGTCCTGGCTTCCTGGAAGAGGGCCAGGGTTTCCCTGGTTCCTCCAGAGCAGCTCACGGCCACCACCAGGGTGTGGGGGTCTACCCATTGGGGGAGGCGGTATCCTCTGATGACGTGGACGGGGCAGGAGGAGAGCCGTGCCATGTAGGTCCTGAAGAGGTCCCCCCCTATGGCCGATCCCCCTACCCCTATCACCACCAGACCCTTGGGGGGTGGCGGGGGTTCTATGCCCGGAGGGAGGGGAGGCAGGCAGAGCTGCCGGGGGAAGTCCACGAGGATCTTCTCCATCCCCCTTCGGTCCACCTCCCTGGCCAGTTTTGCTATCTTCTTCATGCCTCCAGTTCCCGATGGAAGACCTTTGCCCTGAAGCCTTGCTCCTTCACGAATCCCTCCAACCATCGGGCTATAGCCACCGAGCGGTGGACTCCCCCGGTACAGCCCACCCCCACGGAGAGGAAGGGTTTCCCCTCTTGCTGGTACTTGGGAAGGAGGTAGGAGAGGAAGGCGGAGAGGTGGGAGAGAAAGGCTTGGGTCTCGGGGTGGTTCATGACGTACCTCTCCACCTGGGGGTCTAAGCCCGTTTTTTCCCTGAGACCATCCACGAAGTGGGGATTGGGGAGGAATCGCACGTCGAGCATGAGGTCCAGGTTGGAGGGAGGCCCGTGTTTGAAACCAAAGGAGTGGATGTACACCAGCATCCCTTCCTTCTCGCCGCCGAAGAGGTCTTTTATCTGGGCCTTGAGGGTGTGGGGGGTGGCCTGGGAAGTGTCCAGTAGGTATCGGGAGATGTTCCTGATGGGTTCCATGATCTTCTTTTCCCGGGCGATGCTGGTGTCCAGGGAGCTGTTTTGAAGGGGATGGGGGCGACGGGTCTCTTTGAACCTTTTGATGAGGACCTCTTCCGTGGCATAGAGGAAGAGGATCTCCGCTTCTATCCCCTGGTGTCTCAGTTCTTCCATGATGTGGGGGAGTTCCATGAGGCTGTCCCCCTCCCTGATGTCTATACCCAGAGCCACCTTCTCCAGGGGTTGGGAGGAGTTGAGGCACAGCCGGGCGAAGGTCTTCATGAGGGAAAGGGGCAGGTTGTCCACACAGTAGTAGCCGATGTCTTCCAAGGCTTTTATGGCCGTACTCTTTCCCGCTCCCGAGAGTCCTGTGACGATGAGAAAATGGGGTGTCACCGGGATGTCACTCTTCCTTTTCATCCTCTTGCCTCAGGATCTGGTAAATCTCCTGAGGGCCTTGGGCCTTCAGGAGCTTCTCCTTTATCTCCTGGTCCTTGAGGATGGATACCGCTTTGGCCATGGCCCTCAGGTGGGTTTCTGTGGACCCTTCGGGGGCCAAAATGAGAAAGAGAAGGTGGACGGGGGAGTTGTCCAGGGACCCGAACCCCACCCCCTTTTTGAATCGCACCAGGGCTGTTACCAAGGCATCCAGCTCTTTTATCCTGGCGTGGGGGATGGCGATGCCGTCGCCCACGCCAGTGGTACCCAGATGCTCTCTAGCGATGAGGGAGGAGAGGTAAGGCTCCCTGGAAGGGAGTTTCCCTTTGGCCACTAGGGTGTCCACCAGGTTACCGAGGATCTCCTCTTTGGTGTTGCCCGGTATGTCTTCCAGTATGTCTTCTTCTGTGAGATAGTCGGT
>JALUVF010000069.1 GCA_027020915.1 bacterium
CCTGGCCGCCAGCGGTGAGGGGGTGGAGGGCGAGGTCTTCAATGTTGGGGGAGGGAGCAGGCGGGCCCTGAAGGAAGTGGTGGGCCTTTTGGAGGAGATCACCGGCAGGGAGGCCAGGCCTGTCTATCAGGAGCCGGAGAAAGGGGACGTCCTCCACACCTGGGCCGATGTGACCCGGGCTGCCCGGTTGTTGGGCTATAGACCTTCGGTATCTCTGGAAGAGGGTCTGGCCCGAGAGGTGGAATGGATTAAGGCCCTATACGGGTTTTGAGGTTTCAGGTTCGGTCTTTCATCTGTGAGTTGAACTGCCGGCCCGGGGATCATAAAAAGAGTCTTGGACCGTTGAGTTTTGAACCTTGAACATTCATTTATGGGTGGTGGCATGGAGAGGGCTCACATCTGGGTATCGGGTAGGGTCCAGGGTGTGTGGTACAGGGCCTCCACCGTGGAAGAGGCCAGGAGGCTTGGACTCAGGGGCTGGGTGAGGAACCTCCCCGACGGGAGGGTGGAGGTGGTGGCGGAAGGTCCCAGAGAGGCCGTAGAGAGGCTTATCTCTTGGTGTCATCAGGGTCCTCCCCTGGCTGTGGTGGAAGAGGTGAAGGTGGTCTGGGAACCCTATTCGGGGGAGTTCTCGGACTTCTCCATTGCTTATTGAATCGTGTCCCTTCCCCCCAGAACTCTGGGGATTCCCGTGCATGGGCGGTGAAAGGCAATCCGTGCCCCTAGGTCGGAAGAGGGCTTCTGGTCAATTCTGTTGGTGGTGGGGCGGGGAGGAGCCCTCCCCGCCCTGGGTTGAGGGGTTAGGCCTAGCGGAGTCCAGGCCTTTTCATCATAAGGGGCCTTTTAAGGACAGGGCTTTTACCCGAGGAACTCCTGATGGGTATAGTTCTGAGGGCCTCCCCGGTTTTGGCGTTTCTTAGAACCAGGCGGTAACCCCCGCCTGCCTTTGCCACTTCCTGTGCCTTGCTTCTGGGGAGTTTAAACTTCGCCAAACCGCCCATCAGCTGCACTCCTTTCATGGATCTCACCGTACCGTTGGGATAGAGCTTCACCAGCCTGGTCACCATCTTTCCTCCCCTCATCAGTTCCACTATGACGGGATAAGGGGTGCCCTTCTGTTTGAGGGCGTTGATGAGATCTCCCAGATTCACCTTCCACCAGGGATCGGGTCCGGGAGGAGGAGGGGGCTTGATACCGTGAATGAGAGACTCAGGAACCCTGAGATTGATCTTTTGGAACTTGTGGGGGTCCAGCCAGCCCAGAGCACCTCTTCCCGTTCCCCCTCCGGGTTCTCCTCCTTCGGACCCCTCCGATTCCCCGCCGGTTTCCGTGATGCTGAAGAGGGGGCTCTCGTCGGAGAAATTGTGATCGGTGGTCTCTACAACCACTTTATAGCTGCCAGCCGCCACGCCGCTGATGGCCGAAGCTGGACAGGTGTGGGAACAGGTGCTGTCGATACAGTTATTGGAGACGCTGGAGGCCAGGTCTTTAACCTTGCTCCCTCCGGAGGTGTAGAGGCTGATATTGACATGATCTCCAGGGTTTCCGTAGCATCTCCACCTGATTTGGAAGGAGTCACCTTTACTCCACGTATCCCCGGAGCCGGGCTTTGTGACCTCTATCCTGGGACCGGCAATGGTGAATACGGCGCTATCACCCTTGGCGGTTCCACCTTTTCTCTTGACCCGAATTATATAGTCTCCAGCACTGACAGAGGATGGGATGGTCCAGTCTTCGTGGCCGTCGTTGGCCGTGGGCTTGGCTATGTCCAGGATCTTGTTCCCGTGTTCATCCAGGAGTTTGATGGCCATATCCTTGTCCGGAGCGATATCGGTGGTCCAGGTGATGGTGTAGGTACCCCCTATGTACCAGGTGTCGCCGCCGGTGGGGCTCGTCACTGTTATCTGGCCGCTGTGGGCGAGCACGGGAAGGAATAAAAGCATTGCTCCCGCTATCCACACAATGAACTTTCCCCTCATCTTTTACCTCCTTCTCTCTTTTGGTATGGTTCGAGCTCCTGGGTCAACTCGCCTTTTCATTCCATCCCAGCACCTCCTTTTCTCTCGTCTTCACTCAGCGTGTTAGTGGTCCCGTTCTGTCAAAAGGTTCGATATGGCTTTCAACCCGCTCAGCTGTACTCTTTATGGATATGAAAGTGTTTTAGACTAAACGCCCCGGTAATGCAAACATCTATCAAAAAGCGTTTGCCAGGATTGATGGAAGGGGCTGGGAACTTGGCTGTGTGTTTTATAGCCCCGGAACCACCCACCTCCAGGGTCTCCTTCCGGGTTCCATTGTTGTCCCCTGTGGGGTATATGGGGTCTAACTTCTTGGGAGGGGACAATGGCCTTTCTCCTTTCTCTTTCGCCCGTGGTACTCATCTTTGTCCTGGTGGTATTCTTCAGGATGAGCGTCTTCAGGCTGGCCCTCGTATCTTTCTTCTACACGGCAGCCATGGCCTTCCTCTTCTTTGCCACCCCTCTCAGGGTCCTGGCCCTGGCCTCTCTGGACGGTCTCCTCACCACCCTGCCTCTTCTGCTGGTGGTTTATGCGGGTATCCTCATCTCCGTCTTTCTCCTGGACAAGGGCTCCCTCCAACGGCTCACTTCCACCCTGACCAGGGGGATGGATGGAGATTTCAAGAGG
>JALUVF010000070.1 GCA_027020915.1 bacterium
AGCCAGGGGGTCTGGAGGATCCACTCTCCGTGCATGATGATGTCCAGGTCTATGGTTCTCTGGCCCCCTGAGCCTTTACCGGTACGGCCCAGGGCCCTCTCCGTTTCCTGGAGTCTGGTGAGGAGGGTGAAGGGGGAGAGGGGGGTGTGGACCCGGGCCACCCCGTTTATGAACCAGGGCTGGGGGAGTCCTACGGGCTCGCTGAGGAACCAGGGAGAGACCTGTTCTATCCGGATATGCCCCGACTCCAGTCTGGCCAGGGCGGCCAGGCAGTTGGCCAGTCTGGACCCCATATTGGAACCCACGGAGATGTAAACCGTTGCCATGTTCCCATGGTAGCAGGGATGGGTTGGAGGGGGAAAGGGTATTGGGAGTTCCAGGTTCAGGGCTGGGTATGGGTGTATTTCAAGTTGAAGAGGGGAGGTTTTTTGGGTTAGATAGGGATGTTCTTATCATGAAGGTGTGGAGGTATATATGCATGTTGTGGGCGTGATTATACGTTACCTGTTGGGTTTCGGGTACTTGGCTGGCGGTCTCGGCCTTCTGGCTATCGGGGGACTGGCCCTCTGGGCCAGGAACTGGAAGGTGGGGGGCGTCAGCTCCCTTCTGGGTTTGGTGGCCCTTCTGGGTTCCTATGAGTCCTTCACCTATGCCAGTCCCTTTCTCTTCTGGATTGTGCTCATCTTCTTTGTCCTTCTGGCCGTGGCGGCCTTCCTCTATGTGACGGAGCCCGACCTGGGCATCATTGACCGGTTCAAGTCTCCCCAGCGTCTTCTCAAGGAGGGGAAGAAGGAGAAGGCGGCCATCAAGTTCAAACGCAGTGGGGCATACCGGGACGCCGGGAAGATATACGAAGAGCTGGATTGGCTGGCCTCGGCCGCCCTCTGTTACGAGGAAGCGGGGGAGTGGGAGAAGGTGGCCCAGCTCTACCTCCAGATGGGGGAGAAGGAGGGGGAGGACGGGGAGTACTATTTGAGAAAGGCCCGGGAGATCTTCGAGGAGAAGCTCCAGGACTTCAAGAGGGCCGCCGAGGTGCTGGAGAGGCTCTCCCTCCTGGAGGGCTGGTACTGGGAGGATGCCGCCAAGAACTGGGAGAAGGTGGGGGATGCAGAGGCGGCCCGCCGTTGCTGGGAGAAGGCCCTAGAGTACTACAGAGAGCGGGTGAAAGAGGATGACAGGGTCTTTCTGAGCGATGTGGCCGACATCCTGGAGCGCCTGGGGCGAAAGGACGAGGCCGTGGATGTGTACAAGGAGTTCCTGGCCTACTGTCGGGAGATGGTGGAGAAGGAGGAGAGGGGCTGGCTCCGCCACGTGGTGGAGACCCTCTATGCCATGGCCAGGATCTCCGGCAACGAGGAGTACAGGGAAGAGGGGGACAAGGCCTTGGAGGAGTACAAGGCTTACCTGGACGAGGTGATCAAGAGCGAAGAGTACAAGGAGGAGCTTCTCGGCGAGGTGAAGCGCTGGCTCACCGAGAGGGTGGATCGGCGGCCCTGAAAAAGGCTTCTCTATTCTCGGACAGGCTATTGACCTGGGGTCTCCCTTTGCCTATATAGAGGCTTGCCCGTTTTGACGGGGCGTGGCGCAGGCTGGTTAGCGCACCTGCCTTGGGAGCAGGGGGTCGGAGGTTCAAGTCCTCTCGCCCCGATAAAGGATGGGCGCCTGTAGCTCAGCAGGAGAGAGCAGCGGACTTCTAATCCGCTGGTCGGGGGTTCGAGTCCCTCCAGGCGCGCCAAGGGGTCCTTGACAAAGGCAATATGGTGAGTGTAGCTCAGCTGGTTAGAGCACCGGACTGTGGCTCCGGGGGTCAGGGGTTCAAATCCCCTCACTCACCCCATTGAGAGTGGCCCGCTAGCTCAATTTGGCAGAGCAACGGACTCTTAATCCGTGGGTTCCAGGTTCGAGTCCTGGGCGGGTCACCAGTTGATGGAGGGAAAGTTGGCCCTTTTATTTTTTTGTGTTATTATTTATCACTAAAACGATGGTAATAATGATATAGGAGGTGCAGAGGGATGAAGCTTTCAACAAGGGGGCGTTACGGAGCCAGGGCCATGCTGGACCTGGCGCTCCACTACCAAGAGGGGACGGTGCTCCTGAAGGACATTGCTGTGAGGCAGGGCCTCTCTCGTAGGTACCTGGGGAACATAATGGCCACCCTCGTGTGCAGCGGGCTGGTGAAGAGCACCAGGGGGCAGAAGGGAGGGGTCACCCTGGCCAAACCCCCCAGGGAGATCAGGCTGAGCCAGGTTATAGAGGCCGTGGAGGGTTCCATAGCCCCGGTCCTGTGCGTCGACAACCCCCAGATGTGCGAGCGGGCGGCCACCTGTGTCACCCGGGACATCTGGAAGAGGCTTAAGGAGGTGATATGGGAGGAGCTCGATTCCATAACCCTGGAAGACATGGTGAGGATGCAGAGGGAGAAGATGAAGGATCAAAAGACCCCGATTTATCACATTTAGTTTGGAGGAGATGGAGAATGAGAGGAAACGAGACTGGCGGTTACGGCTTGGAAACACCCCAGGATGTCCTGGCGTGGGCAGTGGAGAGGTATGGAGACAGGGTGGCACTGGCCTCCAGCTTCGGGGCGGAGGATGTGGTTCTGATAGATATGCTTTCCAGGGTTCGTCCCGGGGCCAGAGTC
>JALUVF010000071.1 GCA_027020915.1 bacterium
GGGGAATGCGGCTGAGGCGCCTCCTCAAATCGTCCATCTCCCGGGCCACATCCTCCAATCTCCCCTTCCAGGTGGCCGCCACCTTCAAGAACTCCTCCAGGTGAGAAAGGGCCAGGGAAACCAGTTGGGGGTCCCACTGGGTCCCCCTCCCCTTATTCAGCTCTTCTCTCACCCTGGAAATGGACAGGGCTCCCCGGTAGGGTCTCTCGGAAGTCATGGCATCCAGACCATCGGCCATGGCAATGATCCGGGCTCCCAGGGGGATCTCGGCGCCTTTCAGGCCATCAGGGTACCCCGTCCCGTCCCATCGCTCGTGGTGGTGGCGGACTATACGGGCGCAGGGATGACACTCTTCAACGGTGGATAGGATCCTCTCTCCAATGAGGGGGTGTTTCCTCATGGCTTCCCACTCCCCGGGGGTGAGAGGGCCGGGCTTGAGAAGGAGATAATCGGGCAGTCCCACTTTGCCCATATCGTGCAGGAGAGCCGATCTATATATGACGTCCCTCTCCTCCCCTCTCAGAGAGAGATGGGAGGCCAAAAGCTCCGTCAGCAGGGCTACCCTCTCAGAATGACCGAAGGTATAGGGGTCCCTGATCTCCAAAATGGCGGAAACAAAGGCCAGGATCTGGTGGTAGAAGCTCTCAGACACCGGCTTTCCATCCTTTCTACCGATCTATTCTCCCCACTTGAGCTTGGCCCTCAGGACTTCGAAATAGTTCCTGTAGGGACTCCTGATGAGCTTGATAGTGTAAGGAGCTTTTCTTATCTCCACTTTGTCCTTGAATCTCAAAGAGAAGCCCAGCTGGCCGTCCAGGGTGAGAAAGACGTCCTCATTCTCCGTTAAGAGAGTTACAGTCACCTGCCCCAGGCTGTCGGGCACCACCAGAGGCCTCTGGCTAAGGGTAAAGGGGCAAATGGGATTGAGAATGACAGCCGGCAGGGAAGGGTGGATGATGGGCCCCCCCGCCGCCAGAGAATAGGCCGTGGAACCCGTGGGGGTGGAGATGATAAGGCCGTCGGCCCGGTATGTGGTGAGATAGAAATCGTCTATGTAGGTTTCCAGATCTATGATCCTGGCCAGAGTGCCCTTGTGGATCACCACGTCGTTAAGGACCCGGTACTGGGCAATCCTCTCACCCTGACGATGGACATGGGCCTCCAGCATGGTGCGCTCGTCCAGGGTATAATCCCCTTCCAGTACTTTCTCCAGCACGGGGTAGAGTTCGTCCAGGGTGACCTCGGTGAGGAACCCCAGGGATCCCAGGTTCACAGCCAGGATGGGCACATCCCTGTCCCCGATGAGCCTGGCCACGGACAGAAGAGTGCCGTCTCCCCCCAAGACCACCACCAGGTCGGAGAGGGAAGGAATCTCCGATTTTTTATAGGGAGAATCCAGATCCACCAGGGCCGCCGTATCCTCGTCCAATACCCCCTGAAGGTCCCTCTCCTCCAGCCAAGCCAGCAGACCTTTCACCACTTCGTGGGCAGGTTTTCTGGGTTTTGCAATTATCCCTATGTTCATCTATCCCCTCACCCTTTCCGGGCCTGATCTCTAACCCACCTTTTCCCCCCACGCCCACAGGGGCCTCTTGCCCCTGGTGTTTTTGAGGAAGAGATTGGCCAACACTCTGAAAAGACTATCCCTGTCCAACTCCCTGGTGAGCTTCCCCCCTATGGCTACGGAGATGGAACCCCTCTCTTCAGAAACCACTACTACCACAGCATCCGTCTCTTCAGAAAGGCCCAGAGCAGCCCGGTGCCTGGTACCCAGAACCTTGCTGATCCGGGGATCCGTGGAAAGGGGTAGAAGACATCCAGCGGCCATGATCTTGTCGTACCTGATGATGACAGCCCCGTCGTGGAGGGGGGAGTAAGGCAGAAAGATGGAGATGAGAAGTTCCTTGGTCACATCGGCGTTTATCCTGACTCCCGTATCTATGTAGTTCTTGAGGCCCATCTCCCTCTCCAAGACCACAAGGGCCCCTATCTTCTTGGTGGCCAGGTAGTGGGCGGCATCCACAATCTCTCTAAGAACCATCTCCTCCCTCAAGACGGCTCCCAGATAGAAAGGGGTGGTCCCTACCTGGGCCAGGGCTTTCCTGAGCTCGGGCTGGAAGATGATGACCAGGATGATGATTCCCATCTGCCAGAAATTGGAGAAGAGCCAGTTGAGGGTCTGGAGCTTGAGCCACTGGGAGAGAATGGTCACCAGCACTATGACCACAAGTCCTACCAGCATTCGGAAGGCCCGGGTACCCTTGAGCATGAGGATAAAGTGATAGATGACAAAGGCCACCACGAAGATATCCAGGACATCCTGCCACCTCATGGAGTAGAAGGAGCGAGTTATGTAAGGCAAAACCTCTTTCATATCCGGCCTGCCTGGCCTACCTGGTTTGTCTGGTCTACTTGGTCCATTCGGTTTACCTGGCCTGGGGTAAGAGAGGGTAAAGATCCCTTCAGGGCCCATGCCATATCCACCACCCTTCTGGCCGGTGCCACGTCATGGACCCTGACCACGGCCGCACCAAGATAGACGGCCACAGCCACCACCGCCAGGGTTCCTTCCAGGCGGTCCTCCACAGGCAGACCCAGCACCTGGCCTATGAAGGACTTCCTGCTGGGCCCCAGGAGGAGGGGTCTACCCAGTTCCAGAAACCGGGGGATTTCCCTGATGAGGGTGAGGTTGTCCTCCAGCCTCTTGCCAAACCCGATTCCAGGATCCAGCAGCACCCTCTCCTCACTCACCCCTTGAGCATCCAGGAACTCCAGCCTCTCCTGGAAAAAGGTGAGCACTTCTCCCACCACATCTTCATAGTGGGGATTCCTCTGCATATCCCGGGGAGTGCCCTTCATATGCATCACCACCACATAGGCTTGGTGCTGGGCCACCACCTGGGCCATGGGGGGGGAGAATCGCAAACCCGACACGTCATTCACCATAACGGCTCCAGACTCCAGAGCGGCCCGGGCCACTTCGGCCTTGTAGGTGTCCACAGAGACAGGCACCCCCAGTTCCTCCCTTATAGCCTCTATCACAGGGATCACCCGTCCCATCTCCTCCTCGAGGGAGACGGGCTCGGCACCCGGTCGGGTAGATTCGCCCCCTACATCAATGATGTCCACTCCTTCTCGGACCATCTCTCTGGCCCGATTCAAGGCAGCCGAGACTTCCACATACCTCCCCCCGTCGGAGAAGGAATCGGGGGTCACGTTGAGGACACCCATAATCAGGGGGCGCCGACCCAACTCCTCAAGCGGCATCCTGCTCCTCCCCATCGAATCGGCTGCTCTTCTTCAGGTCGAACTCGGACAGGATCCTTTCCAGCTCGTCGGAGGAGAGCACCTCCTTTTCCAAGAGGGCCTGGGCCATGGCGTGGAGGGCTCCAATATTATTGGTGAGGAGCTCTTGCGCCTCCTGGTAGCATTCCCTCACGATCCGGGAGACTTCCTCGTCGATCTCCTCGGCCGTCTTCTCGCTGTACTCTTTGTGGGTGGCCAGCTCCTTGCCCAGGAAGATGAGCTCGTCCTTCTTCCCGAAGGTGAGGGGACCCAGGCGGTCGCTCATGCCGAACTGGCACACCATCTTTCTCGCTATCTCGGTGGCCCTCTCCAGGTCGTTGGCCGCCCCTGTGGTCTGATGCTTCAATACCACTTCCTCGGCGGCTCGCCCCCCCAGAAGAACGGTGATGTTCTTCAAAAGCTGCTCCTTGGTGTAGGTGTATCTGTCGTCTGTGGGAAGCTGCTGGGTTACACCCAGGGCCATACCCCTGGGAATGATGGTCACTTTATGAACGGGGTCAGTGCCGGGAATGAGCTTGGCCACTAGGGCATGCCCCGCCTCATGGTAGGCCGTGTTCTTCTTCTCTTCATCGCTGATGATCATGCTCTTGCGCTCTACACCCATGAGGATCTTGTCCTTGGCCTCTTCGAAGTCGTCCATCTCTATGTAATCTTTACTCTTCCTGGCCGCCAGGAGAGCTGCTTCATTCACCAAATTGGCCAGGTCCGCTCCTGAGAAGCCCGGGGTGGATTTTGCTATCACTCCCAGATCCACATCGGGAGCCAGGGGCTTGTCTTTGGTGTGGACCTTGAGGATCTCCTCCCTTCCCTTCACGTCAGGCCTGGGGATCACCACCCGGCGATCGAACCGTCCAGGTCTCAACAGAGCGGGATCCAGGATGTCGGGACGGTTGGTGGCTGCCACCAGGATGATACCCTCGCTGGTATCCATACCGTCCATCTCTACCAGGAGCTGATTGAGAGTCTGCTCCCTCTCATCGTGGCCTCCGCCCAGGCCTGCTCCCCTGTGGCGACCCACAGCGTCTATCTCGTCGATGAAGATGATGCAGGGGGCGTGACGCTTGGCCTGCTCGAAGAGGTCCCTCACCCGGGCGGCCCCCACTCCCACAAACATCTCCACGAATTCGGAGCCACTGATGGAGAAGAAAGGCACCCCCGCTTCGCCGGCAATGGCCTTGGCCAGGAGGGTCTTACCCGTCCCGGGAGGACCCACCAGGAGCACCCCCTTGGGTATCTTACCTCCCAGGCGCTGGAACCTCTTGGGGTCCTTGAGAAACTCTATGATTTCCTGGACCTCCTCCTTGGCCTCCTCGATGCCCGCTACATCGGCGAAGGTCACCTTTTTACCCGTGTCGGAGACCAGCCGGGCCTTGCTCTTACCAAAGGAGAGAGCCTTGCCTCCTCCCACCTGCATCTGGCGCATAAAGAAGATCCAGATGGCGATGAGGAGTATGAAGGGAAGCCAGGAACCCAGTATACTCACGTACCACGGCGTCTTTTCTGGAGGCTTCACATAGATATTCACCTTGTTCTTTCTCAGGGCCTTGAGAAGGGTGGGATCGTTGGGAAGGATGTTCACCTTCACCCTCACCGTGGAGGGCAGAGGAGCCTTGGCACGCCGCTCTTCCCTGATGGCCCGCTGCCAGAAGGGGGGCGGAGGCCTCTTTATTCCCAGCTTCTTCTGGAATTTACGAAACTCCTCCCCTTTCACCTCAGCGGTGAGTTGATGCCCGCCAATGACCACCCTTTCTACTGCCCCCCTCTCCACCAGATCCAGGAACTGGGAGTAGCTCACCTCCTCCACCAGCTGCCGGGGAGCATTAAAGAGGTTGAAAGCCACAATCATCACCAGAGCCACCAGCAACCACATGAGCATGTTCCGGGTAAAATTCCTCATGTTGGGCGGCATATTGGAAGGTCCGGGTCTCTTCAAGTTCACCTCCTAGTCTTTGTATACTTCTACATGGGGCATGTTCCTGAAGCGCTCGTTGAAGTCCATGCCGTATCCCACCACGAAATGATCGAGTATGGTGAATCCCACGTAGTCAGGTTTGAACTCCGTCTTGCGGCGGGAGGGTTTGTCCAACAGGACGCAGAACTCAACGGAAACAGCCCCTTCTTCCATGAATTTTTGTCTCAGAAAGACCAAAGTCAACCCTGTGTCCGCTATATCGTCTACCACCAACACTTTCTTGCCAGAGAAATCCAGGTCGGGCCAGTAGAGAAGGCATACCTGCCCCGACGACTGGGTACCACTACCGTAAGAGGCCACCCTGACAAAATCGCAGAACACGTCTATATCCATGCTCCTCACCAAATCGGCCATGAAGATCCAGGCCCCTTTAAGGACACCCACAACGATGAGGTGGTCCCCGGCGTACCTCCGGGAGATCTCCTGACCCAGTTCTCTCACCCTCCTATGGATCTCTTCTTTAGTCAAAAGGATCTCTCTGTCCCCCACCAGACCCCCTCCTTACCGTCACCAGGAGATGGCGGCTGGCCTTCTCCCCCGCCAAGACCCGGGCGTCCCACCGGAGGCCAGGAACCCATAAAATCCGGCCTTGAGAGTCCACCAAAAGGGGGATCCTCCTCCTCTCCCTCCTGGGCACCTTGGCATCCACGAAGAGGTCTTGGAGCTTCTTGTGTCCCACTTTCGCCAAGTATATAGCGTCACCGGGCCTCTTATACCTGATGACCAGAGGAAAATCCACCTTGTCCCTGTCCATAAGTATGGACCACATAGAGACCACCACTTTCTCTCCCCCCTCCTCCAGTTCCTGGAGGTGAAAGAGGTAATCCCCCAGACTATAGAGACCGGGACCTGGGACCAAGACCTCCACATCCTCGGGCTCCGGGGGAGGCCCCCAGGCGAACCTTAGATGTTCCCCGTCCCGCACCACCACCAGTCCACCGGGAAGCTGGACCATGGCCTCTCCCTGGCCCTTCACCAGGGTAGCCAGCCTCTCTAGGTGATCCCACCTGGCATCGCCGCCCATGGAGTGTATGAGCTCCAGAACCACCCGCCTCCTCATGCCTTGGGGCAACTCCTCCAGGGAAGAACGGGAAAGCTCCACCCCCTCTTCCCTCTTTCTGGTGAGGTCCAAAGCTTTCCTTCTGGCCTCTTCCCTCAACACCCTGTCTTCTTCCCTCAAAATCTCCATGAACCTCGCCACGGCATGCTCCACCCGGGGGTTCTGCTCTTTCAAGAGGGGAATGAGGCGCCATCTCACCCAGTTCCTGAACCTGCTCAGATCCCGGTTGGTAGAGTCTTCCACATGGGGGAGGCCAAGGTGGGAGGCGTACTCCTCCACTTCAGCCCTGGAGACCTCAATGAGGGGTCTCACTACCGATTCCCTTCTGGGAAGGATACCCCGGAGACCATAGGGACTGGCCCCTTTTATGAGGCGCATGAAGAAGGTCTCCACGGCATCGGACATGGTGTGGGCTACGGCCAGGCGGGCCAGCCCTCTCTTTCCCATGGTGGCCCTTAGAAAGGCGTACCTGGCTTCCCGGGCCGCTTCCTCTACTCCCCTACCCCGCTCCCGGGCCAGCGTAGCCACATCCCCCCGCCCCGTCTCCAGATACACTCCCCACTCCTCACACAGTTTCTCCACAAAGGCCTGGTCTCTATCGGCCTCCTCCCCCCTGAGACCGTGGTGGAAATGGGCCGCCTCTACCTTCCACCCATAACGGGGAGCCAACTCAAGGAGGACGTGAAGGAGAACCACCGAATCCACACCTCCCGAGAGGCCCACCAACACCCCCATGTTCCTCTCCAGAAGGGCAAACCTCTCCACCGTCCTCCTCACCTTCTCCACAAAGGTCTCAACTCCCATGATACCCTCTTACCGGGAGAGCCTGGTCCTATAAAAAATCTGGTGCCCGTGTCTCACGGTCTCCAGCCTCCCCTCCCCCACCAGCTCCCCAAGACATTTGGCCACCTCCAGGGCGTTCACTCCCAGGACCCTGGCAAGATCCTCCTTGGAACAGGGTCTTCTGGCCACCGTCTCCACTATGGCCTCCCTCAAACCCTCCCTCTCCTTGGCGTTCCTCCTTGAAGGAGGGGCGATCACTTCGGCTCTGGCCCCGAAGATGGGCAGGAGCTCCTCCAACTCCCTGGGGGAGAGGGGTGCTCCACCGTGGGCTGGCGGCCGGACCACGGTGTTGAGCTGTACCCGGGTGGGATTGATCTCTTCCACCAGCCTGGCCAAGGCCTCCAGATCCCTGGGATGGTCGTTCACCCCTTTCACCAGGAGAACCTCCAGCCACACCTCCCCGGGAAACTCTCTGGTAAAAGCCTTCAAACCGTCTACCAGGTCGTGAAAAGAGACCCCCGGATGGGGGCGATTGACAAGTCTAAAGACCTCTGGCGTTCCTGCGTCCAGGGAGGGAAGGACCACGTGGGCCCCCATGAGCTCCCTCCTCACCTGGGGATCTCCCAGAAGGGACCCATTGGTGAGGACGGCTATGGGCTGGTCAAACCTCTCCCTGATCCACTGTATGAGCTCTCCCAGGCCTGAGTGAAGGGTGGGTTCTCCAAAGCCGGAGAAGGTGATGAAATCCGCCTCTATTCCCAAAGAACGGAAGGCCTCTAGCTCCCTTTTCACCTCCTCCAGAGGAACGTACTCCTTCCTCTCCAGGGTCTTGAGGGTGGTGGCACCCACCTCGCAGTATATGCAATCGTAGGAACAGACCTTGTACGGCACCAGATCCACGCCCAGGGAGAGACCCAGCCTCCTGGAGGGCACAGGACCGAAAAGGTACTTGAATCTCACATCATCCCCCCTCAGAGCCTGAGTCTCTCCTTTATGGCCTTCTCCAGGGCCGCCTCCCGGCGTTTTCTATAGAGGGACCGTTCCCTCCTGGCGTGGAGGACCTGAAGGTAATGGAGAAGGGCTATGAGGAACATCCCGCCCAGAAGATTTCCTAAAGAGGCGGGAATAAAGAGCTTGGAAAACCAGAGGTCGAAAGTCACCCGGGCCCCGTAAATACTGCCCAACAACACCTCCGAGGTGGAAACCACGACATGGGTGAAGGAGCCCACCGCCATAACAAAGATGCAGCTCCAGATAGCCATGAGCTTGGCCATGTCGCTCCTGGTGGCCAGGACCAGCCAGGTCATGGTGGTGATGATAGCACCGGCAAAGACGGCACTCATGAGGGTCTCCACAAAAGGACGGGAGAGTTTATGCTGGGTAAGGGTCACCAGAAACCCTCCAGGCAGGCTTCCCAGAACCCCTTTACCCCCCAGGTAGACCATGAAAGCGAAGAGAACGGCTCCCACCAGGTTCCCCAAAAGGGTGAGCCCCCACAGCTTGGCCAGGAATCCCGGGTGCTCTTTGCCATCGATGACGGGAATGACAGGGATGAGGAAGTTTTCCGTGAAGAGCTCGCTCTGGGAGAGCTTGAGA
The DNA here is from genome assembly GCA_027020915.1 of bacterium. Classification (GTDB taxonomy): domain Bacteria; phylum Thermosulfidibacterota; class Thermosulfidibacteria; order Thermosulfidibacterales; family B14-G1; genus B14-G1. The sequence continues at coordinate 8,718 of JALUVF010000071.1, forward strand.
AGGACAAAGCCGATGGGAAAGAAGATAGCCCCCACCAGGAGGGCGGTACCCTGGTGGTTCTGCCAGCCTACGGCTCCCGCGGCGGCGGCCATGGCCACGGCGCCGAAAGTGACGTGAATGGCCCCTATCACTCCCGACATGAGCATCTCCAGCCAGGGCCTGTGGAGGCGTTTCTTCCCCTTCTCCATGGCGGCGGTGAAGACCCCCAGGGCGTCTTCTTCTTCCCTTTCCCCGGCTTCCTTGATCCTGAAGAGGGCCTGGAGGAAACGCTGGGAATGCTCCGCCTCGTCTACCATGATCTTCTCCAGAAGCCGGGCCGTGTCTTCGTCGGGGGATGCCACTGAGTCCTGGCGATAGGAGTTGACGGCCATGTCCTCCAGGATGATGTTGAGGCGCAAGAGGTCCTCATCCGTCTCCATCTCCCCAACCAGGGCCATGATCTCTTTCTCCTCGTAGGGCATACCGGTCTTGGGTTCGCCCCCCAGAGCCTTTATCCTGTCGGCCAGGAGGGCAGCGTGATGGGCCTCGGTGCTGGCGATGGACCGGAGGAGAAGGGCCAGATCCGTGTCTTTCACCCTATCCACCTGGGACCAGTAGATCCTTATGGCCGCTCGTTCAGAATAGAGGTCATCCTGGAGCCTCTCTAACAGTTTATCCTTGGAGTACTTCATCCTCTCCCTCTCTCCACCCCGGTTAAGACCCTGCCTCCCACTCCACCGTCTCCCACCGCTCCAGGGCTCCTTTGACATAGGGGTCTCTGGAATCTCTGTGGGTCTCAACAAAGGCCCGCAACTCCTCCCGTTCTCCTTGGTCCTCCTCCTTCTTCACGGGAACCCGCCCTTCCACTCCGTCCTCCGTCCAGGAGAGGTCTCTGGCCCCTGCCAGCCAAACCAGAAGACCCCAGGGAGTGAGAAGGAGGGGAATGCCCCGTCGAAGGTGTTCCTCCAACTCCCTCACATCCCCTGCCAGGGAGACCCTCCCTCCTGGAGGCACCAGGACTCCCATGACCTTGAAGAGCCCCTCCTCCACGCCCCGGGGGAGAGTGCCGGGCCTATACTCCACCTCCAGGCTGGCTGCCCTGCCTTCATCCATGGGAAGAAACCGGGCCCTGACCACTTCCCGCCCTCTCCATCCCAGAATGAAAAGGCAGCCCTCATCCTCCCTCTCCACCTTGTGGAGACGGAACCCCATTCCCCCTAGATAGTGGGCCGTCCACTCCTCCAGCAGTTCTTCCAACCTCATTCCTGCTCCCCTGCCGGATTTTGTGCCCCTCTCCTACCACGAAGGAAGGGAGGAGGCAATTTGGCACCTGGGAAATTCTTTGCCCCCTCCCCTGGCTTGGGGTAATCTCAAAAACATGACCCGAAGGGTGGTGGTTGTGGAGAACCTGAAAAAGGGCTTCCGGAAGAAGGAGGTCATTAAAGGTATCTCCCTCACCGTGGAAGAGGGGGAGATCTTTGGTCTCATCGGACCCGACGGGGCAGGTAAGAGTTCCACCATGAAGATCCTGGCCGGGATCCTCTCCTTCGACCAGGGAAGGGTGGAAGTTCTGGGCAAGAGGTATCCCCGAGGGGCGGAGGCAGTGAAGAGGGACCTGGCCTTCATGCCCCAGGGCATAGGGCTCAATCTCTATGGAGACCTATCCGTCTGGGAGAACATAGAGTTCTTTGCCCACCTCCGGGGCATTCCCCGGGCCGTCAGGGAGGAATGGGGGCAGAGGCTCCTGGAAGCTACAGGGCTGGCCCCTTTCCGGGAGCGCCAGGCTCGCCATCTCTCAGGGGGCATGCAGCAGAAACTGGGGCTATGCTGCTCCCTTATAGCCCGCCCACGCCTCCTCATCATGGATGAGCCCACCACAGGGGTGGACCCTCTGTCCCGAAGGGAGTTCTGGGATCTCCTCTTCGACTTTGTGGAGGAGGGGATGACGGTGATCCTGTCCACCTCCTACATGGACGAGGCCGAGCGCTGTCACCGCATGGCCTTCATGATAGACGGTACCATCATTTTCCAGGGCACCCCCCAAGAACTGACGGGGACAACCCGCCACCTGGAAGGGGCCTTCTTCCAGATCCTGGAGGAGAAACACCCCCAGGTTTTCCATTTCACCCTACCCCCTTCTTTCTCCCCCACCCAGGAGGAAGGGAAGGCAGGCCTGACAGTTAAAGGGCTCTCCAAATGGTTCGACTCCTTCAGGGCCGTGGACACCATCTCCTTCTCCATAGAGAGGGGAGAGATCTTCGGCCTCCTCGGACCCAACGGCGCCGGTAAGACCACGGCCATAAAGTGCATGGTGGGCCTCCTGGAGCCTACGCAAGGAGAGATCACCATCGCAGGGCTCGACAGAAAGACCCGTCTGAAAGCCATTAAGCACTGCATAGGTTACATGTCCCAGAAGTTCTCTCTCTATAGAGATCTCACCGTCTCTGAAAATATGGATCTCTATGCCGCCCTCTACGGTCTTTCGGGAAGAGAACTCAAGGGGCGCAAGAGGTGGGTCCTGGAGATCGCCGACCTCATTGGACAGGAGAACGTGCTGGTAAAAGACCTCCCCCTGGGTATTAAGCAGAGGCTGGCCCTGGGATGCTCCCTGCTGCACCTGCCCCAGGTCCTGTTTCTGGATGAGCCCACGTCGGGGGTGGACCCTCAGGTGAGAAGGCACTTCTGGGAGATCATCACCCGCCTCTCCCAGGAGAGGGGGCTCACTTTCCTGGTGACCACCCACCACTTGGTGGAGGCAGAGTTTTGCCATCGACTGGCCCTCATGAATCAGGGACGATTGGTGGCCCTGGGGAGCCCCCAGGAGCTGAGAGATGAAGTGGTGAAAGAGAATGGGGAGATGGTGGAGATAGTGGCTCGTCCCCAGAGAAAGGCCCTGAGGATCATAAGATCCCTCGGTTACCAGGCCTATCCTCTGGGGAGGTCACTGAGGCTTTGGAGCAAAGGGGTGGATTTCAAACACCTGGAAGGCCGGCTGGCTCAGGAGGATATCACTCTGGAGTCCAGGGGGCAGGCCTTGGTGAGTATGGAGGACGTCTTCATCCATTTTATGGAGAAGAGCGCCCATGGTTAAGGAGAGCCTCAACAGAATCCGGGCAATAAGCGCCAAAGAGCTGAAGGAGATCATCCGCTCTCCCCTCTTCCTTCTGCT
>JALUVF010000072.1 GCA_027020915.1 bacterium
GGAGGATTACCACTACGTCAACGCCAACTGGGGCCGGGACTTCAGACCCCACATGGTGGGGGACCTGGTGAAGGCCATGCCCGGGGATGCCTGTCCCAGGTGCGGTGCCCCCCTGGAATTCTCCCGGGGCATAGAGGTGGGCCACATCTTCAAGCTGGGCACCAAGTACAGCCAGGCCATGGGGGCTTGTTTCCTCGATGATCAGGGCAGGGAGAGGCCCTTCGTCATGGGCTGCTACGGCATAGGGGTGACCAGGACGGCGGCGGCGGCCATAGAGCAGCACCACGACGGCGACGGCATCATTTGGCCCATCTCCATAGCCCCTTACGAGTGCTACCTGTTGCCAACCAATGTGGCCAGGGGCGACCTGAGGGAGGCGGCGGAGAGGCTCTACCGGGGCCTCCAGGAGAAGGGGGTGGAGACCCTCCTGGACGACAGGGACGAGCGGGCCGGGGTCAAGTTCAAGGATGCCGACCTTATAGGCGTGCCCATCAGGGTCACTCTGGGAGAGCGGGGTATCAAGAAGGGTCTCTGCGAAGTGAAACTTCGCCGGGAGAGGAATATGAGAGAGGTGTCCCTGGAGAGGGCCGTGGAAGAGGTGGTCTCCCTCAAAGAGAACCTTTTCAGGGAGGTGGAGACCTGAGACTCCTTTTTCTCCTTTTGGCCTTCACCCTGGTTTGGGGCTGTGCCCCTCCCAAACCATCTCCATGCCCTCAGCTTCCCCAGGGATGTGAGGAGTTGAAGGAGCGGGTGAGGACTTTAGAGGGAAGGCTCCTCCTGGAGGAGGTGAAGGTGGCTCGCCTCCAGACCCTGTTGGACCTCCAGGGGGCTCGGGGAGAGTCCCTTCCTGCTCCTCCTGGAAGGAATAGTGAGGCTCTCTCCCGTCTCTTTTCCCCTGGCCCCTGGGTCCCTCCCCTCTTCAGACAGGCCTGGCTGGAGATGGAAAGGGGCCGTCACTCAAAGGCCCTGGATGCCTTCAGGATCTTTGTGGACCGTTATCCCCACCACCCCTTGGCCGACGATGCCCTTTACTACATGGCCCGGGAGGCCCTGGCCCTGGGGAGAAGGAAGGAGGCCCTGGAGGCTCTCAACAGGTTGGTGGAGTCTTATCCCCGGGGGGACAGGGTATCTCAGGCCATGTTAAAAATGGGGTTGATTTTAGTGATGGAGGGTAGGATAAAAGAAGGAGAAGAAGAGATAGAAAAGGTTTTGGAGGGGTCTCCTTATACACTGGGTGCTCAGGAGGTAGAGGCCCTTCTCAAAGGGGAGGGAAGATGAGGGTTAAAAGGTGTGCGAAGACTGTGTTGGTGGTGGTGGCCTTTTCCCTGATGGTTAGCGGGGCATGGGCAAAAGAGGGCAGGAAGGGGACCTACTATGTGGTGAAGAAGGGGGACACCCTGTGGGCCATCTCCCAGGCTTTCTACGGCAATCCCCTCTATTGGCCCATTATCTGGGAGAGCAATGCCAAGGACGTGAACAATCCTCACTGGATATACCCGGGGGAGAGGATCTACGTGCCCCATCCCTCGGAGGTGGCCGCTCTGTTGAAGGCTCCCAAGCACAAGAAGAAGGTGGTGGCGAAGAAAAAGAAGCCCCTTCTGAGCAGGGAGATGCTCCTCTTCGCATCCTACATCTCTCCCAAGCGCCTCTCTTCCCCTTACACTCTGGGCACCAGTGTGTACGATGCCGACAAGACCATGTTCAATCAGCTGGAGCAGGTGAGCCTCTTCTGGAAGCCTCAAGCCCCTCCACCCAAGGTGGGGGACAAGTTTATGGTGGTGAGGAACGGCGACAAGGTGAAGGTTCCCGGCACCAAGAAGTTCCTGGGCTGGGAGATCCAGAATCTGGGCATTGTGAAGGTGGAAAAGGTGGCCAAGGATCGTGCCCAGGGGGTGGTGGAGACGGTGGCCTTCTCCGTTCGCAAGGGGGACCTCTTGGTGCCGTTGAAGTTGCTCCCTCCCATATATGAATTCTCACCGGGTCCCAAGGACAAGAGGGGAGTTATCGTCAGGCTCCAGGAGAACAAGGATGCCGGCGGTCTCATGGACTTTCTCTTTGTGAATCTGGGGAAGAGGGACGGCATCAAGCCGGGAATGGTCCTGGACGTCTACTCTCCCGAGGGTGTGGACCTGATTGTGGGGAAGCTGGTGGTCCTTCGGGTGACTCCCGGTACCTGTACCTGTTACCTCTGGACTTCTGGCATGCCCCTGGAGCCTGGCATGGAGGTGAGGGGCGGCACCCTGTAGTCTCCTTTATCCGCGGAGAGCAGGAACCTCATGGCCTCTAGGGCCTCATAGGGGGAGTCGAAGAGGGGGTATATTCCCAGGGCCTTGGCTTCCGTCGTTCTCTGGAGATCCCCACCCAGGGAGAGAACGATGGGCTTTTGGTAGGCGCGGCTGATCTCCCCGACCCTCTTTATGATGTAATCCACCAGCTCCCACTCCCTGTGGAAGAGTTGCAGGAGGAAGACCACGCCGTGGAAGGTCTCCTCCCGGACTATCTCTTCCACGATCTCAGTGTACTTCACCATGTCGAAGAGGTCTCCCAGGTCCAGGGGATTGGTGGGCCTTATGACCCCCGCCCTGAACAGCCCCCGGACAAAGTCCAGGAAAGGGCGGGGATAGGGAGGCAACTGGAAGCCCAGGACTCCCGCCGCGTCCGCCGCCAGCACCGCCTCACCCCCGGAGCGGGAGACTATGGCCAGCCTTCTACCCTTTAGGGGAGGGAGGTGGAGGGCCTTGATGGCCGTGAGGGCTTGGTGGGTGTTTGACACCCTTATCTTGCCCCCCTGGGCTATTGCCCCTGTGAGGATCTCCTCCCTGGTGGTCATGGCTGAGGTATGGAACTGGGCGATCCTGGCCGATGCCTCGGTGACGTTTGCCTTGTGGACCACCACGGGCTTTTTCATTCTTTTCAGAGTGTTGTAGAAGGCCCTGCCGTTGCTCACCCCTTCCAGGTAGAGAAGAACCATTCGGGTGTGGGGGTCCTTCTCCAGGTAGTCCAGGAAATCCCCCTCCTTCAGGATGAGTTTGTTCCCCATGCTCACGAACTTGCTGATCCCCAGGCCCTCCTGGGTCAGGAGGTTCACATAGCTCAGTCCCACTCCACCGCTCTGGGCGACCACGGCCACGGCGCCGGCACGCATCTTTTGGGGGTCCAGGGGCATGAAGGAGGTGACGAATCCCGAGGTCAGGTCCGTTATGCCTATGCAGTTGGGGCCCACTATCTTGAGGCCCCTTTCCAGGGACAGCCTTTTCAGGGACTCCTCGATCCTTTTCCCTTCCTCCCCGGATTCGGAGAACCCTCCTGTCTCGATGATGAACCTCTTGGTACCCTTGGCAGAGAGGGTTTCCATAGCTTCCAGGACCCGGGAGGCGGGCAGAAGGATCACGGCCACGTCTATGTCCGAGGGCAGTTCCCGGAGATTGGTGTAGATGCGGCGACCGTAGATGCATCCGGGCCTTCTGCCGTAGCAGAATACCTCTCCCTGGAAGCCGAACTGGATAAGGTTCCACACGATGTGCTTCCCCAGGTTTTCCGGGGAGGGAGAGACTCCCACCACAACCGCCTTTTCCGGATGGAAAAGCCTGTCCAAAGGCACCTCCCTTTCGTAAGGTAGTCTTTAACTAAACTATATTTTATGTATTGTCAATATTCCGGAGTATTTGAAATCTATAGTGGGATAGAATCATTATTTTTCAATTACTTAACTGTCTTACCTTTCGACAGGTCGATTTCAGATAAAAAGTATTTGACAAACATTTTTATATTTGATAGGAGAGGGCCATGAACAGGATGGATCTTATCTTCACGGCGGCCACAAGGCTCTTCTCGGAGAAGGGCTACCGGGGGGCCAGCCTTCAGGACCTGGCGAGGGAGGTGGGCATCCGGAAGGCCTCTCTCTACCATTACGTGACCAACAAGGAGGAACTTCTCTTTCACATCTTTCTCAATGTGGGGGAGCGTATTCAGGCCCAGTTCTTGAGGATCAGAAAGGACTGTCCCGACCCCATGGAGCGTATCCGGAGGTTCATCGCCTGTTATCTCTCCTTCGTGGTGACGGATAGGCCCGCCTTCCAGATCTTTCTCACGGAGAAGAAGGAGCTCACCCCCCAGCACAGGGAAAGGGTGGAGGCCATCTGCGACCTTCTCAACTCCCTTATGCGAGAGGCCATTGTTCAGGCCAAAAGGGAGGGCTTGGTGCGGGAGGATGTGAGGGAGGATCTGGCCACCCTCTTCATTTTTGGGGCCTGCAACTGGGCCGTGGGATGGTTCTCCCCTCGGGGCAAGTATCCCATTGAGGAAATAGCAGAGTATTACGCTTCCCTTTTCATCGGGGGACTGCAAGGTGGGGGGAGTCATGGAGGATCTCTTTAACCCCACCAGCGTGGCCCTGGTGGGGGTGAGGGAAGGGCAGCTCAGCGTTGGTTTCAACGCCCTCCTCAACCTGGTGGGCCACGGTTATAGGGGGCGGGTGTATCCCGTATCCCCCAGGATCAAGGAACTCCTGGGCATTCCCTGTTATCCCGCCCTGGCCAGTTTACCGGAGGTGCCCCAGCTGGTCATGATCCTGGTGAATCACAGAAAGGCCGTGGATATTCTGGAAGAGTGCGGAGCCCTGGGAGTCAAAAATGCCGTCATCGTGGCCGGTGGATACAAGGAGTTCAAGGAGGGGAGGGAACTGGAGGAGAGGATCAAGAAGATCTGCTCCATATACGGGATTAAACTGGTGGGCCCCAACACCCTGGGGTTTGCCAATGTGAGGGGAGGGGTGTGGCCTTTTTTCTGGCATATGAAGACCAGGCCCGGCTCTGTGGCCCTTCTCTCCCAGAGTGGCGGTGTGGGCCTAACCGTGGCTCATCTCCTTTGTGAAGAGGGGGTGGGTCTCTCCAAATGGGTGGGAGTGGGGAATCGCACCGTGTTGGAGTTTGCCGATTACATGGATTACCTGGCCACCGATGATGATACGAAGACGGTGGGGCTCTTTGTGGAGGGCACCGAGGACGGCAGGAGGTTTTTCCAGGCCGCCAGGGCCCTGGCCAGGGTGAAACCCGTGGCCGTGTACAAGGTGGGAGAGAGGGAAGAGGTGGACAGGGCTGCCCAGACCCATACGGGGTCCATGGCAGGGAGCAAGGTTGTATATTCGGGGGCCTTTCGCCAGGCGGGGGTGGTGGAGGCTTCTTCTCCCAGGGAGCTGGCCATAGCCCTCAAGGCCCTGGACATGCTCCCCCTCCCCAGGGGGGATAGGCTCTGTGTCCTCACCTTCACCGCGGGACCCAGCATCGTGGCCATGGATAAGCTCCTGGGCTGGGTCTGGAAGATACCTTCCCTGGACAGGGTAGCGAGGGAGGGGGTTTACCGGATCATAGGCCAGGGCACCCCTGTGGATGTGAACAATCCCGTGGATATGACCGGCCCCGGGTTCCTGCCCGAGGTCTATGTGCCCGTGGCCCGTCTTCTTCTCAAGGAGGCCTTTGATGCCTATCTCTTCCTCTGGAGTTGGAATTCCAACATCAGGATGCCCGTTGAGGAGTTCCTGATGCTGAAGGGGGAGACGGACAAGCCCATGGTGGTGGTGATCCTGGGGGTGAAGGAGGAGGTCCTTGGGCAGATGGAGAGACTCCAGGAGGGGGGTATTCCCGTCTTCTTGACCCCCGAGGACGGGGCCCTGGCCCTGGGGTTCTTGCTAAGGAGGAAAAGGATAATGGAGAGGAAAGGATGGCTTACCTAGGGGAAGTGGAGGCCAAGGCCTTTCTGGCGGAGGAGGGGCTTTCCGTCAATCCCACCTTCAGGGTGGATACCCTGGATGAGGCCAGGGAGAGGGCGGAGGTCCTGGGCTATCCCGTGGTCCTCAAGGTCTCTTCCCCCAAGATCCTTCACAAGAGCGACGTGGGAGGGGTGGTGCTGGGTATATCCCATGAGACCGGGCTGGAGGAGGCCTTTCTCTCCCTGGAGAAGAGGATGAGGTCCATAGATCCCCAGGCTTCATTCACCATCCAGCCCCAGCTCCCACCCGGGTTGGAGTTGGTGGTGGGGGTCTCCACGGATCCCTCTTTTGGGAGGATCATCATGTTCGGCCTGGGGGGGATATGGGTGGAGGTCCTCAGAGACGTCTCCTTCAGGTTGGTACCCATCGAGGAGAGGGACGCCCTTGATATGGTGGAGGAACTCAAGGGGAAGAGGTTGCTGGAGGGGTTCAGGGGGATCGCCCCCCTGGACAAAGAGGCTGTGGTTCGCTTCCTCTGCAGGGTTTCTCGCCTCTCCGAGGCCCGGGGGGTTCGAGAAATGGACCTGAATCCGGTCATGGGCTACGGGGATAGACTGGTGGTCGCCGATGCCAGGCTGGTCCTGGAGGGGCCATGACCACCACCGGCGGGGCTATGAAGGCCAGGGCAGAGTTCAGGGGGAGACTGAGGGAGAGGTGCGATTTCGGAAGGTGCCTCAGGGAGATACGCTCCAGGAGGGGGATCACCCTCAAGGAGCTCTCCCGTCTCACGGGCCTTTCCACGGGAGCACTCTCCCTCATCGAGAACGGCCTGGTGACCCCCACCATCGGTACCCTGGTGAAGCTGGCCCGTTCTTTGGACACTAAGCTCTCGTATCTCATGGAGAGCGTGGAAGGGGAGGCGGGAGGCATCTGCGATGTGGTGAAGAGGGAGGTGTTTCCCCTCTTCTATCCCGCCCGCTCCCATCACTTCCTGAGGCGGGCCACTGGCAAGGGTTCGGGGAGGATGGACTCGGTCATTGTGGAGTCTAACGAGGGCAGGGAGTGGGAGTTGCCTGAGTCTTCCCATGAAGGAGAGGAGTTTGTCTTCGTCCTGGCAGGTCCCATCTGGGTGACCATAGGGGATAAGGCCCTGACTCTGGAGGAGGGGGACAGCCTCTATTTCGATGCCAGGTTCAGGCATCAGTTCAGGGGAGGCCCGGGGAGCAAGATGCTGGTGGTCTTCACCCCCTGAGACTCAAAGGTGAGGAGATGGAGGGGTTTGGAGAGAGGCTGGAAAGGGTTTACAGACTTGCCCATGAGCTTGAAACCCACAGGGATGAACTGGTGGCCCTGGCCATCAAGGACATTGGATTTTCCTACAGAGACAACCATCAGGAGATCACCGTCACAAGAGAGCGTCTGAAGATGTGCTGGAGGGTGGAGGAGATCCTCCAGGGCAGGAGGCCCATCTGCCGTGAGGGCGAGGAGGTGGCCCTGGCCCTTTCTTACAACGGAAGTGCCTGGCTCAATATCGTCATCGCCACCATATACCTGGCGGGGAACAGGGTGAGGGTGAAGTTCTCTTCCAGGGGGGCCGATATTGCTCGTTTTCTGGAATCTATCTACCTCCCAATCTTTGGCCGAGAGGTCACCTTTGACTACCGCCCGGGGCGGGAATTCATAGAATGGGCCCTTGGGGACGACCGGGTGAAGGCCATCTGTATCTTTGGTTCGGAGCAGGCGGTCCTCCCCTATGAAAGGGAGGTTTTGGCCCGTAAGAAGCGCCTCATCTTTGAAGGGCCCGGGAGCGACCCTTTCATCGTCCTGGCGGATGCCCCCATTGAAGAGGCCGTCCGGGACCTGGTGGAGGCCAAGTACTCCTACTCCGGCCAGACCTGCACCGCCCCTGAGAATGTCTATGTCCAGAGGGAGATCTACCGTGACTTTCTGGAGGCCTTGGTGGAGGAAAGCAGGCAGGCCAAGGTGGGGGAGCCTGAAGACCCGGAGACCGTGATCACCCCTCTGGGAAGCCCCCTGGCGGTGGAGAACATAAAGAGGCAACTGGAGGATGCAAGGCAAAAAGGGGGCCGCATCCTCCTCGGGGGCAGGGTGGAGGGCAATCTGGTCTATCCCACCGTTGTGGCTGACGCCACCCCTGACATGTTGGGTGTACAGGAGGAGACCTTTGGCCCTGTGAGCTTTGTGATTCCCTTTGATGCCCCGGAAGAGGTGATCTCCATGGCCAGGCGGAACAAATACGGCCTGAGGGCGGCGGTTTACGGATACGAAGAGGCGGAGGGGGTAGCCGCTGCCCTGAGGGGTGAACCCTACATGCATGAGGTGCCGGAGCTTATCTTCGGCAGGTTCGGCACGGTGAGCGTCAACGAGCCCAGGTCGGAATCCTGGAAGGGTGCCTTCGTGGTGAAGGCCGTGGGCGGCTATGGGTTTTCGGGGTGGGAGTGGGATGCCCTGGGCGGGGAGTTTAAGCTCAAGCAGGGCCCCAAGCTCCTGAGCCTGGAGACCAGTATTCCCCAATCATAGGGTGGCGGGGATGACCATTGCCATAGTGGGGGCCAGCGGTGATATAGGGCAGCGTCTTCTGCTCCTCCTGCTGGCTTCAGGCTTTCTGGGCAGGGATCACCGGGTGCTGTTGGTGGGCCGCTCCTCAGGGGCCTCCAGGGATCTACTCCATGGCCTTTTAGAGGACCTGAAGGACTCCTTGGGTGCCACCTTCCCCCCCATAGATGTGTGCATAGACCCGGAGAGGATCGATGCCCAGGTGGTGGTGATGACGGCGGGGGTCACCTTTCCCCGGTCTCCCACCACGGAGTTCACCAGGGAAAAGCTCAAGGCTTACAACCTGGAGGTTTTCAAATACTATGGGGCCATGCTTTCCCCGGAGTCCCTGGTGATCCACGTCTCTAACCCCGTGGAGTTGGGAGTGAAGGTCTTTGCGGACCGGGTGGGTCCCGGGAGGGTGGTGGGTATAGGGTGTCTGCTGGATACCCTGAGGTTCAGGAAAGAGATTGCCCGGGCCTGGAGCCTTCCCGTGGGTGATGTATCGGCCATGGTCCTGGGGGACCACGGTCCTTTCATGGTTCCCCTTTGGAGTTCCGTGAAGGTTGCCGGCTGGGGGAGGGAGGCCACGGAGGCCAGGATAAAGGAGGAGCTGGCCCTCGAAACCCGTGAGCCCCTCATGGAGGCCTGGTCCCGTCTCATCGGTTACATGAAGGAGAGGCCTTTGTTAGAGATCTTCCGGGAGCTGGACTCCATGCCCATGCTCTACAGGTTGTTTATCAGGCCGTGGCTCACCCACTACAGCGGTTCCAAGACCGTCATCGGTCCCGCCGGGGCTGTGATGATGGTTTTAAGGGATCTGCTCACCAAAGGGTGGTTCTATGGTCCCCTTCATGTGGTCCTGGAGGGTGGGTTCTACGGCCTCCATGGGATCATGGCCGTTCCCGTGGTGATGGATCTGGAGGGGGTTGTAAGGGTGGTGGAGGTGCCCCTCTGGGATGTTGAGTTGGAGCAGTTGAAACGTGCCAATGAGGGAATTAAGGGAAGACTCTGACAGGAGGTGGGTATGGATGAGCGCATACTGGAATGGACCAAGGTCCTGGAGTCTATCTATCGCCGGGCCCCCATAAGCAAGACCCTGAACAGTGACATCTGGTTCGACAACGAGGCCCGGGCCCACTTCGTTTTGCATTTCCATCCCGGGGTGTGCCACGCCATGGGGGACATCCATGGGGGCATCATCTCGGCCATGGTGGACAACGCCATCTGGTTCACGGCGGCGGCCCAGTACCCCTGGGTCTGGGTGACCACCACGGAGTTTCACACCTACATCATCAAGACCCCCAACAGGCAGGACATCTACTCGGAAGGCTGGATGGTCCACAAGGGCAAAAGGCTGGCCGTGGCCAAGGCCGAGGTGAAGGCCGCCGATGGATCCCTGGTGGCCTACGGCACGGGCACCTTTGCCGTCTTGAGCCATATACGTTTCGACCTGGAGCAGGTGGAGACCCGCCTCAGAGAGATCGGCTGGCCTCCCGGGGGAAATGAGGGTAGGTGATTTGGGATAGTAAAGGGCGCCAGCTTTAGATGATTCCTTTGTGCTCTTTTAAAGGGAAGTTCCGGGTGCTATTTTGGGAATAACGGGATGGAAGTTGTGTTCAACTTTTATTTTTGGGGCCCTGACCGGGTGTGATAGCCATGACAGAAAATTGCCAGATTCAAGACCTGAACATCCCGCTTGGATTTTCAAGAACATTTTTCAAAACTCCGGACTTTATAGTCTCGCTCCTGTTTGATCATTGACCACATGGTTCGTACCAGATGCCGGCCCAAACTCCGAACAGCCTGGTTATGCTTCTTCCCTTCAGATCTTTTTTTCTCGTAGTAAGCCTTGGATTCAGGAACGCATCTGATATGCCTGGCAACCGCTATCATCATTGCTGCTTTGGCTCGCCGATTTACTTGCCTGGGGCTTTTTGTGCCGTGGAACTCCCCCGACTGGTTGGTGAGTGGACACATGCCAAGATACAAGGCCAAGCTCGCTTCAGACTCGAATCTTTCAATAGTGCCTATCTCCCCAGCCAGTTCGGCTACCGAGGTCTTTCCGAATCCTGGGATGGTCCCAAGTCGTCTGGCGATTTCGGATTCAACAGCCAGGGTCTTTATACCCTTATCCAGAGAGTTAATTTGTTTCATGAGCTCTAGAACCCGGGTGGCATCGGATACAATCATGTCTCCCACATACTCTACCTCACTGGAGAACTTAGCAGTCCTCTGCCACTCTTTTATGATTCTACCATATTTATTCCCCACGCCCGGAATCTTAAGAATACTTCCCTGGCATAGCTGGGCTAGTTCTACCAGATTGCCTCGGCAGGTTATGAAGCGCAAAAACCACAAGTTGGAGGAATTGTTGGTAATGGCTAAAAGCTCAGGACAGACCGCTTGGGTATCGGACTGCATCCGATTCACCACTCGTATCTTTTCTCTCACCAGTTCCCGGCGTCTCCTGGTCAAGCGCTTGAGCTTCTCATTCTCCGGGGGCACAGGCACCACTTTCTGCAATACATTCTTGGCCATAGGTAACTGGTCTTTGAGATGGAAAAGCTCCAGGATTTTCCTGGCGTCTAAACGATCGGTCTTGGCTGCCCCTGGAAAGATCTGTTTGAATCTGGCGAGTTTCAGATTGTTGACGTTGTACAGGGTATATCCCCGTTTTTGGATCAGCCTGTCCAGTGGTCGGGCGTACCCGTTGAATCCTTCCATGGCCACTGCCACTGGGAGCTGCAAAGCCTGACGATGCCGCTCAATCCGGTTGAAAAAGTCTCGGAAACCCTCCTGATTATGAGGAACGTTAAATTCCTCCAGGATGGTTCCATCGGAACCTGCAATACCCACACGATGAAACCTGCATCCCACGTCTACGCCTACACGGATCTCAGGGTCTACCACCTTAACCTCCCTCTGATTGGGTTATCCAGGGCGTCTCGTCTACTGAGCAGAGCCACAGTCCTTAGAGACCAGCACCATCCCGGTGGACGTTTCCCGGATACGAAAAAGGCAGGGGCGGCATTTCAAGCCGAGCAGCCGAAGCCGCTGACCCCGATAGCCACACCCCCGCCAGATTCATACCTTATCCCCTGGATTCACAAATGTCATTTCCAAAGAATTCAATGGTAGACCCCCATCAAAAGCGGCTCAACCTGGAAACACAGACTACAAAACCGCCAAAGGAGTCATATAGTAAATTAATACCATGCATAAAGACCTTAAATGGCCTAAAATTAGTCATAGTATTGACATGAAATGAGAACACATGTAGCATAAAAACTGACTGTTATTTAGGGAGGCTAAAACAAACGAATATCTTAAAGGGAGTAGCCTAAAGGTTCTTCTTTAATATAGTTT
>JALUVF010000073.1 GCA_027020915.1 bacterium
AAGCATCCCCTATGGCGTTGGCACCCGTGGCGCAGGCCGTCACCACTGCAGAGGAGGGTCCCCGGAAACCGAAACGAATGGAGACGGCGCTGGAGGCCATATTTATGACGGCCATGGGAATGAAGAAAGGGGATATGCGCTTCCAGCCCCTCTCCACCAGCTGCTTGTGATTCCTCTCAATGGTCTCCAGGCCCCCTATGCCGGAGCCTATAAGCACCCCCACCTGGTCCCCGTCCAGGCGGTCCAGATCCAGGCCGGCATCCTCCACGGCCATGATGGCAGCGGCCAGGCTGTACTGGACAAAGGGGTCCGTCCTCTTGATCTCCTTTTTGTCTATGAACCCCTCGGGATCAAAGTCCTTCACCTCTCCAGCAATCCTGCTGGAGAAGGTGGAGGCATCGAACTTGGTGATGGGGCCTATGCCGCTTCTGCCCTCCAAAGCAGCCTCCCAGCTCCCGGCCAGGTCGTTGGCCAGGGGAGTGACGCACCCCATCCCTGTAACCACCACCCTCCTCTTTTCACTCATACTATATCAGGCCCCCAGTTTGTTCTTAACGTACTCCACGGCGTCCTTAACGGTGGCAATCTTCTCGGCATCTTCGTCAGGGATCTCGATATCGAAGGCCTCTTCGAAGGCCATGACCAGCTCCACCGTATCCAGGGAGTCGGCCCCCAGGTCATCGATGAAGGAAGCCTCGGGAGTCACCTCACTCTCATCCACACCCAGCTGCTCCACGATGATCTCTTTCACCTTCTGCTCAATCTCTTTCACATCCATATCAACACACCTCCTCTGGGATTTGAACTCTCATAGGGTCATGCCCCCGTCTATCACCAGGACCTGACCGGTGATGTAACTGGCGCGGGGCGAAAGGAGATAGGCCACCAGACTGGCCACCTCCTGGGCCTGTCCGAAACGACCCAGGGGGATGGAAGAGAGCATGGAGTCCTTCAGGTCCTGGGGCAGCCCCTCCGTCATCTCCGTCTCAATATATCCGGGGGCCACAGCGTTCACCGTGATACCCCTGGAAGCCAGCTCCCGGGCCAGGGACCTGGTGAAGCCGATGAGCCCCGCTTTGGAGGCGGCGTAGTTGGTCTGTCCCGGGCTCCCCTTTAGGGCCACCACCGAGGAGAGATTCACTATCCGTCCCTCCCTGGCCTTCATCATATCCCTGACGAAGGCCCTGGTGGCTACGAAAGTCCCCCTGAGGTTGGTCTCCATCACCTCGTCCCACTCCTCCTCCTTCATCCGCACCAGGAGATTATCCCTCACAACGCCCGCATTATTCACCAGGGCGTAGACTGGGCCCCAGGCCTTTCTCACTTCCCTGGCCATGTTTTCCATCTCGTCCCTGTCCGCCACGTGTCCCTTGAAGGCCATGGCCTCCCCACCCCGGGCAGCAATGGCCTCCACCACCTCCTGGGCCTTCTCCCGGCTGGACCTGTAATTGACCACTACCCGGTAGCCTTGGGCCGCCAACTCCAGGGCTATGGCCCTGCCAATACCCCTGCTGGCCCCTGTGACCACGGCCACCCTACCCATCCAAAACCCCCTTTTCTCTCAACTTCTCCACTCCTCTGGGGTCTCCCACGGGAACGGCCTTCACCTTCCGGTCTATCCTCTTCACCAGGCCCGACAGCACGTTGCCTGGCCCCACTTCTACAAAGAGTTGGACCCCCTGGTCAATCATAAATCTCACCGACTGGGCCCATCTCACGGGAGCGGTCACCTGCTCCACCAGGAGCCTCCTCTCCTCATCACCGGAGGTGACGGCCTGGGCCGTCACATTGGACACCAGAGGAAACCCGAGAGGGGAGAAGGACATGGACTCCAAGAGGGGCCTCAGCCTCTCCCGGGCCGGGGCCATGAGGCTACAGTGAAAGGGAGCACTCACCTCCAGGAGAACGGCCCTTCTGGCTCCCCTCCTGGAAGCCTCCCGGGCAGCCTCTTCCACGGCTCCCCTCTCTCCCGATATGACCGTCTGCTCGGGGGAGTTGTAATTGGCCACCTCCACCACCCCCTTGGAAGAGAAGTCCTGGCAGAGCTGGGCCACGGCCTCGGCATCCATGCCTATAATGGCAGCCATGGCACCCTTACCCGGGGGCACGGCCTCCTGCATGAACCTGCCCCTGCTTCTCACCGCCTCCACAGCCTGGGCCAGGGAGAGGCCCCCAGCGGCAACCAGGGCCGAATACTCCCCCAGGGAATGGCCTGCCACCATATGGGGAACAAGACCCATATCCTTCAGCACCCGATAGAGGGCAACGCTGAGGGTGAGGATGGCGGGTTGGGCATTCTCCGTGAGGGTGAGCACTTCCTGAGGCCCATCAAAGCAGAGACGGGCCAGATCAAAACCCAGAACCTCACTGGATTCCTGAAAGGTCTCCCTCACCTGGGGATAGGTCTCATACGCCTCAGCCCCCATGCCCACCCGCTGGGCACCCTGCCCCGGGAAGATAAAGGCCACCTTCATACCTCCACCTCCACCAGAGTCTGGAGCCGCTCCAGCTCCCCTTTGGCCTGGGCAAGGATGTCCTGGATGATATCCTTCACCGGTTTCACCTCCTTTATGAGACCCACGATCTGGCCGGCCATGACGGACCCTCCCTTCACGTCACCCTCCACGGCGGCCCGCCTCAGGGCACCTACACCCAGTCTCTCGTACACCTCTAAAGGGGCTCCTTCCTTCTCGAGTTTCAAGAACTCCCTGGCCAGGCGGTTCTTAATGATCCTCACAGGATGACCCGTAGGCCTCCCCGTCACCACCGTATCCCTATCCCTGGCCCTCAAATAGACCCGTTTCCAGTTCTCGTGGACCCTGCACTCGGTGCTGGCCGCAAAACGGGTACCCATCTGGACTCCCTGGGCCCCCAGGGCCAGGGCCGCCAGAAAGCCCCGGCCATCGGCTATACCCCCGGCCGCCACCACAGGTATAGAGACGGCGTCCACTACCTGGGGCACCAGGGCCATGGTTGTGAGCTCCCCTATATGTCCCCCTGCCTCCGTTCCTTCCACCACCACGGCGTGGGCCCCCTCCCGCTCCACCCTCCTGGCCAGAGCTATAGAGGCCACTACAGGAACCACCTTCACCCCCGCATCCCTGAGAAGGGGAATGAACCTGCCGGGGTTTCCCGCACCCGTGGTGACCACGGGCACTCCCTCCTCCAGGATGATCTCCACGAACCGGGGAACCAGGGGGTTCATGAGCATGAGGTTGACGCCAAAGGGGCGGGAGGTGAGCTCCTTCACCCGCCCTATCTCCCGCCTCAATTCTTCAGGATCCTGGATGTGGCCGGCAGCCACTACCCCCAGGGCTCCCGCCTCGGAGACGGCCGCCGCCAGGTGGGCGTCGGATACCCACGCCATACCCCCCTGAATGATGGGATAATCTATCTCCAGAAGCCTGCACAGCTCCGTTTTAAACATAACCGGCCTCCTACCACTCCACCAGAACGGCAGACCAGGTGAGGCCGCCTCCGAAGGTGACGAGGAGGAGCCTATCCCCCCTCTGGATCTTCCCCTGGCTAAGAGCCTCCTTCCAGGCCAGGGGCACAGAGGCAGCAGAGGTGTTCCCGTAGCGCTCTATGTTCACCACCACCCTCTCCCAGGGGACCCTGAGTCTCCTGGCCAGGGACTGGAGGATCCTCACGTTGGCCTGGTGGGGAATGATCCAGTCAATCCCCTCATCTTCCATGCCCAACTCCTCCAGGAGCTCCCGGGTCACGTCGGCCATGGACTTGACGGCGATTTTAAAGAGCTCGTTCCCCTTCATGGTGTAGTAGTGGAGTTTCTTCTCCACCGTCTCGTGGCTGGCGGGCATCCGGGTACCACCGGCAGGCATCCACAAAAGCTCGGCATAGGTGCCATCGGCGTGGAGCCTGGATCCCAGGATCCGCCCCCCATCCCCCTCCGAGGAGACCACGGCTGCACCGGCTCCGTCCCCCAGGAGGACACAGATGGAGCGGTCCTCCCAGTCCATCATCCGGGAGAGCATCTCGGCCCCCACCACCAGCACGTTGTTGCACTTGCCCGCCTTGACAAACTGTTCGGCGATGGTGAGTCCGTAGGCGAAACCGGAACAGGCTGCGCTGATATCGAAGGCGGGCTTCCCCTCAAGACCCAACTTGGGCTGCATCCAGCAGGCCGTAGAGGGAAGGAGGGTATCGGGACTGGCAGTGGCACAGATGAGGAGGTCGATATCCCCGGGAGAGACCCCGGCCGCCTCCATGGCGTCTCTGGCCGCCTGGGCTCCCAGATCAGAAGTGACCTCCTCGGGAGCGGCTATCCTCCTCTCCCTGATCCCCGTCCTCTGCAAGATCCACTCGTTGCTGGTGTCCAGCACCTTCTCCCAGTCGAAGTTGGTCATCACCCTCTGAGGGGCATAGGTCCCTATCCCCTTTATGTAGGCTTCAGCCATGCCTCTACTCCTCCTCTCCTTCCTTGGAAGCCCCGACCAGGGCCTCTTCTCCCTCTATCCTCTCTCCTTTTATACGGAAGGCCTCCTTCCAGTCCTTGAAACTGGCCCAGAACCTCCTTCCCAGCCCCAGGCTCTCCTTCACGGCCTCCAGATTGGCCTCTATCTTCTTGTTGAGACGCTTCTCGGCGAAGTCGCAGGCCACCTTGATGGCGTTGGCTATGGCGTAGGCGTTGGAGCTGCCGTGGCATATGATACAGATACCGTTCACCCCCAAAAGGGGGGCCCCTCCGTACTCTTTGTAGTCCGTCCTCCTCTTTATCCTCTCAATGGATGGTTTAAAGAGGAGATAGGCCAACTTGCCCCTCAACCCCCTGGAAAACTCTTTCTTCAGGTAGTAGCCCATGAGGGAGGCCGCCCCCTCTCCCACCTTGAGGGCCAGGTTTCCCACGAGCCCGTCACAGACCACCACATCGGCCTGGTTACTGAAGAGTTCTTTGGCCTCTATGTTGCCCACGAAATTTAGCTGGGTGGCCCGTCTCAACAGCTGGAAGGAAGTGCGTATGAGGCCGTCCCCCTTGATCTCTTCCTCTCCTATGCTCAAGAGCCCCACCTTGGGGTTCTCCCTGCCCATAATGTACTTGGAGTAGAGGTGCCCCATGATGGCGAACTCCAGCAGGTTCTCGGGCTTGCTCCCCACATTGGCCCCTGCATCAATGAGAATGAAGGGCCCCTTCTTGGCAGGCATGGTGACCGCGATACCGGGCCGGCTCACACCCTCCAGGGTCCCCAGGAGGATCTTGGCCGCCACCATCACGGCCCCCGTGTTGCCTGCACTCACCACAGCCCTGGCCTTTCCCTTCTTCACCAGCTCCACGGCCCTCTTTATAGAGGAGTTCCTCTTCCTCCTCAGGGCCAGAGCGGGATGCTCGTTCATTCCCACCACTTCGGGGGCGTCCTTTATGAACAGGGGGAGCCCCTGGCTCCCCCCCAGTTTCTCCAGCTCCGAATGGATGATCTCCTTGTCACCCACAAGGATCACTTCGCAGGGACACCTGCTTACGGCCTCTAACGCTCCCTTGATCACCTCCCTGGGGGCGTAGTCTCCCCCCATGGCATCCACGGCAATCTTCAATACTCCTCCACCTCGAGCACCTGTCTATCCTTATAGAAACCGCAGTGGGGACAGACCCTGTGAGGCAGTTTGGGCTCCTGGCAGTTGGGACAGATGGAGTAACCCGAAGGTCTAAACTTGGCCCTCCACTGGGCCCTCCTCTTGTCTCTCCTGGCTTTGCTGGTCCTGTTCTTGGGTACAGCCATGGTCTTCTCTCCTTTCTCTTCACTTCTTCACAAGTTTATTTCTCAGGGCCTTGAGTACCTCCCAGCGGGGATCGATCTCTTCCGGGGAACACCCACACGGACCCAGGTTCAAATTGGACCCACAGTAGGGGCAGAGGCCCTTGCAATCCCCGGAGCAGAGAGGCTTCATGGGGAGGGACAGGTACAGCTTCTCCAGATAAAGATCCTCCAAAAGCACGGTCTCGCCGTAAAAGGCCAAGTCCACCTCCTCATCTGAGAGCTCCACCTCATCACCCTCTTGCTCCAGGACTTCCATGGGCAAATACTCATCCATGAACTCCACGTCAACCCCGTAAGGGAAAGGCTCCAGGCAACGCCCGCAGGCAAGCTCCAGAAGGGCATGGACCTCACCCTTCACCACCAGCCTCTCCCCGACCATCTGAAGCCTCACCCAGCCCCTCACGGGACCGACAAAGGGAATGGCCTCACCTCGCCACTCAAGGGCCTCGGGGACTTCCTCTATTTCAAAAAAAAGCCCCTCTGGGGGGATGTCTGCCACTCTTATCTCCACAATCACCTCCCGGAAGGCACATCCTCCAGAGACGAGGAAGGAAACACCTCCGGCGGAAAAATTTTCGTGGGAAATTATATCCGTCCCCTCCCGAAAGTGTCAAGGAAAGGTAAATAAAACCCTTACACCTAAACCCTGAGCTTCCTCCTGAGGGCCAGCTTCCAACCCCTGGCCTTCCGGGAGAGACGGAAGACCACCCGCTGGGCCCAGCCATAGCGCATAAAATAGAAAGTGCCGTCCCCCTTCTCTATGGCCACCCTCTCTCCCACCTTGAAAGTGGTGGGTGTGGCCGCCCGGGCCAGGATCCTGTGCCCCGAATAGGTGGTGATCATACCCAGAACCAAAGGAGAGGGAAACCCCTCGGGAGGGACATAGAGAATGGTATAGGAGTCCAAAACCCCTTCCCTGCTCACCCGGCTGGGGTCGGGCCTGTGGTGACGCTCTATCTCCACGGGCCTGGAATGGGAAGGCTCCCATTTTATGGCATGGGCGGGAGCATCCTCCCTCTCCAAAATGACCACCAGGTTGTTGTTGGCCATGCCTCCGATGGAATGGAGGAGCCCTATCCGGGCCCCTTTCACCTGTCGGGCCGGGTCCACCTCTCCCCTCAACTGCCACACGATCTCCACAGCCTGGGCCAGGCCCGAGGCCCCCACAGGGTGCCCCCGGGCCTTGAGACCCCCGCTGGCATTTATGGGGATCTCACCCTCCAGATCCGTCTTTCCCTTCTCCACGGCCCGCCAACCCTTCCCCTCTTCCAAAAGGCCCAGGTCCTCGGCCCCTATGATCTCGAAGCAGGTGAAAGCATCGTGGATCTCGGCGAAATCTATATCCTTGGGCCCCCTCCTGGCCATGCTGTAGGCCCGTTCAGCCGCCTTCCTGCAGGCGGCAAAGGAGTGGAGATGGATCCTGTGGCGCACGGCCAGGGTGTCGGTACCATGGCCCACCCCTGTGATCTTCACATCCCCCTTCTCCCGGGTGAGGACCAGGGCGGCAGCGCCGTCGGTGATAGGGGCACAGTCGTATAGGCGCAGGGGATAGGATATGATGCGGCTGTTGTAGTACTGCTCGTCGGTGATCTCCTTCCTGAACTGGGCATAGGGATTGAGGGCCCCGTTTCTGTGGTTCTTCACGGCCACCCGGCAGAGGACCCTCTCCAGCCTCCTGTGGGAGAGACCCCACTTATGGGCGTAGGCCTGGGTCACCATGGCCGCCAGAGCCACCATGGAAGCCCCGGCGTTTCGCTCGTAGGGCTCAATCACCTCCGCCAGGATGCGGGTCACCCGGGGGGTGGGAAGGTGGGTCATCTTCTCCCCCGCCACCACCAGAACGGAGGAGTAGGCACCACTGGCCACGGCGTAAAAGGCCGCCTCAAGGACGGCGGCCCCTGTACTGGAAGCCGTCTCCACCCTCGTGGAGGGCACACCCGCCAACTCCAGCTCGTCGGCCAAGGCGGCGGCCAGGTTACCCTCCCCCGTAAACTCTTCGGAGTTCATGGCCCCCACGAAGAGGGCCTCCACATCGGGTCCCTTAC
Organism: bacterium; assembly: GCA_027020915.1. Taxonomy (GTDB): domain Bacteria; phylum Thermosulfidibacterota; class Thermosulfidibacteria; order Thermosulfidibacterales; family B14-G1; genus B14-G1. Next base: position 7,820 of record JALUVF010000073.1, read on the forward strand.
TGGCCTCCAGGGCGGTCCTGGCTGCCTGGGCCATAAGGGAAGCCAGGGAGGTCTGGGGGTGCTTCCCGAAGGGCACCATACCCACTCCGTCCACGTAAACTTCCATTCACGGCTCCTCCCTGCCCTTCATGGCCTCCCCCAGGGTGATGGAATCGGTAAACTCGGGCTCCACCCCCACGGGCAGCCCCCGTCCCAAACGGGTCACCTTCACCCTCCCCTTCAGAAGCCTGACCAGATGCTGGGAAGTGGCCTCCCCCTCCAGGGTGGAAGGCAGAGCCAGAATCACCTCCTGGACCCCATCCCGAATCCTCTCCAGAAGGTCCCCCATCCTGAGGTCCTGGGGGGTGATCCCCTCCCAGGGAGAGATGAGCCCCCCGATGACGTGGTATAAACCCTTGTATACCCCTGTATCCTCGATGAAAAAGAGATCCAGCACATCCTCCACCACACAGATGCGGCTCCTGTCCCTCTCCGGGTCCTGACAGACCCAGCACAGTTCTCCCTGGGCCAGGTTGTGGCATCTGGGACAGAGGCTCATCTTCTCTGTGACGGAGATGAGGGCCTTGGCCAGCTCCCTGGCCCTCCTGGGAGGAGAACCCGCCAGGTACACGGCCATCCTCCAGGCCCCCCTCTCCCCCACCCCGGGGAGAGCCTTTAACTGATGGGCCAGCCTTCTGAGATGGCTGTATGGAACCTTGAAAGTCACCTTCAGAAAAGCCCCGGAATGTTCACCCCCAGCTCGGAGGTGATCCTGGAGAGCTCCTCCTCCATGAGGGCTTTAGACTTCCTCATGGCGTCGTTCACGGCGGCGGTTATCAGATCCTCCAGCATCTCCTTGTCCTCCATGGCCTCAGGCTCTATCTCCACCCCCAAAACCTCCTGGCGGCCATTCACCACCACCTTCACCATACCTCCTCCTGCGAAGCCCTCCACCTCTCTCTCCGCCAACTCCTCCTTCATCTCGGCTATCCGAGCTTGAAGTCTCTGGACCTGCTTCATTATGGAAGCCAGATTCACCTCATCCCTCCTTCTGGGTTTTAGCCTTTCTCACCCTACCCCTGAAAAGCACCATAGCCCTCTGGACCCTGGGATCCTCCAGAATGGAGTCCCCCTCGGCCTCCTCCTCTTCTTCCTCCCACACCCTCTCCCCGTTGTCCTTGAGCTTCACCCTGGCCTCTTCCCCCATGCCCTTCAAGAACCTGCGGAAGAAATCCAGGGTGGCCTCGTCTTCCAGACGGGCCCTTTCGAAGGTGCCCAGCTTGTACCTGGACTCCAGGACCATGTACCCGTCCTCCAGGTAGATCTTGCACTTGTCCAGGATGGGAGTGAGAGAGGGCTGCTCCTGGGAAGCAGCATCCCTCAGGCGACGGGCCAGGTCCTGGTCTTCCTCCCTCCGGGAGGGAGAAGGACGGGGCCTACCCCCCGGTCTCTCCTTTTTCTGAGGAGGAGAGACCCCGGGTCCCTCCGACACCTCCAGGGCCTCCAAACGCCTCACCAGCTCGTCCAGGGGCACCAAATGGGAGAGGGAGGCCAGCCTCACCAACTCCATTTCGGTGAGGACCTCGGGCAGGGGATGGCGTCTCACCCTCTCCATGAGCCTCAAAACGAGATCCAGGAGGGTCTGATGGCGGAAGGCCTCCTCCCCTTTGCCCAGGGCTTCCAGAAAACGAGCCCTGGCCGTCCCTGCCAGTTCTTCCAGAAACCCGTAGACGTCGAACCCTCTGCCCACCACCTGCTCCTGGAAGAGCTTCAATACCCTGAGATCATGGCCCTCCAGGATGGCCTTGTAGGTCTCCTCCACCACCTCCCATTCCACCAGACCCAGCAACTGGGCCACCTGATCCCGGCTCACCCGGCCCTGAGCCGAGGTTACCACCTGCTCCAAGAGCATCTCCCCATCCCTCAGGGAACCACCGGAGGCCCGGGCCAACAGATCCAGGGCTTCCTCGTCCATGTCCAGCCCTTCAGCCTCAGCGATCTTGGCCAAAAGCCTCTTCACCTCCCCGGAGGGCAGGGGGCGAAAGTGGAAATGCTGGCACCTGGAGAGGATGGTGGTGGGTATCCTCTTGGCCTCGGTGGTGGCCATGATGAAGACCACATGGGCAGGGGGCTCCTCCAGGGTCTTGAGGAGGGCGTTGAAGGCCGCCTCGGTGAGCATATGAACCTCGTCTATGATGTACACCTTGTAACGGCCCTGGGCGGGGGCATACCTCACATTCTCCCTGAGCCCCCTCACCTCCTCTATCCCCCTGTTGGAAGCGGCGTCCATCTCCAGCACGTCTATAAAGGTGCCCTGGGCAATCTCCAGACAGGGACCGCATCGACAGCAGGGATAAGGGGTGGGACCGTCCAGGCAGTTGAGGGCCTTGGCCAGAATCCGGGCCACACTGGTCTTCCCCACCCCCCTGGGACCGGAGAAGAGATAGGCGTGGGCCACCCTCCCTTTCTGGATGGCGTTCATGAGGGTCTCCACCACATGGGGCTGTCCCACCACCTCTCCAAAGGTCTTGGGACGCCAACGTCTGGCAATCACCTGGTAGCGCAAAGGCCTCTCCTCCTCATGGGAGATGAAGATCCTGCCTATCAGATGCCCCATACGAAGGACAAATTCAAGGGAGGGCTACCTCCCTCTGAGCATGAAGAGAAACCAGGTGGCCATGAGATAGCCCACAAGAATGAGGGGGGTCTCCCATCCCACCCCTCTGGAGGAACGCTCCCGGGGATAGACCATGGCCATGAAGGTCACCCCCGTGAGGAGCATGGCTGCAGTGAGGCCCAGAAGGTGAAGGAGGCTCAACCCCTCCCAGAAGGACCCCTTAAAGGCCAGGTCATAGAAAGCCAGGATGGCAATGTTGAAGGTGTTAGACCCGAAGACGTTCCCTATGGCCAGGTCAGGGGCCCCCATCTTCACCGCCGTGTAGGAGACCACCAACTCAGGCAGGGAAGTGACCACAGCCAGGAAGAGGGCCCCTACAAAGCAGGTGTCCCAGCCTGTGACCCTGGAAATCCCCTCTCCCAGATAGGCCAACCACACGGAGAGACCGATCATGGCCAGAGAGAGAAGGGCGAAGGTCCAATAGGCCCGGGAAGAAGAGAGGCTGACATAGGTCTTCTCCGACGTGAATTCCTTCCTCTCGTGGACCATGATCAATCGATACCCCACCAGATAGATGAGGAGGAGGAACCACGATGGTATCTCCATGCCCAGGGCCCCGGGGATGACCATCCAGCGGGACAACACCAGGGCAAAGGCGGCCGCACCCATTATGATGAGGCTCAGGGCAGCAGAAAGGATCTGACCCCTGTTGACTCCTGACATGAGAGGTCCCTCTTTATAGGCCACGTCGGCCAGGGCCAGGATGACCAGATTGAAGAGGCAGGATCCCACAATACCACCCACGGCCAGGTTGGGAGCCCTCAAGAGGACCACGGCCGACAGCCCCGTGGCCATCTCGGGGAGAGAAGTGGCCGCCCCTATGAGGACCGCACCTATCCACACCCGCCCCAGGCCGCTCTTCTCAGCGATGACGTCACCGTAGAAGGAGAGGCGACTCCCCACCAGAACCACCAGCAGAGCACAGAAAATGAACTGGACCCAGACCATGGCCCTAAAATAAACACGCCCGAGAAGCCCATGTCCAGGCCATTGATTTTCAAGGTTCCATGGCTTAGAGAGAAGGGGCCATGGGAAAGGGCCAG
>JALUVF010000074.1 GCA_027020915.1 bacterium
CACCACCGTCCAGGACCCTCAGGGCCCTCTCCACCTCCACGGTAAAGTCCACATGGCCGGGGGTGTCGATGATATTGATCCGGTGCTCCCTCCAGAAGCAGGTGGTGCAGGCGGAAGTGATGGTGATGCCCCTCTCCTTCTCCTGTTCCATCCAGTCCATGGTGGCCGTACCGTCATGGACCTCCCCAATCTTGTGGGTCCTGCCCGTATAGTACAGAATCCTCTCCGTGGTGGTGGTCTTACCGGCATCAATATGGGCCATGATGCCGATGTTACGCACCATCTCAAGAGGCACTCTCTTCTCTTCTCCCTTTACTGCCAAGTCTTTACACTCCCTCTCTTGTTTACCACCTGTAGTGGGCAAAGGCCCTGTTGGCCTCGGCCATACGATGGGTGTCTTCCCGCTTCTTCACCGCGGCACCTGTCCCCTTAGCCGCCTCCATAAACTCGGCGGCCAGTCTCTCTATCATGGTCCTCTCTTTCCTCTCCCTGGCCGAGTTCACCAGCCACCGAATGGCCAGAGTGATCTGGCGATGGGGCCTCACCTCCATGGGGATCTGGTAGGTGGCCCCCCCTATCCTCCTGGGCCTCACCTCCAGAATGGGTTTCACGTTCTCCACCGCCCTGTGAAAGACCTGAAGGGGGTCCTCCCCCGTCTTCTTCTCAATGAGATCCATGGCGGAGTAGAATATCCACTCGGCCACGGACTTTTTTCCGTCTTTCATAATATAATTGATAAATTTGGTCACAAGGGTGCTGTTGTACTTGGGATCGGGCAACACTTCCCTTCTGGCTACGGGTCCTTTCCTGGGCATCTCGTCTCTCCTACCTCTTGGGCTTCTTGGTGCCGTACTTGGATCTGGACTGTCTCCTGCCTTCAACTCCCGCTGCGTCCAGGGTGCCCCTGATGATATGGTAGCGAATACCCGGCAGGTCTTTCACCCTGCCTCCCCGAATGAGAACCACAGAGTGCTCCTGGAGATTGTGGCCGATGCCCGGAATATAGGCCGTCACCTCTATGCCATTGGTGAGTCTCACCCTGGCCACCTTCCTCAAAGCGGAGTTGGGTTTCTTGGGAGTAACGGTGTATACCCTGGTACAAACTCCCCTCTTCTGAGGACAGTTCTGAAGGGCAGGTGATGCCGTTCTCTTCTTTATTCTCTTCCTTCCCTCTCTCACCAACTGGTTTATAGTGGGCACCCTTTCACCTCCAATTCAGCCAAAAATATAGGCCCGGACAAAGCGGGCCGAATAATAATCACCTCACTCATCACTGTCAAGGGGGTTTTCCTTGGGGATGAACTCCCTTTTGATCCGTACTTCCGTCTCCCTGTACTCCTTCACCCCCGTCCCCGCAGGGATGAGTCTCCCCAGAATGACGTTCTCCTTGAGGCCCCTGAGGGGATCCACCTTACCCGCCACGGCAGCCTCGGTGAGGACCTTGGTGGTCTCCTGGAAGGAGGCGGCCGATATGAAACTGTCACTGTACAGGGCCGCCTTGGCAATACCCTGGAGGAGGACCTTGCCCACGGCGGGGCGTCCCCCCTCTTCCATGACCCGGCGGTTCTCCTCTTCGAACTCGAACCGGTTCACCTCGTCCCCGGGGAGAAACCTGGTGTCACCAGGATCGTCCACCCTCACCCTCTTGAGCATCTGGCGCACTATGACCTCAATGTGCTTGTCGTTGATGTCCACTCCCTGGAGACGATAGACCTTCTGTATCTCGTCCACCAGGTACTTCTGGAAGGCCTTGACCCCCAGGATTTCCAGGATATCGTGGGGATCCACCGTACCCTCCACCAGGGGCTCACCGGCCCGGACATAGTCTCCCGTGCGGACCACTATGGTCTGGGCCCTGGGGATGAGGTACTCCCGGGTCTCCTCCTCTCCCTTGATGATCACCTTGCGCTTGCCCCTCACCACGGGACCGATCTCCACCTCGCCGTCTATCTCGGCGATGGTGGCCTTGTCCTTGGTGCGTCTCGCCTCGAAGAGCTGGATCACCTTGGGGAGACCACCGGTGATGTCCTTGGTCTTTGCCGTTTCCCTGGGAATCTTGGCCACGATGTCGCCGGCAGAGACCATGTCGCCCTCGGCCACCATGATGTAGGCGCCAGCAGGAAGGGAATACCTGCCAATGGTCTTGTTGTTCTCGTCCTTTATGGAAATGCGGGGCAGCCTCTTCTCTTCCTTGAACTCGGTCACCACCCGCTGGACCATACCCGAGACTTCGTCCACCTCCTCCTTCATGGTGACGCCCTCAACGATGTCGCCGAACTTCACCCGGCCGCTCACCTCGGAGAGGATGGGTATGGAGTAAGGGTCCCAGGTGACCAAGAGATCTCCGGGCTTCACCTCCTGACCGTCCTTCACCTTGAGGATGGCACCGTAAGTGACAGGGTAGCTCTCCTTCTCCTTACCCTGGTCGTCCACTATCTTGATTTCACCGTTGCGGTTCATCACCACCAGGTCTCCGTCCTTGTTGGTGATGGCCCGGATGTTGTGGTACCTAACGAAGCCCTGGGTCTTGACATCGTGGGAGGAGACCTCGAAAACCGTGGCGGTTCCACCGATGTGGAAGGTCCTCATGGTGAGCTGGGTCCCGGGCTCTCCAATGGACTGGGCCGCTATGACTCCCACAGCCTCCCCCAGGGCCACCATCCTCCCCGTGGAGAGGTCCCGTCCGTAACAGACGGAGCAGATGCCGTCCTTGCACTCGCAGGTGAGAACAGACCTGATGCCCACCCGCTTGATACCCGACTCCTCTATCCTCCTGGCCTTCTCCTCGTCTATCTCCTCACCGGCCCGGACAATGTACTCTCCCTCCTCGGAGAAGGGATCAAGGATGTCCTCCAAAGAGATGCGACCCACTATCCTGTCGGAGAGGGACTCGATGATGTCCCCCCCCTCCACGATGGGTTCCACATAAATGCCTTCGATGGTGCCGCAGTCCCTCTCCACAATGATCTCCGAGTGGGCCACGTCCACCAGCTTTCGGGTGAGATACCCGGCGTTGGCCGTCTTGAGGGCCGTGTCTGCCAGCCCTTTCCTGGCCCCGTGGGTGGAGACGAAGTACTGGAGAACGGTGAGTCCCTCGCGGAAATTGGCCGTGATGGGGGTCTCTATGATCTCTCCCGAAGGCTTGGCCATGAGTCCCCTCATGCCCGCCAGCTGACGGATCTGGCTGGTACCCCCCCTGGCCCCCGAATTGGCCATGGTGTAGATGGAGTTGAACTCCCTGGGAGTGCCATCGGGATGGTATCCCTCCTCGTTCATGATCTCCTCGTCCTTGCGACGGAGGTTCTCCATCATGTCCCGGGTCACTTCCTCAGTGGCCTGGGCCCACAAGCCCACCACCTTGTTGTACTTCTCCCCCCGGGTGATGTATCCGTGGAGATACTGGTCTTCCACCTCCAGGACCTCTCTGAAAGTCCTCTCCACCACATCGTTCTTAGTGGGAGGTATCTCCATGTCGTCCACGGAAATGGAGATGCCAGACTTGGTGGCATAATAGAAGCCCAGGGTCTTGAGATCGTCCAGGAACTTGATGGTCCTGGCGTTGCCCACCCTCTTCACCGCTTCCATGACAAGCCTCTGGAGGACCTTCTTGTCCACCACCTGGTTCACCATGTCGAAGGGAATCTCGGGAGGCACAATCTCATAGAAGACCACCCTTCCCACGGTGGTATCGTAGAGTCTCCCGTCCATACGGACCTTGATGCCGGCCTGGAGGCCCACCATGCCCTCGTCGTAGGCCAGCCTCACCTCCTGGGGACTGGAGAAGATCTTTCCCTCTCCCCTAGAACCCGCCCGGGGCTTGGTGAGGTAGTAGCAACCCAGAACGATATCCTGGGTGGGATAAGTGAGGGGCTTGCCATGGGCAGGGGAGAGGATGTTGTGGCTGGCCAGGATGAGGAGGGAGGATTCGGCCTGGGCCTCGTAGGAGAGAGGTACGTGTACAGCCATCTGATCCCCGTCGAAGTCGGCGTTGAAGGGTGTACAGACCAGAGGATGAATCTTGATGGCCTTACCCTCCACCAAGACAGGCTCGAAGGCCTGGATACTTGGTCTGTGGAGAGTGGGGGCCCTGTTGAGGAGCACGGGATGCTCCCTCACCACTTCGTCCAGGGCATCCCACACCTCGGGATCGCCCCTCTCCACCATCTTCTTGGCCGCCTTGAGGGTAGGAGCCACACACCTTTCATACATGAGCTTGTGGTAGATGAAGGGTTTGAAGAGCTCTATAGCCATAACCTTGGGCAGACCACACTGGTTGAGCTTGAGCTCAGGCCCCACCACGATGACGCTACGACCGGAGAAGTCCACCCTCTTACCCAGGAGGTTCTGCCTGAAGCGCCCCTGCTTGCCTCTCAAGGCATCAGAGAGGGACTTGAGGGGCCGCCCGCTCTGGCCCTTGATGGGTCTCGCCATACGGCCATTGTCGAAGAGGGCATCCACGGCCTCCTGGAGCATCCTCTTCTCATTGCGCACGATGATTTCGGGAGCCCTGAGTTCCAGGAGCCTGCGGAGGCGGTTGTTCCTGTTGATGACCCTACGGTACAGATCGTTGAGGTCACTGGTGGCAAACCTGCCCCCGTCCAGGGGCACCAGGGGCCTCAAGTCGGGAGGAATGACGGGAATGGCCTCCAGGATCATCCATTCGGGCCTGTTGCCCGACTCCCTGAAGGCCTCCACCACCTTGAGGCGTCGAATGATGTCCCGCTCCGTCTGCTTGGAACCTGTGGCCCTCAGTCTGTCCCTCAACTCCTGGGAGAGCTCCTCCAGATCCATCTTTTTCAAGAGGTCCCTGACGGCCTCAGCCCCCATACGGGCATCGAAGGCGTTACCAAACTCCTCCCTGTAAACCCTGTACCTGTGTTCAGACAGGATCTCCTTCTCCTTCAAAGGCGTGTTCCCCGGATCCACCACAATGTAGGAGTCGTAATAGAGAACCCTCTCCAGATCCTTCATGGAAATACCCAGCAGAAGCCCGATCTTGCTGGGCAGCACCTTCACGTACCAGATGTGGGCCACGGGAGCCGCCAGCTCTATATGGCCCATGCGCTCCCTGCGCACCCTGCTGGAAGTCACCTCCACGCCGCACTTGTCGCAGATGATGCCCCGGTGCTTGATCTTCTTGTATTTACCGCACAGACACTCCCAGTCCTTAACAGGCCCGAAGATCCGGGCACAGAAGAGACCGTCCTTCTCAGGCTTGAAGGTCCTGTAGTTGATGGTCTCCGGCTTCTTCACCTCCCCGTGGGACCAAGACCTGACGGCCTCAGGGGAAGCCAGCTTCACCCTTACAGCCTCGATCTCATTGGGATCCTTGGGCTTCTCAAAAAGCTCCAAAATGTCGTTCAACACCTTTACACCTCCTGTGAAGGGCTCATCCCTTCACAACCTAGCTTGTTCCCCAGCCCCCGAAGGCCTCTCATGCCTCTTCCACTTTCTTCTTCTTTTCCAGGATCTCAACGTCTATACAGAGCCCCTGGAGCTCTTTCACCAACACCCTGAAAGACTCGGGGATTCCCACTTCAATGGCAGGGTTGCCCTTAACTATGGCCTGATACATCTTGTTCCTGCCCGCCACATCGTCTGACTTGACGGTGAGCATCTCCTGGAGGGTATGGGCGGCTCCATGGGCCTCCAAAGCCCACACCTCCATCTCGCCCAACCTCTGACCTCCAAAGTGGGCCTTGCCCCCCAGGGGCTGCTGGGTGACCAGAGAGTATGGACCCGTAGACCGGGCGTGGACCTTTTCCTCAACCAGATGGTGAAGCTTTATCATATAAATATATCCCACCGTCACCGTTTGATCAAAGGGCTCTCCCGTACGCCCATCGTAGAGTCTGGAACGCCCCACCACAGGCAGGCCCACCTTCTCCAGGAGGGCTTTGATCTCCTGCTCCCGGGCACCATCGAAGACCGGAGAAGCCATGGGCACCCCCTTCTCCGCCAGCTTTCTGGCCAGGGCCACCAGGTCCTCATCCGATAAATGGTCCAGAAAGGCCTCCTTGGGAGTGTAGATCCTCTTCAACTCCTCCCTGAGCATCTCCACCATGCCCTCCCTGGCCTTCTCCAAGATCTCCCCCAGCCTCTTGCCCAGACCTGCAGCGGCCCACCCCAGATGGGTCTCCAGGATCTGGCCCAGGTTCATACGGCTGGGGACACCCAGGGGGTTGAGAACGATCTCCACGGGGGTCCCGTCGGGCAGGAAGGGCATGTCCTCTTCTCTCAAGATCTTGGATATGACGCCCTTGTTTCCATGGCGCCCCGCCATTTTGTCACCCACCTGGAGTTTCCGCTTCATGGCCACATAGACCTTCACCCGTTTCAGGACCCCGGGGGGCAGCTCGTCAGGCCTCTGGAGCTTGTCCAGAGCCTCGGACTTGAGGACCTTGGTCCTCTCTATCTCGCCGCCTGTCCTCTCAATGATGGCATCCCACTCCTTCTGCTCCCTGGCACCCAGGGAAACCTTGAGATTCCTCAAGTAGTAGGGAGGCAGCTTCTCCAGGACCTGGGCAGTGATCACTTTCCCCTTGGGTAGAAGGATCTCTCCCGTCTCAGGGTCCTTGATGTCGGCCTTGGCCTTCTTGCCCTCCAGGATGAGGCGAAGCTTTTGGGCCTCCTCTTCCCAGATGATTTCCATCTGGTCCTGGTACTCGGCCTCAATCCTCCTCCTCTCCTCCTCCTCCTGGCGCTCCTTGGCAGGATCGGGACCCAGGGTCTTCCTGGAGAAGACCCTCACGTCCATGACAATCCCCTCCACTCCAGGAGGAACCCTGAGAGAGGTATCCTTCACTTCCCGGGCCTTCTCCCCGAAGATGGCCCTCAGGAGCTTCTCCTCAGGGGTGAGGTACTGTTCCCCCTTGGGGGTCACCTTGCCCACCAGGATGTCTCCGGCCTTCACCCGGGTCCCCACCTTTACGATGCCCGTATCGTCCAGATCCTTTAAGGCCTCGGATCCCAGGTTGGGGATATCCCTGGTGATCTCTTCGGGGCCCAGCTTGGTGTCCCTGGCCTCCGCTTCGAAGACCTCTATATGAATGGAGGTATAGGTATCCTCCTTCACCAGCTTCTCGCTCACCAGGATGGCGTCCTCGAAGTTGTACCCCCCCCAGGGCATGAAGGCCACCAGAACGTTCTTGCCCAAAGCCAGTTCCCCTTCGTCGGTGGAGGCGCCGTCGGCTATAACCTCCCCCGCCTCCACCCTCTGGCCCTTCCTCACGATGGGCCTGTGGTTGAAGCAGGTACCCTGGTTGGAGCGCTGGAACTTAGACAGGCGGTAGACGTCCATCCCGCCCCCCGCCTCCTGGTCCACCATGACGATGACCCGGCTGGCATCCACACTCTTCACCACACCGGGACGCCTGGCCACCATCATCACTCCCGAGTCCCGGGCCACCCGTCTCTCCAAGCCCGTGCCCACCAAAGGGGCTTCGGACGTGAGGAGGGGCACGGCCTGGCGCTGCATGTTGCAACCCATGAGGGCCCTGTTGGCGTCGTCGTGCTCCAGGAAGGGGATGAGAGAGGCCGAGACAGAGACCAGCTGCTTGGGTGACACGTCCATGTAGTCCACCTCTTCGGGAGGCACCGTGACGAACTCTCCACCCTTTCGGGCCGAGACCCTGTCCTTGAGGAAACGCCCCTCTTCGTCCACAGGGGCGTTGGCCTGGGCTATGGTGTGGCGCTCCTCTTCGAAGGCGGTGAGGTAGACCACTTCACTGGTCACCCGACCATCCACCACCCTCCTGTAAGGGGTCTCTATAAACCCAAACCTGTTCACCCGAGCATACACGGAGAGAGAGGTGATGAGTCCGATGTTGGGACCCTCCGGGGTCTCAATGGGGCAGATCCGACCGTAGTGGGAGGGATGGACGTCCCTCACCTCGAATCCTGCCCTCTCCCTGGTGAGGCCTCCCGGCCCCAGGGCTGAAAGCCGCCTCTTGTGGGTCACTTCCGAGAGGGGATTGGTCTGATCCATGAACTGGGAGAGCTGTCCGCTGGAGAAGAAGCTCTTCACTACAGCCGAGAAGGGCTTGGCCGACATGAGGTCGTGGGGCATCATGGACTCCACGTCCTCGATGCTCATCTTCTCCCTGATGGCCCGCTGAATCCTCACCAGCCCCGCCCTGAGCTGATTCTCCAGGAGCTCGCCCACGGCCCTCACCCGTCGGTTGCCCAGGTGATCGATGTCGTCCACCTGCTCCTGGCCCATCTTGAGACGCATCATGTACTTGATGATGGCGACGATGTCCTCTCTCCTCAGGACCCTGACGGAGAGGGGTACCTCCTCGTCGGAGAAGCCCAGCTTCCTGTTGATCTTGAGTCTACCCACCTCGGACAGATCGAAGCGCTCAGGATCGAAGAAGAGCCTCCTGAAAAACTCCCTGGCCACATCGGGGGTTGGGGGTTCACCGGGCCTCATCTTCTTGTAGATCTCTTTCTGGGCCTCCTCGGTCGTGGTACACTTGTCCTGGGCCAGGGCCTCCCTCACCGAGGGATCCACATTATCCCCCTCCAGGACCACCAGCTCCAGCTCCTTGGCCACGAGCCTCATGCGCTCCAGAAGTTCCGGGGTGATGCTGTCGTTACACTGGGCCAGGATCTCCCCCGTATCCTCGTCCACCACCTCCCTGGCCAGTACCCGACCATAGAGGTCCTCGTCCTTCATGGGGATGGTCTCAAGCCCCGCCGCCCTTATCCTCCTGAAAGAGGCCTGGGTCACCTTCCTACCGGCCCTCACCAGCACGTCGCCCGTCTTGGGATCCACCACATCCGTACTCACCCTCTGGCCTATGAGACTCTCCCTCACCTCCCTCAGGAATGCCTTGCCCCCATCCTCTATGAGGACCTTCTCCACATCGTAAAACTCCCTGAGGATCTCCTCGGGTGTCATGCCCATGGCCAGCAGGAGGGTACTGATCAAGAACTTGCGCCGCTTATCTATCTTCACATAGAGAAAGCCCTTGGCGTCGTACTCAAAGTCCAGCCAGGACCCCCTGTAAGGTATCACTCTACCCAGGATGGATGGTTTACCTCCCGAAGCCGTCCGAAGCTCTTCGAAGACCACACCAGGGGAACGGTGAAGCTGGCTCACCACCACCCGTTCTACGCCGTTTATGATGAATGTGGAGTTCTCCGTCATAAGAGGGACTTCTCCAAGGTAGACCTTCTGCTCCCTCATGTCCCGCACGGAGAACGCCCCGGTGTTTTCGTCCTTGTCGAATACGATGAGTCTCAGCAAAACCCGCAAAGGAGCCCCAAAGGTGAGTCCCTTCTCTTTACACTCCTCCACGGTATACTTGGGGACATTCCAGACCTCTTGGCCACACCGGTCGCACACCACCCCCGGGGCACCCAGCCCCTTGTACTCACCACACTTGCATCTCCAGCGACCTATCTCATAACCCAGGTACTCCAAACGGGCCGTCCCCGTGAAGTCCTCTATGGGGAACACATGGTGGAAAACGGCCTCCAGACCCACCTCTTCCCTCTCTTCGGGCTTCCTGTGGGCCTGGAGAAAGGTGGCATAGGAATCCTTCTGGAGTTCAAGAAGATAGGGAGGCTCAACTATCTCTTTAATTTTTGAAAAATCTTTCCTTTCTCTTCTTATCATGCCTCTCCCTCTTAAAATTAGGGAATGGGGCGGCCTGTATAATCAGGCCGCCCCGTTTATGCTATTTGATCTCTACTGTAGCTCCCACTTCTTCCAGCTGAGCCTTGATCTTCTCCGCCTCCTCTTTGGGCACTGCCTCTTTCACAGCCTTGGGGGCACTCTCCACCAGCTCCTTGGCCTCCTTGAGTCCCAAACCGGTGATGGCCCTCACCACCTTAATGACCTGGATCTTCTGGTTGCCAATCTCCTTGAGGACCACGTCGAATTCTGTCTTCTCCTCGGCGGGAGCCGCCTCGGCAGCCCCGGCAGCAGGAGCGGCAGCCACGGCCACAGGGGCAGCAGCCGAGACTCCGAACTTCTCCTCCAGCTCTTTCACCAGCTGGGAGAGCTCCAGCACGCTCATGTTCTCGATAAACTTGATCACATCTTCCTTGGTAATCTCCGCCATCTCTTACGCCTCCTTCTCCTTCTCATCTTTTATCGCGTTCAACACAGTGACCAGCCCCCTCAAGTTGGCCGCCAACACGTTGACGAAGCCTGTTATGGGAGCATTGAAGGTAGCCAGCAGGGTGGCCAGGAGCACCTCTCTACTGGGCAGCCTGCTCAGGGCATCCACGTCATCGGCGCCGAAGACCTTTCCCTCTATCAGTCCACCCTTGAGCTTAAGGTGCTCGGCCTCCTTGGCGAACTTCACCAACACCTTGGCCGTCTCCACAGGATCCTTGTAACCGAAGACAAAGGCGGTAGGCCCTTTAAAGAGATCCAGGGCCTGGGCCAGGTCTGTAGCCTCCGATGCCCTCAAAGCCAGGGTGTTCTTCACCACCCTGAGCTCAGACTCCTTCTCTTTGAGCTGCCTCCGGAGGCTGGACATCTGCTCAGCCGTAAGGCCACAGTAGTCCACCAGGATCACCGCCTGGGAGGCCTCCAGCTTCTCCCTGATGCCGTCCACCAATACCTGCTTCCTGGCCAGGGTCCTCCTACGAGTCTCTGCAACTTCTGCCAACTTGTCTCACCCCCTTTTCAAGGTTTTATTGCCGGGGGTATGCCCACCGGTCTCCGCGGGCGGCCTGTTGCCTTTAAATCCCCCAGATACCCGCTCTCTTCGACCAGACAGTCTCACAATCGGATCTCCTCCAGGGCCTGGTTGGGATCCACCTTGACACTGGGACCCATGGAGGGAGAGAGGGCGATGCTCCTGAAGTAAGTCCCCTTGGCAGCTGCAGGCTTGGCCCTCCACAGGGCATCAAGGATGGCCTTGGCGTTCTCGTAGAGCTGCTCCTCGGTGAAGGAGGCCTTGCCAATGGGTACATGGATATTGGCCCCCTTGTCCACCCTGAAGTCCACCTTGCCCGCCTTGATCTCTTTCACTGCCTTGGCCACATCGAAAGTGACCGTCCCCGTCTTGGGGTTGGGCATGAGTCCCCTGGGACCCAGAATGCGCCCCAACCTCCCCACCAGTCCCATCATGTCAGGCGTTGCCACGGCCTTGTCAAACTCCAGCCACCCTTCCTTCTGGATCTTTTCCACCAGATCCTCGGCCCCCACGTAGTCGGCCCCTGCCTCCAGCGCCTCCTTCTCCTTGTCGCCCTTGGCAAAGACCAACACCCGAACAGGCTTACCCGTCCCGTGGGGCAGGGTGACGGAACCCCTGACCATCTGGTCTGCGTGGCGTGGATCCACCCCCAGCCTTGCAGCCAGCTCAATGGTCTCATCGAACTTGGCTGTGGCCAGCTTCTTCACCAGTTCCACGGCTTCCCGCAGCCCGCACTTCTTGCCGGTATCCACCAGCTTCTTCAGA
>JALUVF010000075.1 GCA_027020915.1 bacterium
AATTCTATAAAACCTATAGAAACAATAGAAATACTATGAAGAAGAGGAGGGACGTATGGAGAGGGGGCTTTTTGCCAAGGTCGGTGAGAAGGAGATCACCAGGGCCATTCTGGAAGGGTTTGCCGCTGAGCTCGGGGAGTATCTTGAGAGTGACTGCATAGTAGTGGGAGGAGGGCCTGCCGGACTGGTGGCCGCCAGGGAATTGGCCCTGGAGGGTAGGAAGGTGCTGGTCATCGAGAAGAACAACTACCTGGGAGGAGGCTTCTGGCTGGGAGGCTTTCTCATGAACAAGGTTACCTTGAGGGACCCGGCCCAGGGAGTGCTGGACGAGATCGGAGTGCCTTATAGGGAGTGGTCCCCCGGGCTCTTCGTGGCCGACGGACCCCATGCCTGTTCCAGGCTCATCGCCGCTGCCTGTGACGCTGGAGTGAAGATCCTCAACATGGCCTCTGTGGAGGATGTGGTCCTTAGAGAGGGTGACAGGGTGGCGGGAGTGGTGGTCAACTGGACTCCCGTGGAGGCTCTGCCCAGACAGATCACCTGTGTGGATCCGGTGGCTCTGGAGACCAAGGTGGTGGTGGATGCCACCGGTCACGATGCCGAAGTGGTGGCCAAGCTGGAGAAGAGGGGGATTGTCTCCACCAGAGGCTTTGGCGCCATGTGGGTGGAGTCTTCCGAGGACCAGGTGGTGGAGAAGACCGGGGAGGTCCATCCCGGCCTGGTGGTGACAGGGATGGCCGTGGCCACCTTCTACGGCCTGCCCAGGATGGGGCCCACCTTCGGGGGCATGCTTCTCTCCGGTAAGAAGGCGGCCCATGAGTGCGTGAAAGCCCTGGATGCCTTGGTGGGAGTATAGATGTAGAGAACCTGGAAGGACGGCGTGTTCTTCTGAAGAGGCCCCAGCAGGGGGGCCTCTTTTTTGTGTTCCCTGGACCCCATCGCCTTGGCAGGGGGGCACACCAGGCTTGGGGGCTTTTGGGCGGGGCTGTCATGGAGGCTCTGTTCGAGGCTGTTGGGCGGCAGAAGGGCCTGGTGCCGTGAGGAAGAGAGATCTGGGAACGGGTCTCTGTAGTGTATTCTACGTAAAGTGAGATCCCCTTTTTCCCCTTGAACTATCGATAAAAGAGGGTATTATGGAGCCACAAGATCCATCCGGGATCCCGGGTGGCCGTGCATCCCGGATGGAGGTCTCTTCTGGGGTGATTTGTGAGCCGGGATGATGCCAGTCGTATGAGTCACGCCTTTTTCCAGGTCTTGGTGGAGCATTCCCTGGTGGGGGTCTACCTATTCGACGAGCACCGCTTCATTTATGTGAACCAGGCCCTGGCCGAGCTCTTTGGTTACACTCCCGGGGAGCTCATGGGTAGACTGGGGCCTCTGGACCTCACCCATCCCCAAGACCGGAAGGCGGTGGAGGAGGATATTCGCCGCCGGCTCTCGGGAGGGGAAGGGGGAGGGGCCCGACATCAGTTCCGGGGTCTTCATAAGGACGGTTCTGTGGTGTGGTGCGAGGCCATAAGCCAGGTCATCCGGTACCGGGGCCGTCCCATGATCGTGGGCACCCTGGTGGACTTCACTGCCAGAAAGAGCATGGAGGAGGAACTGGAGGCCAAGGAGCGCTACTACCGGGCCCTCTTCGAGGGGGCCAACGACGCCATTTTCATCATGGAGGGGGAGAGATTCGTTGGGTGTAACGAGAAGACCCTGGAGATCTTCGGCTGCCATAGCAAAGGTGAGATACTGGGGCGTTCCCCCTTCGACTTCTCTCCCCCCTTTCAACCCGGTGGCACGCCTTCAGAGGAGAAAGGCAGGGGGCTGATAGAGGCTGCCCTCCGGGGGGCTCCCCAGCGTTTCTATTGGAAACACCTGAGAAAAAACGGTGAGCCTTTCGATGCCGAGGTTTCCCTCAACAGGGTGGATGTGGGGGGTAAGGTGTATCTCCAGGCCATCGTCAGGGATATCACCCTCAGGAAGAGGATGGAAGAGGCCCTTCGCCGGAACAAGGAGCTCTACCAGGATCTGGTGGAGAGGTCGGGGTTGGCCATCTTTGTGGTGGGTAAGGGAGGGAGGATGGAGTATTTCAACCAGCAACTGTGTGAGTTGCTGGGCTACACTTCCCAGGAGATGAAGGGTCTCTCCTTTATCGATGGTGTTCACCCTGAGGATCGTGATCTGGTCCTTGATTTCTTTGAGCGCTGGTTCTCCGGGGACCCTACGGCTCCTGCCCGTTATGAGTGCCGGCTGGTTCGGAAGTCCGGGGAGGTGAGGCAGGTGGAGGTGGATGTGACCCCTGTGGCGGGGGATGGGGGTGTGACGGCCTTTCGGGTGTACCTGAGGGACGTGACGGAGAAGAAGGACATGGAAAAGGCCCTTTACAACGCCAGGAAGATGGAGGCCATGGGACGTCTGGCCGGAGGGGTGGCCCACGATTTCAACAACATGCTCATGGTGATCATGGGGAACTGTGACCTTATCCTCCAGGGTTTGGTGGGACCGGAGGACCTCTATCGGAAGGTGGGAGCCATAAAGGATGCGGCCAATCGGGCGGCTGATCTCACCCAACAGCTGTTGGCCTTCAGCAAGAAGCAGATCCTGGAGCCCAGGGTCCTGAGGCTCAACGATGTGGTGGCGGATATGGAGAGCATGCTCAGGAGGCTCATAGGGGAGGACGTGGAGCTGAGGGTGAGGCTGGATCCCCATCTCTGGCTGGTGAAGGCCGATCCCAGCCAGATGGAACAGGTCATCGTCAACCTGGCGGTGAATGCCCGGGACGCCATGCCCCAGGGAGGGTGTCTCACCATTGAGACGGCCAATGTGGAGCTGGAGGAAGGGCATGCCGGGGTGGGTTTGGAGATGGCGCCCGGTCCCTACGTGAAGCTGACCGTGGAGGACACGGGACTGGGGATGGATGAGGAGACCAGGGAGAGGGCTTTCGAACCCTTCTTCACCACCAAAGAGCGGGGTACGGGTTTGGGGCTGGCCACTGTTTACGGGATAGTCAAACAGTCTGGAGGCCACATCTGGTGTCACACCGAGCCGGGCAAGGGTACCACTTTCGAGATCTATCTTCCCCGGGTGGAGGATGGGGAAGAGAGGATTGAGGAGAGGGACCGGGAGTCCCACACCTGGGAGGGAGGCACCGAAACGGTTTTGGTGGCTGAGGACGATCCTTCCGTGCGGGAGGTGACCGTCTCCATCCTCAAGTCTGCGGGTTACAGGGTCTTGGAGGCGGCGAGCGGTCCGGAGGCCCTGGATGTGTGCCGGCGCCATCCGGGTTTGGTGGATGTGCTGGTGACCGACGTGGTGATGCCGGGGATGAGCGGAAGGGCCCTTGCCACCCGTATGGAGGCCATGTACCCGGGGATGAAGGTGTTATACATATCGGGTTACACCGATAACATCATAGCCCGCCATGGGGTGCTGGAAGATGGGCTCAATTTCATCCAGAAACCCTTCACCCGTATTGAACTCTTGAGGAAGGTCCGCCAGGTTCTGGATGGATGAGGCCCGGTCTTCCCCGGTTTTTGGGGATATAGGGGTCAGTGGGCGGGGGGAGGTTTGACGGGGCCGGGGGAAGGGAGGATTGAGGCCAGGGAGGACAGGGCCTCATCCATGATAAAGCCTTTCAACAGGGAAGAGGCCTCCTGTATCTTCCACAGATGACGTTGCCGGGGGCCCGCCATGTTGCTCATGGCCCTGATCTCCACCAGGGGCACCTTGTAGCGGGCGGCCACGTGGGCCACGGCGGCTCCCTCCATGTTCTCGCACAGGACCCCGGGGAAGAGGTCTTCCAGCTCCTCGGCCCGTTGGGCCGTACCCGTGATGGCCGATAGGGTGACGAAGGGGCCCTTGGGCAGCTCCAGGTCTGGAGCGGCCAGGAGGGGGAACCGGTGGTAGAGGGGACCTTCATCCGGGGTCAGGTAGGGCGTGTCCATGTCTTGAAGGGTGATCCAGCCTTCCTCTGTCATGCACCCCTCGTCCCCGTAGATCTCTTCCGTGGCCAGGGCCAGGTCCAGGGGCTTCAATCCCGAGGAGGGCATGGCCCCGGCCACGCCCGTTAAAAGGAGAAGGGAAGGGCGCCACCTCTCTATGACCAGGGCCGTGGCCACGGCGGCGTTCACCTTGCCCACCCCCGTTTCCACCAGGAGGATCTCCCGGCCTTTCCAGCTCCCCAGGAAGATCCGCCGCCAGGGTTTTGCCAGGAATCCGGCATTAAGGGGCTGGATCAAGGGCTCCAGTTCCTCCCATGTAGCGGCCATAATGGCCAGGGGAAGGGGCCTTTTCCCGGCGTCCCTTTCCATGTCTTCACCCTTGGGGTTTATGGGGGTTCCCGTGGTTGTGGCGCCAGGCCCTGTCGATGAAACTGGCTATGGGTTGCTGGCAGGCGATGGCCAGAGCCACGGGAAGGGTGGCCTGGGGGGGGAATCCCGCCAGGGCTATAACCAGAGCGGCGCCGTTGTTCTTCATGCCCAGGAAGTAGGTGAGGGTGATACGGCTCCTGGGAGGGAGTTTGAGGAACCAGCCTGCCAGGTATCCCGTGGTATAGAAGAGGGAGACCTGGATGGCCATGACTCCCATGACCATGAGGATCTTGAGGTTGAGGGGGGTGTAGAGGGCCGCTACCGAGGTGTTCAGGACTATCATGTAGAGCATGCCCACCTTGGCCACCACCCCCATGGCGGGTTTCACCCTCTCCGTGGGGTATAGTCGGAAGGCGATGACAGCCAGCACGGTGGGCAGGAGCACGGCGATGAAGAGTTTTTCTGCCAGGGGCAGGAGAGGCACGTGGACGCTCTTTCCCACGGTGAGCTTCAGGATGAGGGGGGCGGCTACGGGTATGAGGAGTACGTGGGCCCCCACGGCCAGGACCCCCAGGGCCACCTCCCCTCCTGAGATCCGGCTCCATATGATGGTGGATATGGCCGCCGGGGAGGCGGCGACACTCAGGTGACCCACCATCCAGAGGGGATGGTTGGAGTAGAAGATATGGGTGACGGCCAGGGCGATGAGGGGGAGGGCTATGATCTGAAGGGTGATTCCCAGGGACAGGGGACGTAGGTGTTCCCTGGGGTGGAGGAAGGCCTGGATGGTGAGGCCGAAGGTGGAGCAGAACATGATGGCGAAGAGAACGGGGGTGGCCGTCCAGGCATAGGCGGGCATGGAGTGCCGGGCCAGGTAGCCCACGGGGAAGGAGAGGGGAATGAGGTAGATGAGGGCAGAGCTGAGGTAGTCGTCGGCCCGCCGGATTCTATTCATTTCCCTGGAGGAAGAAAGAGGGGTCGTTCAGGCCTTCCAGGAACCTGCTCCACTCTTCGTCGGGCAAGGCCACGAACCGGGCCTCGCACTGGGCACAGATCCTGCCTTCTCCGTCAAGGATCTGGGCTGCGGCCACGTAGATGCGCTTTCTGGGATGGTCTTTCACCCATCCTTCCACCCTGTATTCCCCCTCCGTGGAGACGGGCCTGTGAAACCGGATTTTCATCTCGGCGGTGACGGTGCATTTCCTCTCTTTGACGGCCAGGGCCCACCACATGGCCTCGTCCAGGAGGGTGCAGACGATGCCTCCATGGATCACCCCCTCGAAGCCTGCATAGACATCTTTGGGTACGAAGGGGGCTGTCACCTTTTCACCATCCCACTCCAAGTGAAGAGCCACTCCTATGGGGTTGTCCCTCCCGCAACCGAAGCATCCATGGTAAGAGGGTAGGGGTTCTGCCATGGTCCACCTCCCAGTGATGGTGGCACCTTTGTTAACACAGGGCATCCTGGATGGGCAACGGTGAGGGGGCGACCGTCTCTGTCCCCTGTTGGAAGTTGCTAGTGGGCCTGGGAGGTGGCCCGCTTCCACGTGACGTGTTCGTAAACGCTGCTCCAGTACATGCCGAAGGAGAAGGCAAAGAGCAGTTCTTCTATGGGTATTCCCAGGGCGGTGATGCCTGACAGGGCTTTGAGGTTCCACACCCGATCAATGTACCCGGGGGCCGTCCACTTCAGGGCGAAGAGGAAGAGAGAGTAGAAGATTAGGAACAGCAGCCCGCCAATCCAGGTTTTTGTCTTCAGGTCCGGGCGACACCATATGGTTGCCACTGCACCTGCCAACATGGCAATTACTGCGGGATAGATGGGGTTCCAGGGCAGAAAGTACAGGACCAGAAAGACAAAGAGGGGCGATATCAGTATGGGTTTGTGGAAACGGTGATGCTTCTGGTGTTTGTCTGTGGGGGACATGGGTTGGGGAACTCTCCTCGTCAGTACGTTATACAGAACCGCTCCCATTCCGCCGATGGCGAAGCAGAAGATCAGGCTTTCCATGTCGAAACCGGTGTTGATTGCCAGGTTGAATAGACTGGGTGGGGACCAGTATTCCGGTACAAATAGAGGCTCTGTGAGACCGAAGGGCATGGTGAGGATGCTGGCCCACAACATGGCCTTCCGGTGGGCGGGAAACATGAGATACAGCACTATCCACGGAATTAAGAAGGCACTGGACCATACAAACCAGACATACTGATCAGGTATCATGCTTCTCTCTATCCAGGCTTCTGGGGCGCTGGATTCTGTTCCAGGCCCAACGGGCAGTGGTGTATTCGACGCCATCCGGTCTGTTGTTCCCCACTCCTGAGTCTCCCTTCCTTCGGCGTGGGCCTGTTTTTGGCTAAATACTATCCTTGTTCTATGGGAAATCAAGGGAAAGGCCTTGAGCCTTTGCCCCTTGTGTTGCCTGGCCTCGCTCGTTATAGATTCTCCCATGGAGAAGGGAGCGGGTGTGCTCTACGTGGTCTCCACCCCCATCGGTAATTTGGAGGATATCACCCTCAGGGCCCTGAGAGTCTTGAAGGAGGTGGACCTTATTGCCTGCGAGGATACCCGCCGAAGCAGGAAGCTCCTCTCCCATTACGGCATCAACAAGCCCCTGGTGAGTTACTACGGCCCCAGGGAAGCCCGGAAGGTCTCCTGTATCCTGGAGCCTTTGAGGGAGGGCAAGAGGGTGGCCCTGGTCACCGATGCGGGGACCCCCCTTCTCTCCGATCCCGGATGGAGGCTGGTGAGAGAGGCGATTGACGGGGGTATCCCCGTGGTCCCTGTACCCGGACCCTCCTCCGTTCTCGCGGCCCTGGTGGCTTCGGGGTTGCCGTTGAAACCCTTCACCTTTTGGGGGTTTCCTCCCAGGAGGAAGGGGGAACTCAGGTCTTTTTTGCGGGAGACGGCCTCCTTCCCGGGGGTCCATGTCTTCTTTGAGTCTCCCAGGCGGATCCTGACCACATTGGAGGTCATGTGCCGGGAGTGGGGAGAGAGGAGGGTGGTGGTGGCCCGGGAGCTCACCAAGGTCCATGAGGAGTTTATCAGGGGAAGCCTTTCCTGGGTGAAAGGGGAACTGGCCTCCAGGGAGGAGGTGAAGGGGGAGTTGGTGCTTCTGGTGGAGGGTGGAGGGCCCTTCCGGGAGCCCTGGGAGGAGAAGGGCAGGCGTTTGCTGGAGGAGGGGTTCAGCCTCAGGGATGTGGCCAAAATCTTGAAAGTGCTGTATGGTGCACCCAGGAGAGAGGTGTATTCCAGGTTGGGTGAATTCACGGCTGGAGAGGGTGCATGAGGGGGGTGATCATTGGCTAGGTATGCCAGGGAATGGGAGGAGAGGTTCATCTTCTATCCCCGGAGGGGGGTATGGGGCATGGGGCTGGCCATGGAGAACGTGCCCCTTTTGGCCAAGGTGGGGGACCCCACGCAGCGCATGAAGAGGCTGGAGCGGCAGTTGTGGTTTTTCGAGAGGAAGTACGCCATGGGGTCCGATGTGTTCTACGAGAAGTATCGCCAGGGAGAGATCGGGGCCTTCGAAGAGTTTGCCGTATGGGCGGAGATTTTCACCGAGTACCTCTACTGGAAGAGGAGACTGAAATAGGGGAGACGGCGTTTGTGGCCGACGTGATGCTGGGTCGCCTCACCCGGTGGCTCAGGATCCTTGGTTACGACATCCTTTACTTCCATGGGGCTCCCGACGATTTTCTCATATACGTCACCCTGGAGAGCGGCAGGATTCTCGTGACCAGGGACAGGAGGCTGGCAGCGGAACCCATTCTCTCTCCTGGAAGGAGTTTCCTCGTGGAGAGCACCCAATTGCCCCGGCAATTGAGAGAGTTCCTCTCCCGGTTCCCCCTGAGGGGCAGGGCCCGGTGTGCCGATTGTAACGGACTGTTGGTGGAAGTGGGGCGGGAGGAGGTGAAGGACTCGGTGCCCGACTACGTCTACCTCACCTCTCCCCGGTTCTGGCGTTGTCCTTCCTGTGGCAAGGTGTTATGGGAAGGAACCCATAAGAGGAACATGCTCCGTTTTCTGGGATTCAACCCTTGGAGGTGCTGTGAGGGATCTTCAGAGCGAGAGGGATCATAGGCGTCTGGAGATAGATCGGGTGGGGGTGAAGGGCCTCCGGTACCCCATCACCGTCTTGGACAGGGCCCACAGGGAGCAGCCCACGGTGGCCTCCATAAATCTGTTCATCTCTCTGCCCCACCATTTCCGGGGCACCCACATGAGCCGCTTCGTGGAGATCCTCAACGAGTACCGGTGGCGCATCCATGTGGCCCGGGTGAGGGAGATCCTGGGCAAGATGAAGGAACGCATTCCCGCCCTGGCGGCCCACGTGGAGATCTCCTTTCCCTATTTCGTGGAGAAGGAGGCCCCTGTCTCCGGGGAGAGGAGCGTCATGGGGTATGAGTGTCATCTTCTGGCCACCCTGGATGCCCAGAACAGCTACGATTTGAGGATAGGGGTGGAGGTGCCCATCACCAGCGTCTGTCCCTGCTCCAAGGAGATCAGCGACCGGGGTGCCCACGGCCAGAGGGGGGTGGTTCGGGCCTTTGTGCGCTTCAACCGCATGGTGTGGCTGGAGGAGCTCATAGAGGCGGCGGAGTCTTGCGGCAGCTCCCGGATCTATCCCCTTCTCAAGAGGGAGGACGAGAAGTTCGTGACGGAGGAGGCCTACGATCATCCCGTCTTCGTGGAGGATGTGGTGAGGGAGATGGCCCTGGTGCTCCAGGCCGATGAGAGGATCACCTGGTTCTCCGTGGAGGTGGAGACCCAGGAGTCTATCCACCAGCACAACGCCTATGCATCCATTGTGAGGGAGAGGAGGGCAGGGGAGTGGATAGCCCCCGACGGCTCCTTCTAGCGGGACTGGCCCTGTTCCTGGCGGGTTGTGGAGGGGTCCACTACCGGGTGCCCAGGGTTCTCTATCCTCCCCCCAAACCGGGCTGGACCCAGGTGGGGATCGCTTCCTGGTACGGCTGGGACTTCCATGGGAAGAAGACGGCCAGCGGTGAGATCTACAACATGTACGACTATACCGCTGCCCATAAGACCCTCCCCTTTGGTACCTATGTGAGGGTGAAGAATCTGGACAATGGGCGATCTGTGGTGGTGCGCATCAACGACAGGGGCCCCTTTGTCAAGGACAGGATCATAGACCTCTCCTATGCGGCAGCCAGGGCCATCGGCATGGTGGGTCCGGGGACGGCCAGGGTGAGGCTCACCGTTATCTCTCCCAAACCCAGGGTTCTGGCCCCTGTAGGGGTCTATTACGTCCAGGTGGGTTCCTTTGTAGAACCCCGGAGGGCCTATGAGCTCCAGAGGGCTCTCCTCCTCCACTTCACATCGGTGAAGGTGACCAGGGCTGTGGTGAACGGCGTGGCCTACTACCGGGTGAGGGTGGGCCCCTACTTCTCCCGGAATACTGCCCGGGAGCGGAAGAGGTGGCTCAGGAGAAGGGGATACCCTGCAGTGGTGGTGAGGGAGTGATGGAGCCTGTGTTAGAGGGGCGGGAGCTCAGGAAGGTATACCCCATCAAGACCCCTCTGGGACGCCTGAAGGGGGTGGTGAGGGCCGTGGATGGTGTCTCCTTCTCCCTCATGCCCTCGGAGATCCTGGGGGTGGTGGGGGAGTCGGGCTGTGGCAAGTCCACCCTGGCCCGTCTCATCCTGCGTCTGGAGGAGCCCGATGGGGGTCACCTCTACTTCCAGGGCCAGGACGTGTACGCCCTGGAAGAGAAGGCCCTGGTCCCTTTCAGGAGGCAGGTCCAGATAGTCTTTCAAGATCCCTTCTCTTCCCTGAATCCCAGGATGAAGGTCTCCACCATGCTCACCGAGCCCCTTCTGGTCCACAGGCTGGTAGAGTCCCGGGCCCAGGCCATGGAGCGGGTGGTCCAGCTCATGGAGCGGGTGGGTCTCTCCAGGGGAGATCTGGACAAGTACCCCCACGAGTTCAGTGGTGGTCAGCGCCAGAGGGTGGGCATCGCCCGGGCTCTCATCCTGGATCCCCAGGTGGTGGTGGCCGACGAGCCCACCTCCAGTCTGGATGTCTTCGTCCAGGCCCAGGTGCTGAATCTCATGCTGGAGCTCATGGAAGAGAGGGGATTCTCCTACATCTTCATCTCCCACAACCTGAGCCTGGTGGGCCAGGTGGCCGACAGGATCATGGTCCTGTACCTGGGACGGGTTCTGGAGACGGGTCCCGCCCGGGAGCTGGTGAGGGAGCCCCTCCACCCCTACACCCGGCTCCTGGTGGATTCGGTGCCTGTCCCGGACCCTGAAAGGGCCCATCTCCATACCCTGCCGCCTCTGGGAGACGTTCCCAGTCCCCTCAGCCCTCCCTCCGGGTGTCCCTTCCATCCCCGGTGTCCCCGGGCCAGGGGGATTTGCATGGAGGAGCCCCCTCCCTTGAGGGACCTGGGAGGGGGCCGCAGGGTGGCCTGTTACCTGGTGTGAGGTCCTGATTTCCCCTTTTTCTTCTCTTTGTAATCGATTCCGTACAGCTCCTTGATACAGTCGGGGCAGAGACCATGGGTGAAGTCGGCTTCGGAGTGTTCCCGGATGTAGGGCTCTATCTGGTTCCAGTATCCTTTGTCATCCCGGATTTTCTTGCATTTTGCGCATATGGGCAGGAGGCCCTCCAGGATCTTCACCCTTCTGGAGAATTTGAAGAGGGTCAGTTGAATGATGATGGTGATAACGGCTGCTGATCCCAGAAAGAAGATGTTTTTCATTAGATCTTTTGTCTGGAAAGGAAGGAGGGAAAGCATGGTGAAGTGCTCCGCTAGTATTGAGGCGATTATTAAGCTGAATATCTTTGGATCAAACCACAGGAAAGCAGAGCTGGCTATGACCACCAGGAGATTTCCCGTGTAGTAAGGTGAAGCAAAACCCTCCCCCACCACCACACACATCAGAGAGATTCCTAGTGCACCGGAAAAGAGAAAGAGCCAGATCAACAAAGGCAGGCCCTTCTTCCCTGTGCGTCTGAAGGTGATAATGATGAATGCGATTATTGTGACTACGGCTAAGCGAATGATTAGCAATTTCGTCTTAAAGGATGGGTACATCACTATATCCAGCAGAAAGAAGGCAGCATAGAGAATTATCCCCAGGATCATAATGGCCAGTATTGGTTTGTCAGACTTCTCTATTCTCATGTGCTTGAATCCATAGTCCTTTGTGCTTGTGTAGATTAGTTTACGTTATACATTGTATTAAATTAGAGGATCTTCATCGGGGGCAGGAGATCATGTTAATGCCTTAGATGTCAAGGATAGAATCAAAAAACATTTGATATATGTTTTACTTCCCGGGGATTCCGGGCACCATTCCCCCGCTACGGGGCTCCTGGCCTTCCCCCTTTGGGCGGGAGGCCGTGGAGGGGAATCAATGCCTTGTGTCTCCATCCGAGTGGGCCTCCCGGTCCCGTCAAGGGGTCTTTGGGGGTGGTTACGTGGAAAATCCGGGTTTGCGCTTTTCCATGAAGGCCCGGGCCCCTTCCTGGAAATCTTCGCCCAGCATGCACCGGGCGAAGGCCTCTTCCAGGATCTTGTCTTCTCCCTCCAGGGGGGACCTGAGCCACTGGTGGATGATGCGCTTGGTCATCTGGATGGCCGTGGGGGAGTTTTTCAGGATGCGGGCTGCCAGGGTTCTGGCTTCCTCTTCCAGGGACTCCTGGTCCACCAGGCTGCTGGCCCAGCCCGATAGCCGGAGCTCTTCCAGGGGAATGGGATCGGCGGTGAGGAGAAACTTGGTGGCCCAGGAGAGGCCCACCGTCTCTATGAGCCTTTTGATGCCCAGGGGCTCCACGGCCAGCCCCAGGCGGGGCAGGGGAATGCCCACGGTGGCATTCTTAGATACCACCCTCAGATCGCAGGCCGTGGCCACCATGGCCCCTCCTCCCAGGGTGTAACCCTCCACCAGGGCAATGAGGGGCACCTCCACCTGGCCCATGGTGGAGAAGCAGAAGTTCACCTTGTCGGCGTAGGCCCTGGCCAGAAGGGGGTCCTGGGCATACTCCAGGAGCTCTTTTATGTCGGCCCCGGCACCGAAATGGCCTCCCTCTCCTTTCAAAAGGATGACCCTGATGCCCTCTGTCTGGGCCACCTGGAGGATGGCCTTGGGCACCTCCTCCCACATCTGGAGGTTGAAGGCGTTCTTTACCTGAGGACGGTTGAAGATCACCCATCCCAGGGGAGGCTCCAGCCTGGTCAATACCGTGGTCTCCATGGGGTTCTCCTTTCTCGAATAAGGCTTTTGGAGCAGTTAAGCACGGAGGGAGGCCTGCCATCAAGGCCCGGGGAAACCGTTTACAACTCCCCTTTTCGTCGCTACGGCATGTCCAGCTCTGGAGGTCGTTTTAAAGTTGCCAAGTTGAGGATCAACCCCTTTGAGTTGACCTTATATTTAGGCCCCTGTTGTACTCGCAAAATTACCAAATTCAAGACGCGACCCCATAAAGAAAGCACGACCCCATAAAGAAAGCATAAAGTAAAGAAAGTAAAGTAAATAAAGTAAAGTAAAGTACGCGATATGAAACGAATTGGAGCCCAGATCAATTCTCATCGGTCTTGACCACCTTGTTCTTGGCACGTACCTACGATCAACCGCGCCGAACGCTTGTATGTGACATAAGACCATGCCCATTCAAACATTACAACGAATCGATTTCGAAAGCCGATCAACTGGAAGATATGGACAAGAACCCAAACAATCCAGGCAGGCAGGCCCCAAAACTTCAGCCGACCAACCTGTGCAACCGCCGCCCCTCGACCGATCGTTGCCAGAACACCCCGGTCCACGTAGTGGAACGGTCGCGATTGAAGCCCTTTGTAACTTCGAATGATGTTCAAGGCCGCATGGCGCCCCTGTTGAACCGCCACCGGTGCGAGCCCTGGTAGCGGTTCCCCCGTCTGGTGCACAAAGGCCGAAAGGTCCCCGACAACGAAGATCTCCGGGTGCCCGGGAACGCTCAGATCCGGTTCCACCAGTACCCGACCTTTTTGATCGACGTCGGCCCCAATCGATCTAGCCAATGGGGAGGCCTCTACTCCGGCTGCCCAGATGACCGTCGCCGATCGCACGGCCTCGGAACCTATGACCACGTTCTCCGGGTCAATCGAGGTCACCGTGCAATTAAGGCGAACTTCCACGCACAACTTTCGAAGGGTGTCTTCCGCTCTGGATGAAAGATCCTCCGGAAAACCTGGGAGTACCCGCGGTCCAGCTTCGGCCAGAATAATACGCGCGGTTCGAGGATCGATGCGCCTGAAATCGCGCCTCAAAACGTTACAAGCCAGCTCCCCCATAGCGCCGGCCAGCTCCACCCCTGTCGGCCCAGCTCCGACGATGACAAACGTCAGTAGCGACTGCCTTTTGCTAGGATCTGACTCGAACTCAGCTTGCTCGAACGCGCAAAGAACGCGGCGCCTAATCTCTAGAGCATCAGCCAGATCCTTTAGACCGGGAGCCAACCTTTCCCATTCCGAGTGGCCAAAATAGGAATGGCGAACCCCCGTTGCCACGATGAGATAATCATAGCCCACATCGCCATCACGCAATACTACTTTATGACCATCTACGTCTATGGACATGACCTCGGCCATAACGACGTTAATGTTGTCTTGCCGGCGCACAATGCTACGAATGGGATAGGCGATCTCATTGCTCGACAGACTGGCTGTGGCAACCTGGTAGAGCAAGGGTTGAAACAGATGGTAGTTCTGGCGATCAATTAGGATGACAGCCAAAGGGGCCTTTCGCAGGGCGCGGGCCGCTGCCAGTCCCGCAAATCCGCCACCAACAATTACCACCCTCGGAGACTCAACTTTTTGCATTGACTATCTTTCCAATTCCTAAATGAACCAACATCTTGGACTTACCCCGTTTTAGTGGACAGTTCACTGTTTTAGCTCCTGAATACTTCGCCAATATTTCTTCTCGTAGTTTATGGGAGAGCAATAATCAATGCTGGAGTGCCTCCTATGAGGATTGTACCAGCCTTCTATGTACTCAAACACGGCTCTCTTGGCTTCTTTGAGGTCCTTGAATTTCTTTCTTCTGGCCAGCAACTCACATTCCAGGGTGGCAAAGAAACTCTCGGCCATGGGTTATAGCCAAATCTGGTGTACGGCATCTCACTAATGCTTTGTTTAGGCCCCTGCTGTACTCACAAAATTACCAAATTCAAGACCTGCAAGACCTGACCCCAGAGGTGTGACCCAAGCGTCCCTATGCAAAATCATCTATATGTTTCTTTCTTAGCATCAAGATGGCGTTTAATGATTGCAGCCATATTTGCAAGATGAATAACAATTTGCTTGCCATTATTTCTCAACTCATCAGGAGTAGATGCTTGGGCAAATGAATCAAGTAGCGGTGTAACAACCTGACAAAATTCATCGGCTTCATTAGGTGACTTGCTACCAAAATACGCACGGTGTTCGCTGATATATAATATAAAATCTTGAACTTCTCTTGCGTCATGAGCAGGGTCAACGCCTTTTAGACTTGAAGGAACAGAACCTGGGCCGTATTTTTCCATAGACTTTTGAGCCTTCCGACACTGAATTTGCATCTGGGCCAAATCTGATGTTTTTCTATGATCAACTAACTGTGCTCGAACCTTTTTTACTTCTTCTGCAGCTGTCTTTGATTTACGAGCTTGTTGAATAGAAATCCATGCACCACCTAGTGAAGCTACAGTTCCAACTATAGTTAAAACGGACAATATGCCCATATTATGCCTTTAATAATTCTTTGATTTGCTCTTCACTCAGGTTAAATTTATCTGTATAACTATTCCAAATAGTAAGCATCCTACGATATTTTTCGATCATGGGGCAATGACTATTAAAATCCGGATATTCTGATCCGAACTTTAATTCCTTGAATCTGCCTAAATCATTTATAAAGTAGTTTGTGTATGAAAACTGTTTTGTTTCATTATTCCCGTCAAAACCGCGAAACCTAATTTCATTTTCGTCAATATTTGTCTCGGAACGAATCTTTTTGTAGGAATATGTTATTGCTCTATACATATCGAGTATATCGAGCACCTCTTTACATTCTTCTTCTGACATTTCATCATCGTCAATATGCTCTGCTATCCATGAATAATGTAGTCTAAATCCATACTCGATCGCTTTTCGATGATTCGCATAGTATTCAGCCTCATCTGGATAGAGCTTTTCTAAAATCTTGAGCTGATTCGAAAGAATTATCCTATCTTTCTTCGTTAAATTCATAGTTCATTCCTTTGTAAGGGCTAACATATTATATATTACTGCGATCTGAATAGGCATGTCCCATATTCAAGACCCCCTGTCAAGAAGGTGTCTCGAGAAATTTTGCCTCAAAATCCGCGTGAATATCACGGTGTTCTAGTAAATTTCCTCATCCCGCCATAACTTCTTCCAGGATTCTTTAGCCAATAATCGACGATCTGGCCTTTCGGCTGGTGGTTTTTCATATGACCACGCTTTCTTTCTCCACTGCTTCTCTGAAGGGCAGAATGGATACGGGGCCCTTTTCCCAATCCTCCAAAGAGTAAATTATGGGGCTTATGTTGGTTCCGTGTTCCAGATTAATGTCGAACATGGCGTGTATGGTGCGTCTCCTGGTAAGCTTTTTCTCTTTTGCAGCATGATGGCCGGGCAGAGTGGTGTTGTATCCCAGAGACGGGAGGTGAGGGAGTAGGGGGAATGTTAAAGTTTAAAGCCCGAGGAGGGGAGAGGTTCTGTCGGAAACCGCGTTGACCCCCTGCCCGTTGTGGAGGTAATCTTTCCGGTGGCTCTACAAAGGGTTTGAGGGAGGTGGTTATGGTGGTTCCCTGGGCCCCTCTGGAGGAGAGGCTGGAGGTCCTGAAGGGGATGGCCGGGCGCATGGAGGCCAGGGAGAAGGACTTCCAGCAGGCCCTGGCCCGGGATATAGGCCAGGCGGTGAAGGTGACCAGAGAGGAGATTCGCCTATCGGTCAGGCACCTGGCCACCATGGAGGAGGAGGTTCCCTGTCTGGAAGGCCGGGTGCCTTATGGCCTGGTGGGTGCCATCTTTCCCTACGACGGTCCCACGGTCATGTTTGCCCGATGGGTTGGTGCGGCCCTTCTGGGGGGGAACACCGTGAGATTCAGCCTCTCTTCCCTCACTCCTGGCGTGGTGGAGATCATGGAGGAGATCTGCCAGCCCTGGTCTGAGGTGGTGGAGCTGGTGAAGGGCAAGGACAACAGAGAGTTCGGCTGGGAGTGTGTAGAAGATCCCCGGGTGAGGGTCTTTTTCATCTCCGGCTCTGGAGAGGTGGGGAGGGCTTACGCCCATGTCATTGAGCACTTCGATAAGGTGATATACGCCGGCCCCGGGGGGATGCCTCCTGTCCTGGTATTTTCCAAGGCCGATGTGGAGAAGGCAGCCAGGTTCGCGGCCCGAAGGGCCTTTCTGAACGGTGGTCAGTACTGCACCACCATTAAAAGGGCCCTGGTCCACAGGAGCCTGGTGCGGCCCTTCTTGGAGGCCCTCCTGGACGAGACGGAGAAGATAAAAGTGGGGGACCCCATGGACCCCCAGGTGGATTTTGGACCCATAAAGGCCGCCAGGACCAGGGTCCTCTTTGAGCGGGCCCTGGAGAGCATAAAAGGAACCCTTCTCACAGGGGGACCCCCCGAGGGCGAGTGGATTAAGCCCACGGTGGTCTATACCAGGGAAATTCCCGACATAGAGGTTTTTGGCCCCTTTCTGGCGGTGAAGGCGGGAGATTCGGACGATGCCATTGTGCGGGAGGCCTCGTGGACTCGGTTCCCCCTCATCGCCTACGCCTTCGGTTCCCCTCCCCTGGGAGGCAAGGGGAGGCTGGAGTCTGTATATGGGCGGGTCTACTGGGACCCGGAGTTTCTCTACCTTAACCCCAGGGACCCCTTTGGGGGCAGGAGGGACGCCGGGTGGGTCCTGGAGAGGAAGGGAGAGATAGTGTTTCGCAAGGGGGGAGCTCTGGTCTATGTTGAGGAGTTGACCAGGCCTGCCGGGGAGGAAGGATAGGCCTTGGAAGCGGTAGTAGAGCACAGGGGGGTGGCTTATCACTGGCTGGTGGCCGCCGTGGCTGTGCCTTCCCTCCTCATGGTCATCCTGGACACTACCGTGGTGGATGTCATCATCCCCCACATGATGGCCGCCCTCAATGCAGATTTCTACGATATTCAGTGGGTGGTCATCTCTTACATGGTGGCGGCAGCCGTCTCCATGCCCATGTTCAAGCGCCTGTCCGAGAGAATGGGGTACAGGAACCTCTTCCTCTTTGGACTGGCCCTCTTTACGGGGATGAGCGCCTTTTGCGGCCAGGCCCGGACCATGGAAGAGATGATCCTGGGCCGGGTCCTTCAGGGAGTGGGGGAGGGGTTGGTCATACCCACGGTTACCTCCCTCATCTTTTCCGCCTTTCCTCCCGAGCAGAGGGGGCTGGCCATGGGGCTCATAGGCCTGGGTGCCACCATGGGACCTGCCCTGGGTCCCACCCTGGGGGGATACATGACCCAGCACTTCAGCTGGAGATGGGCCTTTTACATCAATCTTCCCATAGGCATCACCCTGTGGTACGGAGCCTTTCTCATTCTGAGGCCCGGGGAGGGCAAGGCCAAGCCTGTGCCCCCCGACATCCTGGGCTTCCTCTTGTCTACGGTCTTCATCTCCTCCCTGCTCATTGCCCTCTCCAAGGGCCAGGAGAAGGGGTGGCTGGCCTCCGACTACATCCTCACCCTTTTCGTGGTGGCCGCTGTCTCTTTTCCCCTCTTCATATGGTGGGAGCTGAGGCACGACCATCCCTTCATAGATCTCTCCATATTCGGTGTGAGGGACTTCTCCCTCTCCATGCTCATCCGCTTGATCTTCGGGAGTGCCATCTATGGTTCTTTCTACCTCATTCCTATCTATCTGGAGAAGTTCAGGATGTATCCCACCTTCCTCACGGGCCTTCTCCTCCTTCCCGGGGCCCTCATCAACGGCTTCATGGGGGTGATGGTGGGGCGCCTCACCGACAGATTCGGGGGCAAGAGGGTCATGGCCATAGCCCTGGTGGGCATGGCCGTGGGCTTTTACCTCTTGAGCGGGGCTGATGCCTATACCAGCAAGTCGGTTCTGATCCTCTACATCGCCTTCTATATCGGGTTCGTGGGGGCTGTCTTCACTCCTCTCAATTACATGAGCCTGGCCTGCCTGACCCAGAGACATCTGGATACCGGTGCCTCCATGATCCACGTCATCAGATTCATTGCCGGGGCCATGGGCACGGCCTTTGCCACCTCTCACATGGAGGCCAGGAAGTATCTCCACTTCCTGGGCATGGCCAGAAAACTGGATCCTTCCCATCCCCTCCTTGGCCCTACCCTGGCCAAGCTGAAAGCCTACCTTCTCCTTCACGGTCAGCCTCCCAACTGGATCCATACCCAGATCAGGGCCTTCCTCCAGGGGGTGATGACCCTCAAGAGCTATATCTTCGCCTTCCAGGACTGCATGGTGGTCTTTGG
This sequence comes from bacterium, assembly GCA_027020915.1. GTDB lineage: Bacteria > Thermosulfidibacterota > Thermosulfidibacteria > Thermosulfidibacterales > B14-G1 > B14-G1. Next base: position 18,808 of record JALUVF010000075.1, read on the forward strand.
CATAGCCTGTTTTGTATCTCTGGCCGTGGTGCCCTTCATGAAGGGGCTTAAAGGCGACCTCCTGGATCGGCCTCCGGGCTAACCTGCGAGTTAGGCGTCAATGAATACAATTAATTATAGGCAAAAATCTCCCTTGACAGGTCTTGGACCTTTCCTCTACATGAAAAATTAGGTTTTATCCAAAAAGGTTATGGGGGTGGGGAATGGGAAGTGACTTTTTCCAGTGGGCATCGGAGGTTCTGGACCCCAAAAAGGCGTTTTTAAAACCCGAGGCCCTGAAAGGCATTAGGGTACTGGAGTTGTGTACCCTCATTTTTGGTCCCGTGGTTCCCGATTGGCTCTCGGAGTTTGGGGCCGAGGTGATCAAGGTGGAGCTTCCGGGCATGGGGGATACCATGAGGTACGTGACCCCTTATGGCTTCTTTTGGAAGAACATCTCCCCCGCCTTCCAGGAACAGAACCACAACAAATACCACGTGGGTCTGGACGTGAGGACTCCCGAGGGCAAGGAGCTCTTCCTGGACCTGGCCAGGAGATGCGATGTGGTGGTGGAGAATCTCAGGGCCGGGACCATGGACAAATGGGGGATAGGGTATAGGGATCTCCTTGAGGTGAATCCCCGGATCATCTATCTGGCCAACAACGGTTTTGGCCAGTGGGGTCCCTTCGCCCACGGCAGGCCCAGCTACGATGCCATTGCCCAGTCGGTGAGCGGTCTCATGGCTGTCTCGGGATTTCCCGGCCGTCCTCCCCTGAAGTCGGGGGTGTGGATCGGTGACTTCACCGGTGGTTGTATGTCCGCCGTGGCGGTGCTGGCGGCTCTCTACTACAGGGAGAAGACGGGCAAGGGCCAGTACATCGAGTTCTCCCAGGGAGAGAACCTCATGAGGTGGCTGGACTGGACCTGGCTCTACGCCCACTTCACGGGGAAGAACAGGCCCCAGGCGGGGAACAGGGACCTGGCCATCTGCCCCGCGGACATCGTGCGTTGCAAGGACGGGTACGTGGCTATAGCCGCTTTCTCCGAGGAGGAATTCAAGGGACTCTGTGAAGCCATGGGTAAGTCCGAGCTGGCTCGGGATCCCAGGTTCAGTGATCCTTTGGAGCGGCTCAAGGAGGAGAACGCCGCGGTGGTTCTGGAGGCGGTGAGGGAGTGGGCCAGGGAGAAGACGGTTCGGGAGATAGATGAGCTGGGTGCCCAGTATGGTTTCGCTTCCAGTCCTGTTCTGGATGCCAAGGCCCAGTACGAGAGCGAGCACTGGAGGGCCAGGGGAGCCGTGTGGGAGTACAATGATCCCATTTACGGCACCATGGTGGAGTGGGGGCCTGCCCCCAAGCTCTCCGAGACCCCGGGCAGGGTGAAGTGGGGTGCCAGGCCTGTAGGGGTGGACAACGAGCATGTCTTCATCAGAGTTCTGGGCCTCGCCCCCTCCAGGCTCAAAGAGCTGGAGGAGAAGGGCACCATCGGCAAGTGGGTGGACAGAGTGGGCCAGAAGCCCCCCGAAGACTGGGACGGCGAGTCGGGGCTTTTCTATCCCTAAGTTTGGAGAGGAGGTGAGTTATGGTGGATAAGACTAGACCTTGGGAAGAGTGGATTAGGGAACACGACGACCCCGAGCATACCCTGGAGAAGCCCGAGGCCATGGATGACCTGGTGGTGCTGGATGTGAGTTACGGGAACATGGCAGGGCTCTTCACCTCCTCCATCCTCTCGGAGTTCGGGGCCTTCGTCATAAAGGTGGAGCCTCCCCAGGGGGATCTGGCCAGGAAGTTCACTCCCTATGGCTTGCTCTGCAAAGATACGGGCCTGGGTTACCTCAATGAGGGAAGGAACAAGTACCACGTCACCCTTAACCTCAAGACGGAAGAGGGGAGAGAGATCTACAAGGAGTTGGCGGCCAAAGCCGATGTGGTGATCGAGACCTTTAAACCGGGAGAGGCCGACGAGATGGGCATCGGTTTTCGCCAGCTCAAAGACCTGAACCCCGGGCTGGTCTACTGTGCCATTCACACCTATGGCCAGTTCGGTCCCGAGGCGGAGAAGAACAGGAAGAAACCCGACTACGATGTGGTGGACCAGGCCAGGTGTGGCATTCCTGCCGTTACGGGCGAGCCCGATGACCCCGACATTCCCGAGGAGGTGAGGGCGCCCACCAAGCAGGGCAACTGGATGGGCTGGTATGCCGGCGGGTGCTGGGCGGCTTTCGGCATCATCACGGCCCTTCTGTGGAGGTTCAAGAGCGGCAAGGGCCAGTTCATAGATATGGCTCCCCCCGAAGGAGAAGCCAAGTTCTGTGACTACCACATCCAGTGGTACCACCAGGCCAAGAGGCTGAGGGGCAGGGTTGGGCCTTACGACTCCGCCGTCTTCCCTTACACCTTTGTGAAGACCAGCGACGGTGTGTGTTTCATCTCGGGCTTCTCCGATGTGAACTGGGCCCATCTATGCAACATCATGAACAAGCCCGAGGTGAAGGATATGTTTCCCACCATCTTCGACAGGCTCAATCCTGAGAACCAGCCCAAGATCCACCACATCATAGAGGAGTGGTCTGCTCGGCTCACCTCCAAGGAACTGGAGGAGGTAGTCATGAAGCATAACTTGGAGCCTGACGCCGTGGGCGTGGTGGCCACGGCCAAGGTGAACTGGCCCCTGGATGCTTTGGGTGAGGATCACTGGTGGATAAGGAAGACCTTCACCCGGATTGAGGACCCCAACTACGGGGAGCTCCTCCTGGTGAACCCTGCTGCCAACAAGATGACGGAGACGCCTCCCAGGCTCAAGTGGGCCTGTAGACCCGTTGGAGCCGACAATCTCTTCGTTTACAAAAAGTTCCTCGGCTACGGTCCCGCCAGGCTGGAGGAGCTGAAATCTAAAGGTGTGATTTAAGGAGGATGAGAGATGGCTAAGAGCGACTACTTCCAGTGGGCCGCAGAGACCTTTGCCCTGGAGAGGATCTTTGAGAAGGACGAGGCCCTGAAGGACGTCAAGATTGTGGAGCTGTGTACCCTCATCCTGGGACCGGCCACCCCTGCATATCTGGCGGAATTCGGGGCCACCGTGTTCAAGGTGGAGTTGCCCGGTATGGGGGATACCATGCGTTCCCTCACCCCCTGGGGGCATTTCTGGAAGAAGCAGGCCCTGGGCTGGCTCAAGGAGGCCAGGAACAAGTATCACATCGCCATTGATGTCCACCATGAGGAGGGAAAAGAGCTCTTCAAGAGGCTGGTGGCCCAGGCTGACGTGGTGGTGGAGAATCTCAGGGCCGGTACCATGGACAAGTGGGGGATAGGGTACAGGGACCTGGTGGAGATCAATCCCGGACTCATCTACATAGCCAACAACGGCTTCGGTCAGTGGGGACCCTACGTGGAGCGTCCCAGCTACGATGCCATTGCCCAGTCCGAGAGCGGGATGGCATGGATCTCCGGGTTCCCGGGTCGTCTGCCCATGAAGAGCGGCATATGGCTCTGCGACTACTACGGTGCCCTGAAGGCCGCCGTGGGAATCCTGGCCGCCCTCCACTACAGGGACAGAACGGGCAAAGGCCAGTACATCGAGTACTCCCAGGCGGAGAACATCATGAGGGCCATGGACTGGACGTGGATCTACCAGGGTATCACGGGCAAGGGCAGGGACAGGTACGGTAACAGGGATGTGGCCATATGCCCTTCGGACATCTTCAAGAGCAAGGACGGGGAGCTGGTGGCCCTGGCCGCCACCACCGACCATCAGTTTAAAGCCCTGTGCCAGGCCATGGACAAGCCCGAGCTGGCCGAGGATCCCAGGTTCCTCACCAACCTGGAGAGAACCAAGGAAGAGAATGCCCAGGCCCTCCTCTCCGTGGTGAGGGAGTGGGTGGCCTCCAGGACCTGGTTCGAGATCGACAGGCTGGCCCGCAAGTACGGCTTTGCCGCCGAGAAGGTGTACTCTGGCCGGGATCATTACTACGACGAGCACTTCGAGGTTCGGGGCTTCAAATGGCACATCGATGATCCCATCTTGGGGGATGGAGTGGAGGAGGGTGTCGCTCCCAAGCTCTCCGAGACCCCGGGCAGGATAAAGTGGATGGGGAAGGCCGTGGGCTTTGACAACGAGTATGTCTTCACCAAGTTCCTGGGTCTCACCGTGGACGAACTCAAGGCTCTGGAGGAGAAGGGTGTCATAGGCAAATGGGCCGACTTCATTGGACGGACTCCCCCCGATGACTGGGATGGCAAGTCCGGAAAGATCTTCCCTTAAGACGGAGGAGGTGGGAGATGGTGGACAAGACCAAACCTTGGGCCGATTGGATAAGGGAGCACGACGACCCCAAATACGCCAGGAGCAAGCCTGAGGCCCTGGACGATGTTTGGGTGCTGGATCTGAGCTATGCCAACATGGGGGGCTGCTTTGCCTCCTCCATCCTGGCGGAGATGGGGGCCAATGTCATTCGGGTGGAGCCCCCTGGAGGGGACCCTGCCAGGACCTATTCCCCTTTCGGTATCACCCATCAGGGAGAGGGGCTTGGATACCTCAACGAGGGGCGTAACAAGTTCCATGTCACCCTCAACCTGGAGACGGAGGAGGGGAGGGACCTCCTCAAGAGGCTGGTGGACAACCGCATAGACGTTCTCATAGAGACCTTCAAGGCGGGGCAGATGGATGAGTGGGGCATTGGTTATCGCCAGCTCAGGGAGATCAAACCGGACATCATCTACTGCGCCATCTACACCTACGGCCAGTACGGTCCCAAGGCCGAATGCGGAAAGGCCGATGCCGACGTGGTGGACCAGGCCATGTCCGGGGTCACCTACGTGTCCGGTGAGTACGTGGAAGATCCCGACAACCCCCAGGAGTGGGAAGTGCCCACCAAGCAGGGCAACTGGATGGGCTGGTACTGTGGAGGGGCTTATGCCGCCTTCTCCGTCCTGGCCGCTCTCCACTACAGGCACCTTACGGGTAAAGGGCAGATGATAGACGTCTCCCCCGCCGAGGCCCTGGGCAGGATGATCAACTACAGCCTCCTCTACTTCCATGACACGGGTCAGACGGTGGAGAGGGTGGGCAACCTGGACGCCGGGGTCTTCTGCTACACCTATTTCAAGTGCAAGGACGGCTTCTGCTTCCTCTCAGGGTTCTCCGATGTGAACTGGAGCCTTCTTACGGAGGTTATCGAGAGGCCCGACCTGCGGGATCAGTATCCCACCATCTTCGAGAGGCTCAAGTTTGAGAACATGAAGAAGGCCTACAAGGAGATCGAGAAGTGGACCCTGGACAAGGAGTACCAGGAGATCTTCGAGAGGGTCATGGCGGCCAATACCAGGGCCAAGGAGACGGGTCAGGGTGGAGTGGTGGTCCCTGGAAAGGTGTGCTCCACCTGGGAGACCCAGAACACCGACAACTGGTGGGTGAGGGGTAGTTTCGAGAAGTTCAAGGACCCCGTCTACGGTGAGCTCACCATCTGTAACCAGCCCTGGAAGATGACGGAGACTCCGCCCCGGGTGAAGTGGATATGTCGTCCCGTGGGTGCAGACAACGAGTTCATCTATGGCACCTTCCTGGGATTGGGGACTGGAGATCTCAAGGAGCTGGAGAAGGCGGGGATTATCTGAAGACCTGTTCAGGCAGTTTCAGGGGGTACAGCCTTGGGGCTGTGCCCCCTTTTTTATTGTGGCCTTGCCACCAGGGGGATGATGAGGGGGCGGCGGTTCAGGCTCTTGCCCAGGTGGCGTTTCAGTGCCCGTTGGACGGTCTCTTTCAGCTCTTCCGGGTCTTCCAGCAACTGGGGCTGGGTTTCCAGGAGTTCTTCCACCAGGCCCTGGAGCTCTTTTTCCATGGCCTCTCCCTCCTCTGATAGTCCCCGGGCGATCACCATAGGCGGGGCCACGAGCCGGGGTTCCTGGGGGGCCAGGAGGATCAGGACCACCACCGTTCCGAAGCGGGACATGCGGATGCGCTCCCTCAGTATTTGAGGCCCGATGTCTCCAACTCCTTTGCCCGAGACCATGACGTCTTCCGTGTCCAGGTGTTCCACCACGGAGAAGCCTTTCCCGTTGAGTTCTACCACATCGCCGTTCTGGGCCAGTATGATCCGCTCCCGGGGTATGCCCAGCCTCTTGGCCAGTTGGGAGTGGAAGACCAGGTGGAGGAATTCGCCATGGAGGGGCATGAAGAATCTGGGTTTGATGAGGTTGATGATGAGTTTCAGCTCTTCCCTATGGGCGTGGCCCGAGGTGTGGACAGGAGCGATCTCCTGGTAGAAGACCTGGGCCCCGGCCATGAAGAGCTGGTTGAGGATGCGGGCGATGGCCCTTTCGTTGCCGGGCACGGGGCGGCTGGATATGATCACCGTGTCTCCTTCACGGATCTTGAGCTGTTTGTGTTCCCCCGAGGCCACCCGGTAGAGGACGGACATGGGCTCTCCCTGGCTCCCCGTGGTGATGATGGTGAGCTCTTCGTCGGGATAGTCCCTCATGCGGGAGAGGGGAATGACCAGATCCGGAGGGACGTGGAGGTACCCCAGCCTCTGGGCGATGAGGGTGTTCTCTTCCAGCCTCTTGCCCGCAAAGATCACCTTTCTGCCGAAACGCTGGGATAGATACAGGATCTGCTGGATTCTGTGGATGTGGGAAGCGAAAGTGGCTATGAAGATCCTGCCCTGGGCCCTGAAAAAGATGACCTCCAGTTTCTCCCCCACCTCCTTTTCGGATATGGAGTAGCCCTCTCTGTCTACATTGGTGGAGTCGGAGAGGAGGAGTAGGGTGTCTTTACCGTAGAGGGCGAAGAGCTCAAGCTGGGTGGGGATGGCGTCCACAGGGGTCTGGTCTATCTTGAAGTCTCCCGTGTGGACTATGGTGCCTCCAGGGGTCTCTATGATGAGTCCCACGCCGTCGGGTATGGAGTGGCAGACGTGGACGAAGCGAAGGGAGTAGGGGCCGGTATGGAGAGTGCCCCCGGCCTCCACGGGAAAGAGGCGGAACTCTTTCACCCCGGCGTCCTCCAGTTTGTGGCGGGCCAGTCCCAGGGTGAGGGGGGTGCCGTAGACGGGGGCGTCTATTTTGTCCAAGAGGATGGGGAGGGCCCCTATGTGGTCTTCGTGGCCATGGGTGAGGATGACCCCGACCACCCGGTCTTTGCGCTCCAGGATGTAGGAGAAGTCGGGGGCCACCAGGTCCACACCATAGACGCTCTCCTCGGGAAAGATGATTCCTGCATCGATCACCAGGAGTTGCTGGTCCCATTCCAGGACCAGGCAGTTTTTGCCTATCTCCCCTAAGCCCCCTAGAGGAATGATTCTGATGGGCTTCTCCATAGGTCCAGAAGGATGGTGGGCGATGCAGGATTTGAACCTGCGACCTCTCCCGTGTGAGGGGAGCGCTCTCCCCCTGAGCTAATCGCCCACCTGGTGGACGGTGCCGGACTTGAACCGGCGACCTCTACCGTGCGAAGGTAGCGCTCTCCCACCTGAGCTAACCGCCCTTGCTGGGGGAGCGCTAGACTTAATACACCGGGAGGAGGGTGGTGTCAAGGAAATAAAATGGGGATGAGGGGCGGAAGGGGAGACTCCCGGAGGGAGGGAGAGCCCTTTGGATGGTTGATGTTTGTTCCAGGCTTTTGTAACCAGGGACTGTGGGGAGGTTGTCTCTTTTGAAGGCATGGAGAGAGCAGACCTGGTGGCGCTGGGTGAGGGGCGTTGTCCTTAAGTTTCTGAGGGACCAGTGCATCGTGGACGCCTCGGCCCTGTCTTACGTCACCATCCTCTCCCTGGTGCCCCTCATCGTGGTCACCTTCTCCCTTCTCTCGGCCTTTGCTTCCCTGGCGGCCATGAAGGAGAGGCTCCTGGATTACCTTCTCAAGTTCATGGTTCCCTCTTCGGCCTCGGCGGTGGTCAACTACATCACGGGCTTCTCTGCCAAGGCCAAGGCCGTGGGGCTGGGAGGACTGGTGGCCCTCTTCTCCCTGGCTTTCTCCCTCTTCTCCGCCTCTGAACAGAGTTTGAGCAAGATCTGGAAGGTGAAGAGGAACAGGACCTTCATCAACCGCATCTTCGTCTTCACCAACATCCTCTTTTGGGTGCCTCTCCTGCTGGGGGCTTCCTTTTATCTCTCCACCAAGGTGGCCTTTATCCCCTATCTCGGAGGGTTTGCCAGGCTCTACTTCATGATCCTTCCCCTCTTCATCTCCTGGGTGGCGTTCTCCTTCTTCTTTCTCATTGTGCCTCCCTGCAAGGTGAAGATATCCGCGGCCGTGGCAGGGGGAGGAGTGGCGGGCCTTCTGTGGGAGCTGGCCAAGCACGGTTTCGACCTCTTCGTCACCCAGGCCTTCTCCATTAAGGCCTTTTCGGTGCTGTACGGTTCCCTCATGGTCTTCCCCGTCTTTCTCATCTGGATCTATCTCTGCTGGGTCATCACCTTCCTGGGAGCGGAGGTCTCCTATGTCGTCCAGTACTCGGGCAACTGGGAGGACGGCAGGCCCTGCGTGGCGGGTTTCCTGTCCTCGGTGGTTCTCCTCCTTCGCCTGGCCCGGGGTTTCCTGGAGGGAGAGGGGCCTCTGCCCGAGGAATCTCTTGTGAGGGGGTTGGGGGTGGAGGTTACCCGGGGTGTCCTGGAGGTGTTGGAGAGGGGGGGGATTGTGGTGGAGACGGAGGAAGGCTACGTATTGGCCAGGCCTCCCCACAGGATCTTGATCAAGGATCTGCTGAGACTCTTTGTGCCTCCCCTGGCCCGGGAGGAGGGGCTTGAAGTCCTGGTGGCGCGTCTGGAGAAGGACCTGGGGAAGGAGAGCCTCAGCGCCCTTCTGAAGACGGGGGAGCCTCCTTCTTCCCCTCCCTGATCTTCTCCACCACCTGGGGATAGATGGTGCGGATGTGGATGTCCCGTTGGGGGAAGGGGATCTCTATACCGGCCTCTGTGAGTTTCCGGTATAAGGCGTAGTAGTAGTCGCTCTTGAGCCCGGTCTTGCTCTTGAGCCCGTGCATCCTGACCCAGACCACTAGGGTGAAGTCGAGGGAGGAGTCTCCGAAGCCCTCGAACCATACCTGGACGGCGTGCCGGTCGTCTTCCACGGTGCTGGCTACGCTCAGGGCCGCCTCCCTAGCCAGTCTGGCTACCTCTTCAGGGTGGGAGCCGTAGGCCACTCCGAAGGAGATCTTGAGGCGCCTCCAGTCGTCCTCGTAGGTCCAGGTGGTGACCCGGCCTGATACCAGCTCCGAGTTGGGCACGATGATGTCCAGCCCGTCGTAGGTGCGGATCACCGTGGATCTGATGCTGATGCGTTTCACCTCTCCTATGGTGCCGTCCTCCAGCTCAACGATATCCCCGGCCTCTATGGCCCTCTCTGTCAGGAGGATGATGCCGCTCACAAAGTTGTTGGCAATGGTCTGGAGACCGAAACCGATTCCCACGCCCAGGGCTCCAAGGACCAGGGTCACCTGCTTCAGGTTTATTCCCACGCTGGATAGGGCCACCATGAGGACTACCAGGATGAGGACGTAGTAGATGAGGGTGGTGAGGGAGTTGACGGTGCCTGGGGAGAGGGCGAGGCGCTCTACCAGGATCTTGTTTGCCTTGCGCCTCAGGAGTCTCACGAAGAGGATACCCAGAACGAAGATGAAGAGGAATGTGAGGATGGTGGCCAGGGTGAAGGGGGTCTGTCCCGTGGTCCACAGGGGGTAGTACAGGACCGTCTTCACCTTTCTGGATATGGCCTTCCTGTTCTCCGTGAACCACGTGTAGAGCCTCTCCATGCCCCCTGCCCTCTTCTTGAAGAGGTCAAGGGTGTAGCCCATCTCCAGGACGAGGTTTTTACATTTGCCCATGTTCTCCTGGTAGAGCTGGGAGAGGGCGTTGAGGGTCTTGAGCATCTCCCGGTAGGTCTCCATGAGGTCTTGGACGGCCTTCTTTTCGGGGGGAGAGAAGCGGCTCTGCTCCAGGGCGATGACTTTGCCGTTGATGATCTCAGAGGTGGTCTGGAGACGGTTGAAGTCCGCCTTGGTGGAATCCAGGGTATCCCGGAGCTTGGCGAGCTTCTCTTTCCACGTCTCCAGGTATTTTATCTTCTCTTTCTTGGAGCATAGGCCCATGTAGCATTTGAGCCACTGGACCTGGAATGAGGCCTCCGTGTAGTCCAGGAGGGCCCTCTTCTCCCTTTGGTTGGCCATCTTTCTGGCAATCTGGGTCTTCTCCTGGAGAACCTCCAGCCGCTCTTTCTCCCATTGGAGGAGCCTCTTTTCTCCTTCACCCAGCTTGGGGTTTCCCAGGCGTAGGTTCAGCCTCCTCCTCTGGACCTCCAGCAGGGCGGCCTGGCGATTGAGTCGGGTGAGGTCCCGCCTCACCGAGCTTCGGGTCTTCTCCAGGGCCCTTTCCGCTTTGCCCAGCCTCTCCTGAGCGGCCTTTAAATCCTTGGGTCCTAGTTTCAAATGGGAGAAGACCTTATTCAGGAGGGTGTCCGTCCGGTTCTGGAGGCGGCTCAAGGCCTGGGCCTTCTGGGCCATTTTGGAGAGTCTCACCCTTTCCGACATGAGGCGGACCTGGGAGCTGATGAGCTGGGCCAGGACCAGGTAGTAGTCGGGGGGTGGAGGGGACTTCTTCTTCAGGGACAACCACTGGGCGGTGAGGTCCTTTATCTCGGAGTTCAGACTGTCTATCTCTTCCTTCAGGAGTTGGGCCTGGCGGTTGGTGGCTTCCAGCTGTTGGACTATGGTGGAGTAGGCCTTGAGGAGGTTCTCATAGAGATCCAGGGGGTAAGGGGGCTTTGGCGGCAGGGGAGGCAGGGTGATGGAGGGAGACTCGGCAGGGGAGGCTATCTCTCCCTTCAGATTTATCAACTGGTAGACCACCCCCTGGAAGAGGTCCAGGGCCTGGGAGAGGGTGTTGGCCTTGGGGGAACCCTTCTTTATGAGCTGGGAGAGGTAGTTGGCCATTTCCTGGCATTCCTGGATCTTGGCATCAAGGGTTTTGACGGCCTCTTTCTCCGGGATGGCTTTCAGGTCGAAGGGGGAGAGGGAGGGAGGCTTGGCTACCCCTTGAAGGGACCACAAGAGACAGAGAGCCAGTGCCATGATCAGGTGCTTCAACGGTTCCTCCCGGGGGATTTTGTCATGATTTGCTCTTCTGGCAAGCCTTTTGTCAACAGGGATTGACGCCTGTTGTCTCCAAAACTAGCTTTAGTAAAAACCCTGGGAGGTGGAGAACATGCACTACAACCCCAGCTTTTTTGATATCTTCTGGTTGTTATTGATCCTGCTCTCTTTCAGTCCCTGGATGAAACAGCGCATGCTGGAGGCGGCCCGTCTAAAGTTGATGAAAAAGATAGAGGAGAAGAGAAAGTCCCGGGTCATCACCATGATCCACCGCCAGGAGGGGTTCTCCTTCCTGGGCATCCCTTTCATGAAATACATCAATATAGAGGATTCAGAGCGGATTCTCAGGGCCGTTAGGCTCACTCCCGAGGATATGCCCATAGACCTCATAATCCATACCCCCGGCGGTCTGGTCCTGGCTGCCGAGCAGATCGCCACGGCCCTGGTGAGACACAGGGGGAAGGTGACGGTCATCGTGCCCCATTTTGCCATGTCCGGCGGCACCTTCATTGCCCTGGCCGCCGATGAGATCATTATGGATCCCAACGCCGTGCTGGGTCCTGTGGATCCCCAGCTGGGGGGATTCCCCGCGGCATCCATAGTGAAGGCGGTGAAGGAGAAGTCCCTGGACAAGGTGGAGGACAAGACCCTCATCATGGCCGATGTTTCCGAGAAGGCCCTCCAACAGGTGAGAAAGAAGGTGGCCCAGATCCTTATGGAGAAGGGGATGGACCGGGAGAAGGCGGAGGAGATAGCCGAGGAGCTCTCCCAGGGCAGGTGGACCCACGACTACCCCCTCTTCAAGGAGGATCTCGAGGCCCTGGGGTTGAAGGTGAGTACCGAGGTGCCCCCTGAGGTCTACGCCCTCATGGACCTCTACGAGCAGCCTGCCCAGTCGAGGCCGTCAGTCCAGTACATACCCGTCCCCTACAAGGAGGCGGGGAAAGAAGCCAATGCGGGAGAGTAGACCTTAGGTTTGAATGCAGGGCCCGGGCCTCATGATAAGGCCCGGGCCTCTTCTCTGGTTACGCTGTCAGTGTTCTTCTTCTGGTTCCTCTTCCCAGCCTGTGATCATGGCCTTGAAGTGGGCCCAGGGGGTGTGGCCCAGGGTGGCAAGGTAGAAGTGGGCACAGATGAAGGAGGCGAAGAAGAAGAAGAGGAGGACGTGGATGGTGTCTACAATCTTCACCCCTCCCATGAAGTTTATGATCTGCTGGTAGCCTTTAATGTTCCAGAGGAGGAGGCCCGTGAGGATCTGGATGGGAATGAAGAAGAGCATGATGAAGAGGTAGGCCATCTTTTGCATGGGATTGAACTTGTTCTCGGGGGTGGGATGGAAGGGGTTGGGATCGCCCCTGAAGATGCCGTAGCCGTAGTACATGGCCTGGCGGAAGCCCCCTATGATGAGCTCCTCCGCTGATGGGAAGTAGGTTCTTATCCTCCCTGTAAAGACGTAGAAGGTGAACCACAGGAGGAAATCCAGGGCCACTATGAGTCCCACAATGTTGTGGAGCTCTACGGCCTTCTTGAGGGGCACCAGTATGAAGTAATCTGCAAACCTGATCTGGATCCCCGTCAGTACAAGAAAGAGGATGCCCAGAGCATGGATCCAATGCCAGATTCTGACGGGTACGGGGTGCAGATATATGCGTTTCATCTTCCTTCCCTCCTTCTCCTCCTCAGGGGGATGGTTAAGATCCTGAGGGTGAGATGGCCTCCGGCAAAGGCCACACCACCCAGGACAATGAGGAGGCCGATGATATCCAAGAGCCTCACCCTGGTGGCATCAAGGGCGTAGAAGTGGGTTACGTAGAAGGACTGGAGGACTCCCCTCTTTACGGGGTAGTGGGGAGCCTGACCCGTGGGCTTGGTGAGGACCAGGTACACTTTATCGAAGAAGGGGGATTTGATGGAGTGGCAGGTCTTGCAGTTTTTGATGGCCCGGCCCTTGGTCACCTTGTGGACCAGGGGTTCCAGATTGTCCGTCATCTCTCCCCAGAAGATGGCCCTCACCTTCTCTACCCTCAGGGCCCGGACGAACCTGTGGAACTCCGAGATATCCAGGACACCGTCTTTGTTGGTGTCAAACCTCTTCATGAAGGTATCATAGGTGAGTCCCAGCTTGTTGAGGATCTCCTGTCCACTGAGGAACTTCTCTGACATGAGGTCGTAAAGCCTGAGGTGGATGTGCTTTCCCACATTGGGGGCATGGCAGACGGCGCACATGACGTACTCGAAGTGGGTCTTCTTCTGAGGCAGCCATTTGTGATACTTCTCGGGGTGGTGACACCTCAGACAGAACTTGTTCTCCAGCTGGACCACCGTGTCGCCGTAGAGGTACTTTGTGTAGTGGTAGTCGTGGCAGTTGTAACAGATGGGGGCCTTTTTCACTCCTTTTGCTCTGGCTGCGGCATGGACGCTCTCTTCATAGGCCGTGCCCTCCTCGTCATGGCAGTCGGTGCAGTTGACGAAGGCCACGGGCACGGGATGGGGGACCTCCTTGTCGTAGTTCAGCTCGGTGATATCGGAGTGGCAGTCCGTGCAGGCTATGTCGTTCTGGCCATGGACAGAGGCCTTGAACTTTTTGGGATTTACATAGAGGGAGATGGTCTTTCCATTGGGCAGCTCTTTCACCATGTCGGGGTCTCCGTGACAGTCCAGACATTCACTATTCTCTATAGCAAAGGAGGGTATGGGGAATGTCAGGGCCAGGGAGAGGGACATCATAATTACGAAGAGCCACTTCCACTTCTGTCCCGTCATCTGCTAAACCTCCAGCGGGGATTTGTTATGTCTTTGTGACGCCGGTAACATAGTCGCCAGTTTCCTGTCAAGGGCCTCTGTAGCCGCCGTTGACATCGCCTCTCCCTGATTGTATGCTCCTTAACGTTATTATATTAAGAGGTCGGCATATATGTTTTGGTGGTGGGCATTTAAAGAAAGAGAGATAAAATTTGCAATGTTACCTCAAATTATAAATATAACGCCAGAATAAAAAATGGGTTCAATAAAATCCACTTCAAGGGGGAAGAGCAATGATACTCTATAAGGCTTTCTTAAATCTATTCGTCTACTTCATAGTATTCATCATTCTGGTGGTCATCCTCTCCTCCACCCTTAGGGTGTTGAAGGAGTATGAGAGGGGAGTGATCTTCCGGTTGGGACGATACGTGGCCACCAAGGGACCGGGTCTCATCATTCTCCTGCCCGTCATAGATCGGATGGTGAAGGTGAGTCTCCGAACGGTGGTCATGGACGTGACTCCCCAGGACGTCATCACCAAGGATAACGTCTCTATCAAGGTGAATGCCGTGGTATACTTCCGGGTGGTATCCGCTGAGAAGGCCGTTATAGAAGTCCAGGACTTCATGTCAGCCACTTCCCAGTTGGCCCAGACCACCTTAAGAAGTGTCCTGGGTTACCATGAGCTGGACGAGCTTCTGGCAGAGAGGGAACGCATCAATGCCGAGCTTCAGAAGATCCTGGACGAGCACACGGAGCCCTGGGGGATCAAGGTGACCACCGTGGAGCTGAAGCAGATCGATTTGCCCCAGGAGATGCAGAGGGCCATAGCCCGCCAGGCTGAGGCCGAGAGGGAGAGGCGGGCCAAGATCATCAGTGCCGAGGGAGAGTACCAGGCTTCCCAGACCCTGGCCTCTGCCGCCGAGATTATCGGAAAGCATCCCGCTGCCCTCCAGTTGAGGTTTCTCCAGACCCTCATTGAGGTGGCCTCTGAGAACACTTCCACCCTGGTCTTCCCTCTGCCCCTGGACCTGGTTAAGCCTTTCCTGACAGGTATCCAGGCTTTGAGCGATAAAGCCCAGCAAGACTCTGAAAGGGAGGATTAGACCATGACCGAACCGCTTTACGTGGAGAGATTCACTCTTAACGAGAGGATCCAACACCTTATCCTCCTTATTGCAGTGGTGCTCTTATTGGTTTCCGGGTTCGCCCTCAAATACGCCAACACCTCCTGGGGGCGGTTTTTTATTGAGCTGCAGGGTGGATTCCAGGCCAGGGGTACCGTCCACAGAATAGGAGCGGTGCTGCTACTCCTGGTCTCTGTCTATCATTTCTTTTACATCCTCTTCACCCGAAGGGGGCATGAGCAGTTCCTGGAGTTGATACCCAGGCTCAAAGACTGGCGGGATTTCAAGGTTTCCCTCTCCCACACCCTAGGGGCTACCCAGGAGAGGCCCCGTTTCGGTCGTTTCAATTACCGCCAGAAGCTCCAGTACTGGTTGGTGGTGGGGGGAGTGGTGAGCATGGAGGTGACAGGCCTCATGCTCTGGTTTCACAATGAAAGCATCGCCGTCCTCTCCAAAGGGGTGTTGGACTTCGTTTATGTCTTCCACAGTTACGAGGCCATGCTGGTCTTCACTGTTATCGTCATCTGGCACCTCTACGATATGCATTTGAGGGAGCACTTCCCTATGGACCCCGTGTGGCTCACGGGGAAGATCAGCGTAGAGCGCTTGGAAAAGGAGCATCCTCTGGAGTATGAGAGACTCTTCGGCGGGGAGGACAAGAAATGAAGCGGGCATTGGTGGTTATACTCACACTCCTTTTTTTTGTTCCCATCTCTGGAGAAGGGGCCATAAGGAAGTGCATCATCTGCCATCAGAAGCCGGGGATCAAAAAGGTCCTTCCTTCTGGGGCCGAGGTCTCCGTTTACGTTGACAGGAAGCTCTTAAGGGCTTCTTCCCACAGGAGGCTCAAGTGCCAGGACTGCCATATCGACGTCACCGTCATACCCCATAAGGGGATAAAGATAGGTCGGGTCCACTGCAACAGGTGCCACTATCAGGGGGCCCCTAAAGGGATACCCCAGCCCGATTCCATTTATAAGAAGTACTGGGATAGCGTCCACGGAAAGAAGGTGAAGGCGGGTGATCCCAGGGCACCCTGGTGCCAGGATTGCCACGGGGGCCACGGTGTCTTCTCTCCCAATTCCCCCAGGTCCAAAGTGAACAAGAGAAACATCCCTGCCACTTGCGGTAGGTGCCATAAGAAGGAGTACCAGGAGTATCGGGAGTCTGTCCACGGAGTGGCCCTTCTCAAAAAGGGCATCATGGCCGTTCCTGCCTGCGTGGATTGCCACGGCAAGCACAACGTCTATTCACCAGGTAAGCCCTACTCCAGTGTCAACCCCCAGAAGGTACCCGAGACCTGTACCAAGTGTCACGCCGATCAGGCCCTCATGAGAAGATTCAAGGTTTCCCTCAATCCGGCCAAGACATACAGGGAGAGCTTCCACGGCATCGCCCTGGAGTTTGGAGAACTGAAGGCGGCCAATTGCTCCAGCTGTCACGGTGTTCATAATATCTTCGCTCCCAGTGATCCCCGCTCGACGGTGAACAAGGCCAATCTTCCCAAGACCTGTGGGAAGTGCCATCCCGGGGCCAACGAGAACTTTGCCAAGGGTAAGATCCATCTCGACGTCCACAGCAAGAGCTCGGGCATCGTTTACTACGTGGCCAAGTTCTTTATCATTCTCACCACAGGCACCATGGCGGTGCTCTTCATTCACATATTCTTAGATCTTTACAGGAAGATTAAAGAGAAGAGGGAGGTCGGGGAGTAATGATTGCCCAGGAGATTCGAGAGAGACTGACCGAGGACATCAAGAGGAAGGTGTACCAGGCCATTGAGAGTGAAATCTCCGCATGGGATGAGAAGCAGCGGGGGAAGATACTGGAGGAGATCGAGAACATTGCCTATGTGGCTTTCGACGTTGTGGTGGAGGACAAGCTCACCCAGATTGAGCGGGAGGTGGAGTCCGTTGTCCTCAAAGAGGTGAGGAGGCTTGTAAAGGCCGAGAAGGAGAGGGAGGTTAGGTACTTTGAGAGGTTCAGCCTGGTGGTCCGTATCCAGCACGCCATCATGGCCATCAGCGTCATCATCCTCATCATCACGGGTATGCCTCTCAAGTTCCACGACGTGGGCATCTCGGGAAAGATCCTGGCCCTATTGGGGGGCATCGAGGTGAGCAGGACCCTTCACAGGGTGGGGGCTACGGGGCTCATCTTCGTCTCCCTGTTCCACCTCTTCTACATCATTTTCACGGAGGAGGGCCGCTACAACTTCAAGAAGCTCATCCCCACCCCCAAGGATGCCATGGACGCCATTCAAATGATCAAGTACTACCTGGGCAAGACCAAGGAGAAGCCCAAGTTCGACCGGTTCAGCTACGTGGAGAAATTTGACTACTGGGCCGTCTACTGGGGCTGTGTCATCATGATCTGCTCCGGCCTCATCCTGTGGTTCCCCAACATCTCCCTTAGGATTCTTCCCAAGTACGTTTCTGACATCGCCCATGTGGCCCACAGTGACGAGGCCCTTCTGGCCACTCTGGCCATAGTGTGCTGGCATTTCTACAACGCCCATCTGAATCCCTCCAAGTTCCCCATGAATCCCGTCATCTTCACGGGGAAGATCTCGGAGGACGAGTTGGTGGAGGAGCATCCCCTTGAATACGTGGAGATCCTCAGGAGGGAGATGAAGAAAGAAGGGAGGGTGGAGAAGTGAAGGGTCTAAGAGACGGGGGCTTGAATAGAAGGAAGCTGAGGCGTAGCAGGAAGAGGGACTTCCTCACCCTCTTTATCGGACTGTTCATCATCTTTTGCATCGTCTCGTATTTTTATCTCTACAGCAGGTCCAAGAGCCCCAAGTTCTGCCTCTCCTGCCATTATGAGAAGCCGTACTACAAGCACTGGAAGACCTCCACCCACAACAAGGTCTCCTGTTACAAGTGTCATCCCAACATTCCCCTCAAGATGTTCACCATGGTGGTCAAGTACAACCTGGGAATGTACGACATGTTTCCCAGGGCCAACGTGACCACCAACACCTGTCTCCAGTCGGGGTGTCACGACAGGAAGGAGCTCTTCAGCGAGAAGCTGGTGGTGAAGGATAAACCCGTCTTCAACCACAAGCAGCACCTGAGTGCTCCCTTGAGGGGAGTGGAGCTCAGGTGTTCCAGTTGTCATTCCCACATCGTCCAGGGGATGCACGTCAGTGTGGAGGAGACGGTCTGTTTCACTTGCCACTTCATGGGGGCTGGCAAAGGGCAATCGGTCACAGGGTGCCCCTCCTGCCATGGGCCTCCCACCAAGGAGGTTCAGTTTCATGGCTTTAAATTCCGTCACCAGGAGTATCTGAAGCTGGGAGTGAGCTGTGACCAGTGCCACGTGGAGATCGTCAAGGGAGACGGCTCCGTGCCCAAGGAGAAGTGCCACCTCTGTCACGTTGAGAGGAAGATGCCCAGGGATCCCAAGGTGACCCACAGGATTCATGTGAAGGAGCAGGGAATAGACTGCTTCGTGTGTCACACCCGTATCAAGCACGGGAGCATAAAGCTGGTCAAGACCTTCCTGGTGAAGTGCGCCGACTGTCATACGCGCTTCCACAACGCCAAGAAGGCCCTCTATATGGGTGTCGGAGGCCGGGGTATGGGTGATCTGCCCAGTCGCATGTTTGCTGCCCAGGTTACCTGTGACGGGTGTCATATCAAGTCCCTCAAGGTACCCGGGGGCTTTCAGGGAGAAACCACCAAGGTCTCCTCTCCCCAGTCCTGCGTCCGCTGCCACGAGGAGGGTTTCGATCTTCTCCTCAAGGACTGGGAGAAGTATCTCAAGTCTCTGGAGGGATACGTGGGCCACAGGCTCAGGAGGGACTACAGACTCAAGCCTAGGCTCAAGGGTGATCTGGCCCGTCTCTTCGACGATGCCGACTACAATTACAAGTTTGTGATGGCAGGCAACGGTGTCCACAACGTGGAATACGCCGTGAAGCTCCTGAAGATCGCCGTGGATAATCTGGACAAAGTGGACGAGGCCCAGAGGTCCTACATACCTCCCAGGCCACCCATCATCGCTACCCCTGACGGCTACTGTGCGGTCATGTGCCACAACCGCATGGGGATGCCCGAGGATATCTACTTCCAACAGAAGCTGGTCTTTCCCCATAAGCTTCACGCCCAGAAGGAGAAGATTCCCTGTATGAGGTGCCACTCCGTGGAGCACCATGGGGTGACCGTCCTCAAGCGGGAGGACTGCCTGAAATGCCATCATCAGATGAAAGACGCCACCAGGCGGTGTACCAGGTGCCATGCCCTGGAGAATGCCTTCTATCACGGGAGCATCAAGGGTCTCCCCAAGGGCGATGCCAATCCCATGGTGGAGGGTGAAGTGGGCTGTGTCGACTGCCACGATGTCACGGAGACGGTGAAGGTCTCTTACAAAGAGGTGCGCCAGAACTGCGTGGACTGCCATGACGGAGACGAGAGTTACGGCGAGGCTTTGGACGAGTGGAAGGACCAGATCAAGGAGCTCACCGACAAGATCAACGCCAGGATGGCCAGGATCACCAAGGTCCTTCAGGAGGTGAAGCTCGGACCCAAGGGAGAGGCCGCAGTGAGGGTCCATTACTCCAAGGCCCTCAAGGTGAAGAAGGTCCTCCAGGGGTTGGCTCCCATTCACAATGTGGACTATGCCCAGGGCCTCTTCGACATGGCTTCCAAGGAGCTGGACGCTATAGAGGAGATGGTGAAAAAGGCGAAGGGTTCCTCTACTTGATGTTCTTCCCTCTCTTGCTGCCGGGTCCCTCCGAACAGGGGGGACCCGGCTTTTTATTCTTTAGCCCTTCTTTACAAAGGGGGGAGAGCTCGGCTACCCTCAGTGGAGGAGGTGGCCATGTTCTTTCTACCGTTGATGCTGGTCTATTTTGTGCTCTTCCTCTTTCTCCTGGTGTTCCTCTTCCTCCTCGTCCAGTTGGGCATCTTCACCATTGCCTTCCAGAAGCTGGGCATTCCGCCGTCCCAGCTGTTTCTCCTCCTGTTTCTCACCTTGATGGGGAGTTTCATCAACATCCCTATAGCCCGGCTGGAGGGGGAGCCTGTGGAGGAGGACGTGGTCTTCTTCAGTGTCTGGGGAGTGCCTTACAAGGTACGGGTGCCCAGGCGCCGGGAGACGGTCCTGGCGGTAAACCTGGGAGGTGCCGTCATCCCAGTCCTTCTCTCCCTTCACCTGTGGAGCAGGATGGCTTTTGCCTGGCAGCCCTTTCTCGGTGTGGCCATAGTAGCCCTGGTCACCAATCGTCTCTCCAGGCCTGTCAGGGGAGTGGGCATTGTGGTACCCCTGTTCATTCCTCCTCTGTTGGCGGCCCTGGTGGCCCTCTTGTTGGCCCCCCATTTTTCCGCTCCTGTGGCATACATCTCCGGTACCCTGGGGACCCTCATTGGAGCGGACCTCATGAATCTCAGAAGGATCAGGGAGGTGGGGGCCCCCGTGGCCTCCATCGGTGGTGCAGGCACCTTTGACGGCATCTTTCTCACGGGTATCATCGCTGTTCTTCTCGCTTGAGGTTGATGGTCACCCTTTGCCTTTCTATATTGCCCGTATAGAGGTCCCTATAAAAATGTTGTCTGGAGGGGTTCGGTGATAGCGACGGTCACTCTCAATCCGTCTTTGGATCTTACAGTGTCGGTGGATCGGCTGGTGGTGGACGATGTGATTCGCATGAAGGGAATCCGGAAGGACCCCGGGGGCAAGGGTATAAACGTCTCCCGGGTGGTGAACACCCTGGGAGGGGCCACCATCGCGTACGGGTTTATAGGGGGCCACGAGGGTGGGGCCCTGAGCGTGCTTCTGGCCGAGGAGGGCATCCTCACGTCCTTCATCGCCATTGAAGGGGACACCCGCATCAACATCATCATAAGTGAGATGGAGACGGGGACTCAGACCCGGATCAACGCCGAAGGCCCCCGGGTGAAGGTGGAGGACCTGGACAGACTTCGCTCCAGGCTCTGGAAGATGGGAGGGCTCTATTGCGCTGCCCAGTTCATGGTCTTTGCCGGGTCCATTCCCCCCGGTCTTCCCAGAACCACCTATAGGGACCTCATGGAAGAGGCCAGGGAGCGGGGGATAAAACCTGTCCTGGACACCGATGGTGAGGCCTTGAAGCAGGGTGTGAAGGCCAAGCCCTACATGATCAAGCCCAACACCTACGAGCTGGAGCGTCTTGTGGGTCGGGAGCTCAGGAATGCGGGAGACCAGGAGATCGTAGAGGCTGCCAGGGAGGTCTTGGATATGGGAGTGGAGGTGGTGGCCGTCACCAGGGGGAAGAAGAACGCTGTCCTGGTCACCCAGAATAAAGTGTATCTGGGCATCCCCCCCAAGGTGAAGACGGTGAGTGCCGTGGGGGCTGGGGATTCCTTCGTGGCGGCCTTCCTGCTGGCTGTCCTGCAGGGTAAGGGTTTTGCCGAGGCCTTCAGATGGGGGCTGGCGGCTGGCTCGGCCACGGCCATGACCCCGGGAACGGAACTGCTAAACCTGGAAGATTTCCATCGTCTGTTGCCTGAGGCGGTGGTGGAGGAGGTGTGACATGGCCTTTTTGGACGAGATCACTGGTAGCACGGGGAAGAAGACCAGACTCTACAGGCTTCTCTATCTCTATGGTCCGGGGAGGGGAAAGGCCCTTTTCCTCCCTATAGACCAGGGGCTGGAGCATGGTCCCAGGGACTTTTTCGCCAATCCTGAGAGCGCCGATCCCGAGTTTCAGCTCAAGGTGGCTGTGGAGGGGGGGTTCTCGGGGATAGTCTTCCAGCCCGGTCTGGCCATGAAGTACATGAGAGACTATGCTGGTCTGGTCCCCCTTATTCTGAAGATCAATGGCAAGACCAACGTCCCTTCGGACGAGGAGGCCTTTTCTTCCCTGACGGCCACGGTGGAGGATGCTGTGCGCCTGGGGGCCGACGCCGTGGGCTACACTCTCTATGTGGGTTCTCCCGCTCAGGACAGGGACTTTGCCCAGTTCAGGGAGGTGAGGCGGGAGGCCGAGAGACTGGGTATGCCCGTAATCGTATGGGCCTATCCCCGGGGTAGGGATATCGAAGCCAAAGGGGGAAAGAACAGCCTATACGCCGTGGAGTATGCCGCCAGGGTGGCTCTGGAGCTGGGGGCCGATATGGTGAAGGTGAACATCCCGGTTTTGGATAGGGACAGGGCCCATGAACTCCCCCAACCTTACAATGAGCTGGTCATGGAGATCTCCCTGGAGGAGGCCATGAAGAGGGTGGTGGGTGCCGCTGGTAAGATTCCCGTCATCATCGCTGGGGGAGGCAAGGTGGACGACGATGAACTCCTCAGGAGGGCCCGGATATGCGTGAAAGCGGGTGCTGTGGGGTTCATTTTTGGCCGCAACATATGGCAGAGGCCCTTTTTGGAAGCTCTGGAGATGGCCCAGAGGCTCAAAGAGATCCTTCTGGAGGACTGAGCCTGGCTCGGGGGTGGGACCTTTAGTCCTTTTCCCGGCCCAGCCACTCCCAGAAATCTTTCAGGTCCTTTGCCCGGTAGTGGGGCCTACAATCCTGGGGCAGCTTCTCCTGGGTGTTTCTCACCAGGACCACCTTCATTCCTGCCTCCAGGGCCCCTTTCACGTCTCTCTTGGGGCTGTCTCCCACGTAGACGCACTCTCTCGGGTTCACCCCCAGGAGGGCACAGGCCATGGTGAATAGGCGGGGATCGGGCTTTTTGAAGCCGAAATGGGTGGACATGAGGACGTAGTCGAAGAAGCCATCCAATCCCAGCATACGTACCTCCTCCCGGGAGAAAACCTTCTGGGCGTCGGAGAGGAGGGCCAGGGGATAGCCCTTCCTCTTCAGCTCCCGGAGGACGGTGAGGGTGTCTGGGAAGAGCTGGAACCTCTCCCTGCTCAACAGCCTGAACAATTTGCAGCATGACTCCACCATGAAGGGATGGTGGAGGCCCTCTTTCTGAAGAACCCTGGAAAAAGCCTCTTCCAGGTCCACTTCTGGGTAACGTTCTTTGTCGGACTTTTTCAATTTCTCCGTCTCCACCTCCAGGGAGACCCTGAGTTGTTCCCCTGTCACATCGGCCCCGTAGTACTGGAGATAGAGGGCCAGGATTCTGTAAATGTCCTCCTTGCCCTCGTTGGTGAGGATGTCTATGAGAGTACCGTAGAGGTCGAAAATCACAGCCCGTATTTTAGGCATTCTTTGGCCTCCCGAATAATAGTCTCTCTGTACTCTTCATGGAGCCAGGGATTCCTGGCTATGCGTAGCAGCCCTAGAGCCATGTAGAAGGGGAGCTTCTTGGTCACCCTGATCCACATGTCCGCCGTCTCTAGGGTCCGGCAGTAGGTCTTGAGGAGGCTTCTGATGAAGGGTTCGGCCTGCCATCTGTGGCCGCCCTTCCAGAGGTAGTAGTGCTTGAGTTCAGCGGCCATAAATCCCAGATCCCAGCATCGATCGGCCTCTTTCGTTCTCTCCAGGTCTATGGCCGTCACCGTATCCCCGAAGAAAAAGAAATTGGTGGGTGTGGCGTCCCCATGGACCAAAACCTTCCCGTCCTCTGGGGGCCTACACTGTCGCCATCTGCCAGCGTGTTTCCTGATGGAGAACTCCATTTTAGGATCCAGGGCTTCTCCCTGTTTAAGGGAGGCGAGGAGCTTTTCCAGGTACTGCTGGGCAAGGAGTAGATGGGATGGTTCCTTCTTTTCGGTCTTGCCGTGGAGACGGGCCAACCATCGGGCCAGAGCCTTCACCTTTTTCTTGAACTCCTTCTCTTTTCCCTGGAGGATGGCCTTTTCTAGGTAGTGGTCCAGATCTTTTCCCAGGGCCTTCTCTGTGAAGAGTCCCCCTCTCAGCCGAGGGTTCCTGCCCAGGGGACGGGATACCCTGTATTTCCCCCTGTCCATACCCAGTCTCACCAGGGTGAGAAGGTTCTGGTACTCCCTCTCCATTCTCCTGGTGGCCGTGGTGGCGTCTATCTCTCCCCACTGGAAGAATTTTCCCACCACCTCCAGGTTTCCTCTCTTTTCTCTGAAGAGGTACACGGGCTTTTCCTTGGCCAGGGGTTTGACTTCAATGGGTCCATAGGGTCCAGGGGCCAGCAGGGGGAAAATCTCCTCCTTGAGATACTCCTCCAGGGCTTTTCCCAGACCTTTCAGTACCATGGGAGGCATAGTAATTGAGGCGTGCTCCTATTACAATCCAGCAAGAGGGGATTCCAGAGGAGGCCGGTCTTGTTCCCTGCATCTTGTGGGGTTTTTCCCCCTCGTTGATTTTGCCCTGGTTCCCAGGCTATCCTTCTTCTATGGATGAGAGGCGACTCTTACTGGGAAGTGAGGCCTTGGCCCTGGGGGTGAAGCTCTGTCGTCCCCAGGTCATAGCCGCCTATCCCATCACTCCCCAAACCCATATAGTAGAGTGTTTGGCCCAGATGGTGGAGGAGGGGAGTCTCTCACCCTGCAGGCTGGTCACCGTAGAGTCGGAGCTCTCCAGCATATCCCTGGTCATGGGGGCCTCGGCGGGAGGGGCCAGGGTTTTCACCGCCACCGCTTCCCAGGGTCTGGCCCTCATGCACGAAATCCTCCACTGGGTGGCAGGTATGCGCTTCCCCGTGGTCCTGGCCAACGCCAACCGGGCCCTGGGTGGTCCCTGGATCCTCTATATGGACCAGACCGATTCCCTATCCCAGAGGGATACGGGTTGGATTCAGCTTTATTGCGCCAGTGCCCAGGAAGCCCTGGACATGGTTCCCATGGCCTACCGTTTGGCAGAGGCCCATGTCTTACCCGTTATGGTGGTCATAGATGGCTTCTGGGTGTCCCACACCATGGAACCCGTAGATGTCCCTTCCCAGGAGGCTATAGACTCCTTCCTTCCGCCCCGGAAGGACGAGGTGAAGCTGGATCTGGAGAATCCCCAGGCCCTGGGGGCCCCGTCACCTTCAGACACTTTCTACAGGATAAAACAGGAGATCCAGGAGGAGATGGAGAGGGTTCTGGAGGCTTTCCCTGGATACGCCGGGGAGTACCGTGAGCTCACAGGTAGGAACTACTGTGCGGTGGAACACTGGTACATGGACGATGCCCGGGTGGTTATGGTGGGTCTGGGAGGCATCACGGGCACAGCCCGGTTCACCGCCCGGCGCCTGAGAGAGAAGGGCATAAAGGCAGGGGTGGTCTTTCCCCGGGTCTTGAGACCCTTCCCCGCCGGGGAATTGAGGGAGGTCCTCCAGGGGAGGGAGGTGGTTCTTGTCATGAACAGGGCCCTCTCCCCGGGCATGGGAGGTCAACTCACCCAGGAGGTGAAGGCAGCCCTGTACGGCCTGCCCCGGGCACCCAGGGTGGTGGAGTGGATGGCGGGGCTGGGGGGCGTAGATCCCGTTCCTCTGGCCATGGAGAAGGCTGTGGCCAGGGCACTGGAGGGTGAGGAGGTGATATGGACCCTTCAACCCGTGGGGGCCAGAAGATGATGGATGTACCCAGGGACGAGCATTTTCAGCCCGGTCATCCCGCCTGTCCCGGGTGCGGAGCTGCACCCTCTATGCGCCTGGCCCTCAAGGCCCTGGGCCCCAGGACCATGGTGGTCATTCCCGCCTCTTGCTGGTCCATCATTGCTGGGGCCCATCCATTCTTTTCCCTGGGGGTCCCCCTCCTCCATACCCCCTTCCTGTCGGCTGCAGCGGCGGCGTCGGGACTCAAAGCCGCTCTGGAAATCCAGGGGGACCCTGAGACCCTGGTCATGGCCTGGGCGGGGGACGGGGGTACCTTCGACATCGGGTTTCAGGGACTCTCAGGGGTTGCAGAGAGGCGTACGGACATCCTTTACGTGTGCTACGACAACGAGGCCTACATGAATACGGGAGGGCAGCGAAGCTCCGCCACCCCCCTGGGTACCCAGACGGGGACTACTCCGGGAGGCAAACCCGAAGAAAAGAAGGACCTCCTCAACATCATGGCGGCCCACGGCGCCGCATACGTGGCCACGGCCACTCTGGCCTATCCTCACGATCTCCTGGCCAAGTTCAAGAAGGCCCGGGAGACCAGGGGATTCCGCTTCATTCACCTCCTCTCTCCCTGCCCCACGGGTTGGGGATTCCCCGAAGATAAGACAGTGACCATGGCCCGCATGGCCGTGGAGTCGGGGGCCTACCGTCTCATGGAATGGGAGGGGGGAGGATGGCGCACCACCCACCGTCCTTCATTTCAGGTGAAGGTGGAGGAGTACCTTGGAGCCCAGCGGCGATTCTCTCACCTGGGACCCATGGAACTTCGGGAAATAGCCCACCGTATAGCCAGTCACTGGGAGGAGATCAGCAGAGGGGACAAGGGGTAGAGGTGCCAGATTCGTCTATGGGCAGGTGAGTGAGGTCTCCCTTCTATTCCAGAATGCCCCTTTTCTCTTGACAAGGGAGATTCCGTGCCTATCTTTCCCCCTCAACATGATGAGAGAGGGGATGAAGATGGCCAAGGAACTCAGGGCCAGGAAACCGGGGGCGGATTGTAGCAGGTGCGAGAAGTGCCCCTACTTCTGCGGAAGGAAGGGGGAGTTGGTGATATGCCTGAATCCCGAAGTGACGGGTCTGGAAAGGATCCCCACCCCTGTAAGAGTGGATGAGGAGAACCCGTGTCCCTACCAGGTCCAGGAGCAGTGGACCTTCTCAAGATAGACGGTTCCACAGGGGAGGGGGGTGGTCAGATAGTTCGACTGGCCCTCTTCCTCTCCCTCATCAAAGGCACACCCGTAGAGTTATTCAACATCCGTCTGGGCAGGAAGAACCCGGGCCTCAAAAGACAGCACCTCCATGTCATAGAGGCCCTGGAGGCCATCACCGGTTCCCGATGCCAGGGGGCCAGGCTGGGCTCTACCACCATCAGGTTCTTCCCCGGTCCCATCAAAGGCGGCAGGGTCCGGATAGATTTCGGTACGGCGGGTTCCATTCCTCTCTTTCTGCAGACCCTC
>JALUVF010000076.1 GCA_027020915.1 bacterium
TCCACGGTATCGATGCCCACACCCACAATCATCGAACCACCTTGTAAATCAAGAGCCTGGTGTAATACCTCACGTTCCCTTCCCTGTCTCTCCTCCCCCGCTTGATCAGAACCAGCAGGTCCTTGCGGCCGTCCCCGTTTATGTCGGCGGCCTGAACGTCCACGACGCCCCCTCTGATGCGCCGGAGCCATCCAATGTCGTCGAAGAAGGAGCCCCTCCATACAAAGAGCCTGAGCCTGGACTTGTCGTAAGGAGAGAAATGGACACCCCACGCCTCCGGGATGTTGGTGAATGTGGCCAGATAGTGGTTCTTCCCGCTTTTGAAAACCAGAGACCTACCGGCCACTACCTTCACATCCTCGGCATACTGGATGAAGTCCTTCTCCTCCAGTTCCGTCTCCTGCCCCTGATAGAAGGTCCTGGCCAGGGGCTGCCTGAAGAAGAAGGCCATGCCCCAGTTACCGAAGATGCCGTTCATGCTCCACAGGGTAGCGCCCTTGAGGGGATCCTTGAGAACCAGGCGGCCTCCTTCGTTAACCAGGACCTCCAGTCCCCCCTCTCTGTCCAGGGCCACCATCTGGGCACCACAGATGAGATCCCCTTTGAGACCCTCCAGCTTCCTTCCCTCTTTGAGCTTATTCCCAACCAAATGGGCAAGACGGGGGATATAGGGCTGGGCCGTCTCAGTGGATATCTCCTGGGTGAGGACTATCCCTTGACCCTCCACGTTGAACCCTCTGAGAATCTCCTCCTTGCCTCTCACCAGGTACTTCCAGGTCCTGTTGGATGGATCGAAAGAGATGATGCTGGATCTCAGGGCAAAGAGGGTCTCATCGGAGGTGGAGATGACCACTTCAGCCCTGCCGTCGCCGTTGAGATCAGCCACGTCCAGGGCAATGAGCCGGGCTTTGGGCTTGAGACGGAAGGAAGCCAGAAGCTTCATCCGAGAGGACTTCACGTCCACCTTGAAGAGGTCCAGCCTGTTCTTGAAGGCGATGGCAACCTCGGGCCTGCCGTCCCCGTCTACATCCCCCGTTCCCATGGCCAGACCATTGTCGGCCCAATTGGCAGACGCAAACAGAAGATCCCTCTCTATGAGGGGACGCCATCCACCCTTGCCCAGCATGACGTAGAAGTGATCTATCCTCTTCCCCGTGTCCAGGGAGACCAGATCGCCCTGGAAATAGTAGTTCCCCCCCTCCTTAACAATGGCTCCTATAAGGGCCGCTCCCTTGGTCTTGGGGTCGGCCTCCAGTTTCCTGAGGGCCTCCAGATACCCCCCTTCGGAGGCCGTGGAAATGGTG
This sequence comes from bacterium, assembly GCA_027020915.1. Lineage (GTDB taxonomy): Bacteria > Thermosulfidibacterota > Thermosulfidibacteria > Thermosulfidibacterales > B14-G1 > B14-G1. The sequence goes on from JALUVF010000076.1 coordinate 1,305, forward strand.
AGAATCACCCTCTCCTCGCCGAAGATGTTGAACCTTCCCGTATCCCCCAGGTAGGCCCTCAGCCTCTGGGTGAAGGCCATAAGGTTGAAACCCTCCCCCGTCTTGTCGATAAGGGGAAAGAGGTAAAGGTTGATCTTGGATGCGCTGATACGCACCCCATCCCCCGATCTCACAGGCCCCTTCCCCCGGAAAAAGGCAAGAGAAGCCTGGGGATAAGTTCTCACCACCTGGAGCACCCCCAGATCCTCCTCCGTGTATCCCAGGAGCACCCCCGTTATGGGATGGTAGTAGGGCTTGCCAGGGCGAAACACGGTGAAGACCATACCGGGAAAGACACCCCTGTCCCTTCCCAGATCTATCACGGCCCAGTCACCCCTTACAGAGACCACCCTACCCTCCAGAGGAGGGAAGTCCTGGACTATATCCTGGGCCAGGTCCTTGAGGGAGGCCTCGAAGCTGGCCCACCCAGGGGAGGTGAAGCAGAGCAAGGCCAGGATCAGGGAGAGAAACCACCAAGACTGCCTTTTCATCATTCATCCACCCTCTTTTCCCTGATGACCCCCATGAGATCGGCTTCCACAGCCACCTCCCCGTCCACAAGGCCCCTGCCCTTCAGCCTCCAGAAGGGGCCCTTCCTGCCCGTAATCTCTCCCTCCAAGAGGAGGGTGTCCCCCGGTCTCACGGGACGCCTGAAACGGGCGTTGTCTATGGATGCAAAGAATATCTCCACGTCCCCCAAAAGTCCGGTGGAGCATCGGATGAGGATACCCCCCATCTGGGCCAGAGCCTCCAGCATAAGGACTCCGGGCATTATAGGCTCCCCGGGGAAATGGCCCTGGAAGTGGGGTTCGTTGACCGTTACGTTCTTCAAGGCCTTTATTCTCTTCCCCGCCTCCATTTCCAGTACTCTGTCCACCATTAGAAAGGGATACCTGTGAGGCAAAAGCTCAAGAATCTTCCGGATCTCCAATTCCTCCACCCTTCAGCTCCTCCAAGGTTTTTTCCAGGGCCTTTATCCTCTCCGCCAGCTGGGGCAGCCTGGCATACAAGGCCTGGGCCCTCCTCCACTGGTGATGAGGAAGGGCCGGTGCACCCGTCACCACCGCCCCCGGTGGCACCCTGCCCATGACCCCCGCCTTGGCAGTCAAGATGGCTTTATCCCCAATCCGGACATGATCGGCCACTCCCGCCTGCCCCCCCATGAGGACCCCCTC
>JALUVF010000077.1 GCA_027020915.1 bacterium
ACGATACATGATCCGATTGTCCACGTTGTGAATGGAGGCCGTCTTCACGGCAGAACCCAGGGCGATCCCCAGGTCCAGCACCCGGATCATGCACACAGGGGCCCTAAAGTCCCGGAGCTCCTTCACGTCCTCCGGCCGGATGCACCGCTCCAGACCGCAACCTCCACAGTTGAGCCCCACGGGCTTGGCATCCTTCACCCCCACCAGGAGGACTCCCTGGGAAGCCAGCACGCTCTTGCCGTCCCTCACATAGAACCGGTCCTTTATGTCCTCCCCGTACTCCACCATGGCCTCCCCCAGCTTCTTGAGGCGCCTCCCCGTGAGCAACTCCATGACCACGTAGTCTTCACCCCGGCCCTTGGGAGCCGTCCTGGCTGCAACCATCATGAGCTGGGCCACCAGCTTAACCGTATCCTCCATGCTCAACCCCTCCTCGCCAAAACTCTAAACCCCAACACCCGTGAGGTGAGCCACTATAGACTCGAATATCATCCTGCCGTCCTCACTCCCCAGGATGGCCTCACAACAGCGCTCGGGATGAGGCATCATCCCCAGTACGTTTCCCTCCCTGTTGCAGATGCCCGCAATGTTCTCCAAAGAACCGTTGGGATTGTACTCCTCCGCCACCTCTCCCCCGGGGGAGGAATACCGAAAGACCACTTGATCATGGGCCTTGAGCTGAGCCAGGGTGGCCTCATCGGCAAAGTAATTGCCTTCCATGTGGGCAATGGGAATCTTGAGAACCTCTCCCTTCTTCAAGAGGCAGGTGAAGGGGGTGTCAGACCTCTCCACCCTTACATGGACGTACTGGCAGATGAAACGCAGGTTCTTGTTGCGCATCATGGCCCCGGGCAGAAGTCCCGCCTCCAGGAGGATCTGAAAACCGTTACAAATGCCTAGAACCAGGCCTCCCCCCTGGGCAAAGCGTCTCACCCCCTCCATAACGGGAGAGAAGCGGACCAGGGCTCCCGGACGGAGATAGTCCCCATAAGAAAAGCCCCCGGGGAGGATGACACAGTCCAGGCCCGTCAGATCCTCCTCCTGGTACCACACGTACTCCGCCTCATGGCCCAGGACCCGGCCAAGGGCCCAATGACAGTCCTGATCACAGTTGGAACCAGGGAAAACCACAACGCCGAACTTCATGTCACTCATCCTCCAGGGTATAAGAGAAGTCCTCTATCACGGGGTTGGCCAGAAGCTTCCTGCACATGTCTTCAATGAGAGCCCTGGCCTGGGCCTCGTCTTCCACACCGTTGAGGTCCACGTCTATCACCTTGCCCACCCGCACGTTCTTCACCTGGTTAAAGCCCAGGTTGGACAGGGCACCTCTTACAGCCTTCCCCTGGGGATCCAAGACTCCCCTCTTCAAGGTGACTATGATCCTCGCCTTCAACTCGCTCCTCCATCCAGGATTTTCAGCATGATAAAATCACCAAAGGGAAAGGGCAATCCCCGGGAAACTTATTGCAGCTCCCACCTCAATGACACTATAAATAGCCCCGTGCCCTCAATTGAAAAGGGCCGGGCCTCCCCAAGGCCTAAAAAGCGCATCAGGGAGAAAGACTTGAAGGCCAGCAGGAACCTATGCCAGCTCTCGGTGGGAGAAGAGGCCATCATAGTCTCCATTGAAGGGGGCCACGGTTTCAGGAACCGTATCCTGTCCATGGGTCTCCATCCGGGGGACCGAGTGAAAGTGGTGAGGGCATCACCGTTCAGGGGTCCCCTCCTCATAGAACACCTGGACCAGGGTTTCTGCCTGGCCCTGGGCAGGGGCATGGCCGCCAAGGTACTGGTGGAGACACCCGAGGAAAGGGCCGGTGAGTAAAAGGACCATAGCCCTGGTAGGCCAGCCCAACTGTGGCAAGTCCACCCTGTTCAACGCCGTGGCGGGCTACAAAGCCAGCACGGGGAACTTCCCCGGGGTCACCGTCTCCTACGCCGAGAGCCCCGTCACCCTGGGAGAGACCACCTTCCAGCTGGTGGACCTGCCGGGCATATACTCCCTCTCCACCCAGGAACCCGCCGAAAGGGTCACCCTGGAGTATCTCATGGAGCGGAAGGCCAGCCTCATCATAAACGTCATCGACGCCACCACTATGAGTCGGAGCCTGGAACTCACCCTCCAGCTCATGGAACTGGAGCTCCCCCTCATGGTCTGTCTCAACATGGTGGACGAGGCAGAAAAGAAGGGAATCCTCATAGATCCCCAGGACCTGGAGAGGGAGCTGGGGGTTCCCGTGGCCACCACAGTGGCCAGCAAGGGCTGGGGTGTGAAGGAACTCTTCTCCCGGGCCCTGGAGGTGATGGACAAAGCGAGATCAAAACCCCCCCGTTACAGCCTCCACGTGGAAGAGGAGGTGGGCTGTGTGGAAACACTCCTCAGGGAGCTGGGGGTGGCCAGAACCGTTCCTCCCAGATTCATGGCCCTCAAACTCCTGGAGGGAGACGATTTCTTCACCTCCATGGTCCGCGGAGAGGCTCCCGACCTGATCCCCATGATAGAAGAGTGCGTG
>JALUVF010000078.1 GCA_027020915.1 bacterium
GGGTCAAGGGGTGATGGACAGGCTGGAGAGGAGAAGAGGCCGGGCAGGCAAGTTTAGTCTTCTCATTATTTTACTGGGGTTGACCGTCACGGGACTGGATCTCTTCTCCACTCTGAGGGGGTGGGATATATGTCCCTACGAGGGTTGCCGCTTGGCCCTTAACTCTCCTTATTCCCGCCTCTTGGGCATTCCCCTTTCCGCCCTGGGCCTTGCCTTCTTTCTCGTGGCCCTCTTCCTCATAGCTGCTCCTAAGAGATGGATGCTGTTCTGGTCCGCCCTGGGTCTGGGGGCTTCCATCTATTTTCTCTATCTCCAGAAGTGGGTCTTGGGGGAGATGTGCATGGTGTGTGTGGCCGTGGAGCTCCTGGTTCTTCTCCTCTTTCTCTCGGCCTTAACCCGGGTTTCCTTCTGGTGTCTGGTGGCTCTGGTGGCTCTGGCCTTTGCCGGTGTCCATGCGGCCTACACCTGGGGTCCTTCCCGGGGGGAGGTCTGCCTGGGCAGGGAGGAGAAGGCCATGCTTCAGAGGTACTATACCACCAAGGGGGGGGCCAGGGAGGCAGTCTTCTTCTTCAGCCTGGAGTGTCCCGCCTGCGCCAGGACCCTCCCCCTGGTGAAGGAGTGGTCTTTGAAGAACAGGGTGAAGGTGGTTTTCAGGGAGGTGATGATCCACGGAGAGAGGGAGAAAGCCCTCTACCTCTTGAGTCTTTTGAAGGGGGGAATGGGCCCCTGGGAGGCCATAGCCCGGGTGGAAAGGACTCAAAGGGTCCCCAGGGTGGCCTTGAGCAAGGGGGAGGAGAGGGTTCTGATGAGGCTGCTGGATTTCAACGGGTTGCTCCTCAGGGGCATGGGATTCCAGGGGGTCCCGGCTCTCCTGGTGAGAGAGGGTGGACAGGTGGAGGTTCGGCAGGGCCTGGAGGGTGTGAGGGAGCTCATCTCTCCCCATGGAAAGGGGGGAGTGAAACTGGGAATCACCCAGCCTCCAGGGGAAGTGGAGCTTGCTTCTCCCATGGGGGGAGTGTGTACACCCACCAAGTGCCAAGATTGACCCCTGGCTCCAGGGAAGGTAAGGGTGGGTGGAATATGAGAAGGGAGGACGGGCTTGAAGCCGTTGTGGGCGCCTTGGAGGATAGAGTACATCCTGGCCCCCAAGGGGGATGAAGAGTGTTTCATCTGTAAAGGGGCAAGGAGCCCCCAGGATAGGGGTTCCCTTGTCCTTCACATGGGGAAGGGGGCCCTGGTGATCCTGAACAGGTATCCTTACAATCCCGGGCACCTCATGGTGGCTCCCCTGCGCCACGTGGCTTCCCTGGGGGATCTGGGAGGGGAAGAGAGGGCAGAGCTCATGGACCTCCTGGCCCTTTCCGTGGAGATCCTCAAGTCCGTCATGAGTCCCGGTGGGTTCAATATTGGAGTGAACATGGGAAAGGCGGCGGGGGCGGGACTGGAGGATCACCTCCATATCCATGTGGTGCCCCGGTGGGAGGGAGACACCAACTTCATGCCCGTTCTGGCCGATGTGAAGGTGGTGCCCGAACATATCGAGGAGAGTTATAGAAAACTGAAAAGGGCCTTCCAGGAGGCCGTGGAGGGGTAGGATGGCCATACTCAAGTTGTTGGTGGGATTGGTTGTTGTCTTTCTCTTGGTGGTGTTTGCCATTGCAAATATGGAGGCGGTGGCTGTGAGTTTCTATTTCTACAAGACCCCGGCTATTCCGCTTTTTGTGGTGATTTTCATCTCCCTGCTCCTGGGGGTCATGCTGGCCTGGGTGCTGGTGGTGGGTGAGCAGCTGCGTCTCAGAAATCAGTTGCGGGCTCGGGATAGGCGGATCAAAGAGTTGGAGAAGGAGCTGGAGAGTCTGGAGGGCCGCCTGGCCAAGGTGGCTCCCCAGGAGAGGCCCCAGGAAGAACCCCCTCAGCCTCCTCCCGGAGGTGAAGGGGAAGAGACCGCCTCTACCGCCCTTCAAATGCCCCAAGAGGAGTCCCAGGAAGGCTGATAAACCCTTTGGCGTGAAAGGTTATGTGGTACTTCTTCGCCTTTTCTGCGGCCCTCTCCTGGGCCACGGCCGATCTCTTCTCCAAGGTCCTCATGAACAGGAAAGGGGCCGATGAGTACGTCACCCTCTGGTCCCGTTTTGTCTTCTCCCTTCCCTTCCTGGGCCTGGCCCTGTTGTTGGAGGGTGTTCCCAGGGTTGGTAGCGTCTTTTGGTGGACCATTCTGGGCTGGTTGCCGGGGGATCTGGTGGCCTCCCTTCTGTACATCAAGGCGGTGAAGGACTATCCCCTCTCTCTTGTGGTACCCCTTCTGTCCACGGCCCCCATATTCATGCTCCTCACTTCCGTGGTCATCCTGGGGGAGTACCCTTCTCTTCTGGGGTTGGTGGGGGTGGTGTTGGTCACTTTTGGAGCCTACACCTTGAATATTCACCTCAGAGACGAGGGGCTCCTGGCTCCTCTGAAGGCCGTTTATAAGGTGAGGGGGGCTCGGTAC
>JALUVF010000079.1 GCA_027020915.1 bacterium
TCGCTTGGCCAGGGTGATGAGCTTCTCATCCACCTCTTTGATCTTGGGGAAGTCCTGGTGGGTGATTTTCACCTTGGCCTGGGAGTTTTCCTGGAGCCTCTTGAGCACATCCAGGCCCCTCCTTCCCCTGCTGCGCCTGATGGGGTCGTGGGAGTCGGCGATGTGTTGGAGCTCCTTCAAAACGAACTGAGGGATGACCAGGGTGCCTTCCAGGAACCCCGTGTCCACCACGTCGGCGATGCGACCGTCTATGATGGCGCTGGTGTCCAGGATCTTGTTGTTGCCTCCCCATCCCAGGGGGAGCTTGTCCCGGCTCATGCGGGGAATGTCCACCACCTCCGCCACCCTCACTCCCAGGATGCCTCCCAGGTAGCCGAAACAGAGGCCCACGAAGATGTTGAAGAGGGTTTTGGCCTTCTCCAGGGGGAACTTGATTTCTGCTATATCTATGATGAGGTAGGAGAGGATGAGTCCCATGGTCACGCCCATGAGGGCTCCCACCAGGGTTTTGAGGTTGAGGTCCAGGACCTTCTGAACGGTGTAGATGAACAGGAGTCCCGCTATGCAGCCCGAGGCCGCCCCCAGGAGATAGCCTGCGGGGGAGGCTGGTAGATAACTCTTGCCTACGAAGAACCCCAGAAGGGTTCCAGAAAGTACTATGGCTAACCTGAAGATTAGCATCAACATCTCATTCTTCTCCTTCTTCTTTGAAGAGGCTTTTTAGTAGATCTTCTGCCTCTTCCGGTGATATTTGTTTTGCTTCAGAGATCTCTCCGATGAGAAACTGTTGGGCGTTTTCTAATATCCTGCGCTCTCCGAAGGACAGTTCCTTTCCTTTTCTCAATTGCATGAGGTCTCTATAGACCTCGGCCACCTCTTCGATGGATCCGCTTTTTATCTTCTCTGCGTATTCCCTGTGTCTCACCGTCCAGCTCACCTTCTCTCCTTCCTGGGCTTTGGGAGGACGGGAGAGGATATCCATGATGTCTTTGACCGAACTGTCCGTAATGATCTTCCGGAGGCCCACCTTATCCACCTTGTCTATGGGGACCTTGATGAGTACTTCTTTTTCCAGTATGCGAATGGAGAAGAAGACCAGATTTTGACCCTCTACGGTGATCTCCTCAACACCTTCTATAATGCCCACTCCATGAGCGGGGTAGACGATTTTATCTCCTACTTTGAAAAAGCTTTCTTCCTCTTTCATGGTTTAAATAATCTCATAAATTCATTGAAAACTCAAGGGCTTCCCTTACGTTGGAGACCCCCAGTAGTTTTATCCCGCATTCCCGGGCCACCTTCTCCCTGTCGGCAAGGGGCAGGAGAAGGCCGGTGAACCCGTGCTTCTCTGCTTCTCTGGCCCTGTAAACGGCCCCTTTCACCCTTCTGATTTCTCCTCCCAGGCCCACCTCTCCGAAGATGGCCAGGTCTTTACCCATGGGCGCCTCTTTGAAGCTGGAAACCAGGGCCAGGAGGATGGCCAGGTCGCCTCCGGGTTCCGTGAGTCTCATGCCTCCGGGGATGTTTATGAAGAGATCCAGGGACTGGAGGTTGATGCCCAGGTGCTTCTCTATGACCGCCAGGATGAAGGCGGTGCGGGTGGGATCCACACCGGCCATGACCCTTCTGGGAATGCCCAGGGATGAGGGGGAGACCAGGGCCTGGACCTCCAGGAGCATGGGTTTGCTCCCCTGGAGGCTGGCCACCACCACAGACCCCGGGGTCTCTTCAAGCCTCTCCTGGAGGAAGATGGAAGAGGGGTCCTTTACCTCCTCCAGCCCCCTGGCTGTCATTTCCAGGAGGGCCACCTCCATGTCGGGTCCGTACCTGTTTTTGATGACCCTCAGTATGCGGTAGGGCTGGCCTTTCTCCCCCTCCATCTGGAGGACGGTGTCCACCATGTGCTCCAGGGTCTTGGGTCCCGCCAGGCTCCCATCCTTGGTCACATGGCCCACCAGGATCACCGTGGTGTTGGTGGCCTTGGCATTATCCAGGATCCGGGCTGTGGCCTCCCTCACCTGGACCACCGTTCCGGGGGAGGAGGGGAGATCTTCCAGGGCCACCGTCTGGATGGAGTCGAGGACCAACACTCCAGGCGCCAGGAGCTCTTTCTGGCCCAGGATGGCCTCCACCTTGGTCTCCTGGAGGAGGTAGAGGTGCTGGGGAAGACTCCCCAGTCTCCTGGCCCTCAGCTTTATCTGCTGGAGGGTCTCCTCTGCCGAGACGTAGAGGATCTTCTCCCCCCTATCGGCCAGGGAGGCGGCCAGCTGGAGGAGGAGGGTGGACTTACCCACCCCCGGCTCGCCCCCCAAAAGGACCAGACTCCCCCTCACCAGCCCCCCTCCCAGGACCCGCTCCATCTCCTGGAAGGGAAGAGGGATCCTCTCTTCTCCCTCTTCCGGCACCTGGGTTAAGGGGAGGTACCGGGGCTGGTGGGCCCTGGGGGTCTCCTGGGAAAGGGGTACCAGGGTGTTCCATTCCTGGCA
>JALUVF010000080.1 GCA_027020915.1 bacterium
AAAGGAGGGGGGATGGAGAAGTCTCTATGCCTCGTCAGCGCGTGTCTCCTGGGAGTGGAATGCCGCTACGACGCCACCTCCCGTCCCCTGCCCCGGGATGTGCTGGAGGGCCTGAAGGCCAGGTACTCCCTGGTTCCCCTTTGTCCCGAGCAGATGGGAGGCCTGCCCACGCCCAGGGATCCCGTCCAGTTTTACGGTGGAGACGGGGAGGCCTTCTGGAGGGGTGAGGCCCGGCTCCTTACAGAGGATGGGAGGGACTTCTCCCGGGCCCTGGAGAAGGGCGCCGGAGAGGTTTTGAAATTGGTGGAGATGTTGGATATAAAACTGGCCATTCTCAAGGATAAGAGCCCTTCCTGTGGGGTTTCCCGGGTATACAGGGAGGGGGAGTTGGTGAGGGGCGTGGGCGTGGTTACCGCTGTCTTGCTGGAAAGGGGAGTCAGGGTCCTTTCGGGGGATGAGTTGTGATACCCCTCAAAGACGAGAACCCCACGGAGACCTTTCCCTACATCACCGTTGCCCTCATCGTGGTCAACGTGCTGGTCTTCTTCATCGTGGGTCCCGTGGTGGGGTCCAAGATCAAGCTCCTGGTCATGTACCATGGCAGGCTCGTGCTGGTGAAGGGCTCCCAGGCCCTGGCCTTCGTTTACGGCCTCATCCCTTATGAGCTCTTCCACAGGGTGGAACTCACCCCCGGGTACCATGTGCCTGTCCTGGTCACCCTCTTCACCTGCATGTTTCTCCACGGGGGCCTCCTCCATCTGGGGGGTAACATGCTCTATCTCTGGATCTTTGGGAACAACGTGGAGGATGAGCTGGGGCATGTTCCGTTTCTCGTATTCTATCTGGTGTGTGGCGTCATCGCTTCCCTCACCCACGCCACCCTCTCTCCCGGTTCCCGGATTCCCATGATAGGCGCCAGCGGAGCCATCTCCGGTGTCCTGGGGGCCTACGCTCTTAGATTCCCCTGGGCCAGGATCAAGACCCTCATCTTCCTCTTCTTTTTCATCACCGTGGTGGATATCCCCGCCATCTTCTTCCTGGGTTTCTGGTTCCTCTTCCAGTTCATGGAGGCCACGGCCTCCCTGGGTGTGAACGTCTCGGGGGGAGTGGCCTGGTTCGCCCACGTGGGAGGGTTCCTGGCGGGCATCCTCCTCTTCCGCATCTTCCCAAAGAGGAGAAAGCGGGCCAGGGTAACCTATTTCATAGAGTAAGAAGGTTGAGGTCGAGGTCGAGGATTGGAGTGTGTTTATGCTCAACCTTAACCTTGGCCTTAGCCTTTGACCTCCGTTGGAGTCTGGGCTTGGAACTCCCGGCCTCACTTCTTGAGGCCGGTGTGGGGAGAGGTTCCAGGTGGTTTCCTCTTGACATTGCCCTCTTTTCGGTTTATCTAGCTCCCTAACCTTGAGAGGGGGATGTTTGGTGAGTAGTTCCAGAAAACATATGAGCCTGTTGCTTAGCCTGCTGTTGCTGAAGGCCCGCTCGGGGGTCTTCAGGGGAGGCTAGGTTTAGCAACTTCTGAGGGCCACGGGCGGGCCAGCCCGTGGCCCTTTTTCTTTTGGGCCACGGTTCAACTTCAAGGATCGTGGCCCTTTTTATTTGGTCAAAAATCACTCAAAGGAGGGAAGAGGTTATGTCGGACAACAGGGTGTACATCTTTGACACCACCCTCAGGGACGGGGAGCAGGCCCCCGGTTTCTCCATGAACATGGAGGAGAAGATGGCCGTGGCCAGGCAGCTGGCCCGCCTGGGAGTGGATGTTATCGAGGCGGGGTTCCCCATTGCATCCCCCGGGGACTTCGAGGCCGTGAAACAGGTGGCCCAGGAGGTGAAAGGTCCTGTCATTGCCGGGCTCTGCCGGGCCAACGAAAAGGACATAGAGCGGGCGGCAGAGGCTTTGAAATATGCCGAAAGGGCCAGGATTCACACCTTCATCGCCACTTCCGAGATCCACATGAAGTACAAGCTCCAGATGGAACCCCAGGAGGTCCTGGAGGCCGCCGTGGCCGCCGTGAGGTTTGCCCGGAAATTCACCGACGACGTGGAGTTCTCCGCCGAGGACGCCACCAGGACGGAGGTGGACTTCCTATGCCGGGTGGTGGAGGCCGTCATTGATGCCGGGGCTACCGTGGTGAACATCCCTGACACCGTGGGTTACGCCATTCCCGAGGAGTTCGGTGAGCGCATCGCCACCATCATGAACCGGGTGCCCAACGTGGACAGGGCCGTCATCAGCGTCCACTGCCACAACGACCTGGGCCTGGCCGTGGCCAACTCCCTGGCTGCCGTCAAGGCGGGGGCCCGCCAGGTGGAGTGCACCATCAACGGTATAGGGGAAAGGGCGGGCAACGCCTCCATGGAGGAGATCGTCATGGCCATAAGGACCAGGAACGACCTCTTCGGCCTCACCACGGGCATCAAAACCCAGGAGATCTACCGCACCAGCCAGCTGGTCTCCCGGGTGACGGGGGTC
>JALUVF010000081.1 GCA_027020915.1 bacterium
TGACCCTTCTCCACCACGTCCCCAATATCCACGTAGGGAGGAGAATCGGGAGAAGGGGCCCTGTAGAAGGTGCCCACTATGGGGGAACGAATGACCACGGCGTCGGGGGGAAAGTGGGGAGTCTCTTCCTTTCCGGGAGGGACAGACTGGAGGGAAGGGGCAGTAACAGGGGCCACCTGGGCCGGGGCCTCCGCCCTCTCCACCACCGACTGGGAGACACCTTTCTTGAGCCTGATCCTCACCCCGTCAACCTCCAGCTCCAGCTCCCCCACGGGCAGGTCGGCCAGCTCTTTGATCAACTCCATGAGCTCTTTCTTATCCATCACTTCACCCGCTCCACATACTCACCCGTTCTCGTATCTATCCGCACCACATCTCCTTCATTGATGAAAAAGGGTACCTGAACCACGGCCCCGGTCTCCAGCCTGGCAGGCTTGCTTCCCCCAGAGGCCGTGTCCCCCCGGACTCCCGGCTCCGTCTCCACCACCCTCAGATCCACCGCCGTGGGCAGATCTATCCCAACAGGCTCCCCCTTATAGAGAAGGAGTCTCACCTCTATGTTCTCGGCCAGAAAATCCCTGTCCCTGCCCAGAACATGGGCGGGGATCATCACCTGCTCGTAGGTCTCCATATCCATGAAACAGTACTCGTCCCCCTGGCTGTAGAGATACTGGGCCTTCTTCACCAGAAAATCGGCCTTCTTCAGCTTCTCCCCCGCCTTGTAGGTCTTCTCCACCACCAGTCCCGTCTTGAGATTCTTCAACTTGAACCGGGAGAAGGCCTGGCCCTTGCCGGGCTTCACGTGGTCCGCACTCACCACCAAATAGGGCTCCCCGTCTATCTCCAGCTTCATGTTGGGTTTGACGGCTCCTGCGTTGATCACGGCTCCTCCTACCTGGTTACGGTGAAAGGCAACAGGGCCAGGATCCTGGCCCTCTTCACTGCTCTGGCCAACTGCCTCTGATGTTTGGCACAGGTACCGGAGATCCTCCTGGGCACGATCTTACCCCTCTCGGTCAGGTAGTTGCGCAGTCTCTTCACATCCTTGTAGTCTATCTCCTTGATGCCATCGGCACAGAACCGACACACCTTCTTCCTGTAAAACCTTCTTCTCCTGTCGTCCCTCGCCATCTATGTCTCCTCCCTAATTTTCTCTCTTAAAAGGGGAAATCATCGTCATCGTCCTCTACAGGCACATCGCTCACGTCGGGGGCCACCACCCCCTCATCCCCTTTCTCCTTGGCAAAGCCCAGGAACTGGACCCTATCAGCCACCACCACGTGCTTGGAGCGTTTTCCCCCCTCCGAATCCCACTGTTCAAGGCGGAGATACCCCTCCACCAGGACGTTCCTGCCTTTGAAGAGAAACTCCCCACAGCTCTCCGCCTGCTTGCCGTAAACCTTCACGTCTATGTAACAGGTCTCATCCACATCCCCAGATTTGGCCTTGAAACGCCTGTTCACAGCCAGACGAAAGCTGGTGACGGGGGTACCACTGGGGAGATAACGTACGTCAGGGTCCTTGGTAAGGTTACCCGCCAGTATCACCCTGTTGATGTTTATAGCCACTTACCCCTCCCCGCCCGACTCCTCGGGCCTCTCTTCCTTCTCACACTCCCTGTCCTTCCTCTTGACGGTGAGGTAGCGCAGCACCTTTCCATTGAGGCGATAGCTCTTCTCCAGATCCTCCACCACGGTCCCCGAGGCCCTGAAACGGAAGACCACGTAGTACCCCTCCCGCCTCTTCTCGACCTCGTATGCCAGCCTCTTCTTGCCCCAGTTCTCCACATCCACGATCTGGGCCTCTCCCTTCTCCAGAAGACCCTTCACCCAATCGATCTGCTCCTCCAGCTGGGAGTCTTCCAGTTCGGGAACAAAGACCACCACCGACTCATAACACCTCAACTCCATACACACACCTCCTCTCGGGTTTAAAGCCCCAGGCACCCTCTGGACCTGGAGCGAGGTCTGCCCTGGGCCAACACCAGGGCCACGGCCCTCCCTCTATCATGAGAGAGGGAAAGGTGCAATCTCAAGTTCCTTCTCTTCACGTATCTCCCCGTACGGCCCTTCACCACAAAAAAGGGCCTACCCGTGGAGGTGTTCAGAACCTCCACATCCCTCCACCCCATATAAAGCCCCTTGGAGGGCGGGTCCAGGGCCTTGAAGAGGGCCTCCTTGGCCGCCCAGCGGGCCGCCACCCTCTCCACCCTCTCCCCGGTCCGAGCCCTCTCCCGGGGCGTGAGGATACGATCCAGAAAGCGAGGCCACCTCTCCATGGCCCGCTCTATCCTCTCCAGCTCCACGGTATCGATGCCCACACCCACAATCATCGAGCCACCTTGTAAATCAAGAGCCTGGTGTAATACCTCACGTTCCCTTCCCTGTCTCTCCTCCCCCGCTTGATCAGAACCAGCAGGTCCTTGCGGCCGTCCCCGTTTATGTCGGCGGCCTGAACGTCCA
>JALUVF010000082.1 GCA_027020915.1 bacterium
TTCAGGGAAGCCATGCTGTGGGTGGTGAGGGGGAGAGAGCTGGCCGGGGGGAAGCACTTCACCCTGGAGGAGTTCCTTCTGAGCCTGGGTGGAGTTCTCAGGGAGTCCCACTACTCTCCCGATACTGTCAGGGAAGGGGTGACCGTTATGGGGCTTCTGGATGGACGTCAATCCACCTTTGCCCATCTCTTCTTCGTGGGCCTCCACGAGGGGAGCTTTCCCTCCCAGGTCCAGTCCGATCCCCTTCTCAGGGACGGTGACAGGGAGCGTATCAACAGGGCCTGCAGGGCGGTCCTCTTCAATCTTCCATGGGAACACCAGTGGGAGGAGGATAGACTCCTCTTCTATGTGGGGGTGACCCGGGCCAGAGAGTCTCTTTACCTTTCTTACAATGCCAGGGACGAAGAGGGGCGGACCCTCTCCCCCTCCCCCTTCCTGCTGGATCTCCTGGAGGGGGTGGGGTATTCCCTCATCGAGGGCCCTCCCCCTCTCCCCTTCCCTTCCGGGGCCAGGGTTTCTCCGGAGGAGGAGCGGGTGGCTCCTCCCTTCCCTTTGCCTCAGGTGTGGACTCCCACCCACATCGAGGCCTATGCCCAGTGTCCCTATGCCTTTTTCCTCAGGTATGTTTTGGGGATAGAGCCCTTTCGGGTGCCTGTGGAGGAGGCTCTGAGCACCTCCATTGGGGAGTTGTACCACGAGGTTCTGGAGCACTACGAGGAGGCCAGAAGGGAGGGGAGGGGTGGGGGGCTGAAGGAGAACCTGGACCTTTTGGAGGAGGTGGCCGGGGAGGTCTTCTCCCGGTTCGTCCGTGAAGGGAGGGTGGGCCATAGAGGCCTCTTTGAGGCCGAGGCCAAACGCCATATGGATGTTCTCAGGGCCTTTGTCCGCTGGGAGACGGAGGAGGACCATCCCCCTCCCTACGGAGTGGAGTTGGAGGTGAGGGGGGAGTACCGGGGCGTTCCCCTGGGGGGGAGGATCGACAGGGTCCAGAGGGATGGGAGGGGAGAATGGACCCTCTGGGACTACAAGACGGGCAACTGGTACGGATTTGATAGGAGGCGGAAAAAGGGCCTCCTCTTTCAACCCTACGTATATGCCTACCTTCTGGGGACTACTGGTAGGAAGTGTAGCCTCTTTCGCTACATATTCCTCCTCCACATGGAGGACAGGGGTAAGGCCTCTATGGACCTGACCGTCTCGGCTCAGGAGGGCCGGGAGAGATTGGACAAGGCGGTGGAACTGGTGGGGATGGCCCAGGAGGGTCTGTTCCCCACCCGATCCCAAGAGGTGGGATTGGAGGAGACGGAAGACAAATGCAGGTACTGTCTCTACCGTAGACTGTGCCGAAGGGAGGACAAGGCCCTTGGGTGGTGAGGAACAGACAGGCAGGAATGCCCCTTCCTTGAGGGCCTTCATGGAGTATCTCCAGGGGGAGGCTCTGACCCGGGAGCAGATGGACGCCGTTCTGGCTCCCGGTAACGTCATTGTTGAAGCGGGGGCGGGAACAGGCAAGACCAAGACCCTTGTGGCCCGCTATCTCTATCACGTACTGGTGGAGGGCTTTTATCCCTCCCAGGTGGTGGCCCTCACCTTCACCGAGAAGGCGGCCCAGGAGATGAGAGAGAGAGTGGTCCAGGAATTGGCCCGATTTCTGGAGACCCCCTTGAGGGAGAGGGCCTTTAGGGCCATGGAAGGGATGATCCATGCCCCTGTCAAGACCTTCCACGGATTTGCCGCCTATATCCTCCGGGAGTACCCCGTGGAGACGGGGGTGGATCCGGCCTTCACCGTTCTGGATGAGATGGGGGAGGGGCTTCTCCTGGAAGAGGCCATCAACGCCTTCATATCCGCTCACTTGGACGCTCCCCATCTCTCCCTTCTCCTGTCCCACTGGAACATCTTCCAACTCAAGAGGGCCTTGAGGATCTTTTTCAGATCCGTTCTTTCGGAGAATCACTGGCATCAGTTGGAGGCCTCCCTCCCCTGGGATCTGTCATCCCAGGACATGCCTCCAGAGGTGGAGAGGATCAGGGAGATGGTCTCCCTGAAAGGGGAAGTGGAGAAGTTCCTGGCCCAGGGTAAGTACGGCGACTTCTTCTCCAGGGTCCACTCCTCCCTGGAGATGTTGGAGTATCTCCTCTCCTCCCTGCCCGGGGATGATCCCGTGTCCCTCCTCATCAGGGTGGCCAGGGAACTGGACGCCTTTCCCTCCTGGGGACGGCGTACCCTTTTGAAGGAGCTGGAGGCGATAAAGGGCTGGTCCTATTCCCTGTGGGAGTGGCTGGAGGCCAGGCTGGGGGGGGAGTTCTACAGGGCCTTTCTTGAGGTGGCCCGGGGGGTGGAGGAGACTTTTGGTGTTATGAAGGCCAGGGAGGGTGTCCTCACCTTTTCGGATTTGCAGAGAGGGCTCGTGGGAGGCCTGAGGGGAAGCAGGGTCCTGGTGGAGGAGCTGAGGGGAAGGTTCAGGCGGGTCCTGGTGGATGAGTACCAGGACACCAACGAACTTCAGCGGGAGGTGGTCTGTCGCCTCTCTGAAAGGAGGGGGGAGTGGGCTCCCCGCTACGACGAGGTCCACCTGGAGGAGGGCAAGCTATTTATCGTGGGAGACCCCAAACAGTCCATATACGCCTTCAGGGGAGGGGACGTGGCCGTGTATGCCCGTACCAAGGCCCAGCTGGGGGAGGGTTCCTCTCTCTTCCTCACCAGGAGCTTCCGCAGCGGCTCCACTCTGGTGGACACCTTGAACGCTCTCTTCCCCCGGATCTTCCAGCCCGACATCCCTCTGCCCCAGGGCTATGCCGTTCCCTTCACCCCTCTCACCACTCCCAGGGAAGGGGGAGAGGTGTGGCTGTGGGAGGTGGATAGGGGAGAGGGGTATCTGGAGGCCGTGGCCCGTTTGGTCCTGGGGATAAGGGAGAGGAGGGGACCGTGGGGGGATATGGCCCTTTTAGTGAGGCGCAATGCCACGGCGGTGGAGCTCTACAGGTATCTCTCCAGTCTGGACGTACCTGTGGTCTCTTCCACCACAGGTCCCCTGGAGGAGTGCAGGGAGGTCCAGGACCTCCTTCTCTACCTGAAGGCCCTGGACAATCCGGCGGACGACTACTCCATAGCCGGCGTTCTCCTGGGTCCCTTTGTGGGAGTGGGCCCCAGCACCCTCCTTTCTCTTTCCTCCAGGGGTGGGGGGCTCTATGGCGCCTGGCGGGAGGTGGTTTCCGATTCCAGGCTCCAGGTCGGAAGCTTTAACGTGAGTCGGGAGGATCTGGATGCTTTGGCTCAGGGCTTTGAGGTGTTTCAAACCCTCCTGGTCAAGAAGGACAGGCTCACCATCAGCAGTCTCATCCAGGAGGTGGTTAGGGCTACGGGGTATGGTGCGTGGCTGGTCTGCCAGCCTTACGGGGACCAGGCTCTGGCCAATCTGGACCGTTTGGCCCGGGTAGCCAGACGCTTTCAGAAAGGTCGCCTCTTCACCCTCTCCGAGTTCCTCATATATATTGATCACTGGGGCCTCTCTGCCCGGGAAGTCCAGGAGGGAGTGGAGGGTGGAGAGGCCGTGGCCATCCTCACTGTCCACGCCGCCAAAGGTTTGGAGTTCCCCGTGGTGGTACTGGTTGAGACCTGGGCCCAGTTTAAGAGGAACACGGACCCCGTCCTCTATGATCCCCAAGAGGGCTTTGCCCTGAGGATCCCCGGCCTGGACCTCTCTCCCCGGTACGACAGGGTGAGGAGCATGAAGGACGCCAAGGGTCGGGAGGAGGAGAAGAGGCTTCTCTACGTGGCCCTCACTCGGGCCAAGGAAGAGCTCCATATTCTCCTCAGATCGGACAGGCCCAGGGGGTACACATGGCATGGTCTTTTGAAAGAGGGAGGGGTGGAGAGCCTGGCTCTCAAGGGGGACTGGAAGGGGCTACCCTCTCCCACCCCCCAGGAAGCCTCTTTTGGGGGGAGGAGGGGAACCCTGGAGCCTCCCATCTCCCTGGAGCAGGAGGAAGGGCTCCAGGTGGGTGTGAGGCGCCTTCTGGGTGATTCGGAGGGAGATGATGGGGGACTGGGGGCCCTTCTGCACAGGGCCATGAAAGAGATTTCCCATCCCCGGGATGCCCCTCGGTGGTACGAGCTCCACTCCCCTTCTTTTCATGGCACCTCCATCTCCAAGGGGGGCTTTGTGAGGCTGGTAAAGACCTACTTTTCCAGTGCCCTTTACAGGGAGGTGGTGTCCAAAGCCCTCCAGGTCTACCGGGAGCTGCCTCTGGAGGCCTATTATAAGTCCATGAAGGTGAAGGGGCGCCCGGACCTTCTGGCTGTCATGGGAGACGGTTCCCTGGTGCTGGTGGAGTACAAGCTCTCTTCATCCATGCTGTACAGAGGGACATACCGGGATCAGCTGGCCATTTATTCTTGGTTGGTGGAGAAGTACTCTGGCCGCTGGCCCCGGGAGGCCTTCCTCTACTCCATCACCACGGGGGAGGAGGAGAGGGTGGAAGGGACTTCTCTGAGGAACAGGGCCCTTGTCCTTTTGGAAGAAGGGTATATAAAGCTCAGTGGAGGGACCCAGGGGGAGGTGGAGAAGGATCAAGGTTTACGGTGATTTGAAGGGCTTGGCGCCCAGGGAGAGAAAGGCCCTGGAGCGTCTCTATCGCAGGAGGATACCCCCCTCTGCACTGGTCACTCCCGAGGTGACCCGGAGCCTGGCCCAGATCTCCTGGGATCTAAACCGTCAGGTGGCCCTTCTGGTGGACAGGAGGGGTCGTGTTCACCACGTCATCTTGGGAGACCATGCTTCCATCCTCATCCCCGATCTTTCCCACTACAGGGTGGGGCCCGAGAGGCTGAGGGGCCTCAGGTGTATCCACACCCACCTGAAGGAGGAGGCCCTCTCCCACGAGGATCTCACCGATATGGCCCTCTTGCGTCTGGATGCCATGGTGGGAATCTCCGTGAAGGATGGCCTGCCCGGGAGGGTCTTCATGGCCCATATCACCCCGGGGAACGGCGGCGATGAACCCTGGGGGTTTATGGAGTGGGATCACCCTGCCAGGGTGGATCTGGCCTTTCACCATTTCATCCGGGAGCTGGAGGACGATCTGGCCCGTTCCTTCAGAGGCAGGGATCCAGGGGGAGAGGGGGAGAGGGCCATTCTCATAAGCGCCACCAGCCAGAACTCCTGGGAAGCCCGGAGGTCCATGGCAGAGCTGGAGGCCCTGGCCCTCTCCGCAGGGGTCCAGGTGCTGGACAAGGTGATCCAGAGGGTGAAGGGGTACCATCCCTCTTTTCTCATGGGAAGGGGCAAGCTCCGGGAGATTATGATCCAGGGGCTCCATCTGGGGGCCACCATGCTCATCTTCGATCAGGACCTCACCCCCGTTCAGGTGAACAACATCGCTGGTATGGTGGACCTGAAGGTACTGGACAGGACCCAGCTTATCCTGGACATCTTTGCCAGAAGGGCCATGAGTCGGGAGGGGAAGATCCAGGTGGAGCTGGCCCAGCTGCGCTATATCCTCCCCCGTCTGGTGGGCCGGGGTACCGCCATGTCCCGCCTCATGGGAGGGGTGGGAGGACGTGGCCCGGGGGAGACCAAGTTGGAGGTGGACCGTCGCCGGGTGAAGGAGCGTATCTCCACTCTGGAGCGGCAACTCAGGGCCCTGGAAAAGGGACGAAGGGAGAGGCGCAAGGCCAGGATGCGCAAGGGGATTCCCGTGGTCTCTCTTATAGGTTACACCAATGCGGGCAAATCCACCCTTCTCAACGCCCTAACAGGGGCCAAGGTCCTGGTGGAGGACCGACTCTTCGCCACCCTGGACCCCACCAATCGCACCGTGGTTCTACCCGGGGGTACCCCCTGCATCATCTCCGACACCGTGGGGTTCATCAGGAGGATGCCTCCCGATCTGAAGGTGGCCTTCAAGGCCACCCTGGAAGAGTTGAGGGACGCCACCCTGCTCCTCCATGTGGTGGACGTCACCAGCCCCTACGTGGAAGAGGAGATGGAGGCTGTGGTGGAGATCCTCGGTGAGCTGGGTCTGGAGGAGAAACCCCGGTTGGTGGTTTACAATAAGATGGATCTTCTGGAGGAGCCCCAGGATTTCAACGGCCTGGCCGTATCGGCCAAGGAAAGGGAAAATCTGGACCTCCTGCTGGAAGTGGTGGAGGAGATGATCCGGGGTTCCCTGGAGACTCCCCACCTCCAGTGGGAGGTGGGTTAGGTCTCCGAATCCGAGGAGGTGGTCTCTCCTCCTTCTTCTTCGCTCCACATATCGGTTGAGAAGATCACCACCCTGTTCCTCCCTCCCCGTTTGGCATGGTAGAGAGCCACGTCGGCGAACTTTATGGCCTGCCAGGGAAGGTCCGTGTGGGTGGGCAGCTCGGCCACCCCCAGGCTCACTGTCACTTTCACCCTCTTGCCCCCCTCGATGGTGAACTGTTGGGATTCCACGTTCTTGCGGATCTTTTCCGCCACTTGGGTGCTGGAGCCCGGGGTGACGTCGGGCAGGAGAATGAGGAACTCCTCTCCACCGTAGCGGATGACCACGTCTGAAGAACGCACAGACCTCTCTATCACCTTGGCTATCTGCTGGAGAATGAGGTCTCCCGCCTTGTGGCCGTAAGTGTCGTTGATCTTCTTGAAGTGGTCGATGTCCAGCATGATGAATCCCATGGTGAACCCTTTCCTCTGGGCCAGGCTGGCCTGCTTGTCCAGGTAGCCCTCCAGGAATCTCCGGTTGTAGAGCCCGGTGAGGCCGTCCCTCAGGGACTGTTCCCGGGTGATCTCCAGGAGCTTGCTGGCGTAGACCACGGGGGCCGTGGTCTCAATGTACTTGGCAATGTAGGGTAGTTGCTGGAGGATCTGGGCCTTCTCTTCCTCGGTGCCGTTGATCCTCAGAACCCCCTTCACTTCGCCTCCCATGAGGATGGGCAGGCATATATGGAACTCTCCCTCTCTCAGTTGGGCGTGGCGGCATATCTCTGGAAACTCCAGGGAGTCGGCCACTTCTCCCGTGCGCTTCACCCGGCAGAGGCTGGGCTGGATGAGGACGTCCAGGGAGTACCTGTCCATGCTGGGTCCCGCCATGGGTTCCAGTCGATTCTCGCTTTCGTTCATCTCCAGGATGAAGTAGTCCCTCAGCCCGAATTCCCTTTCCAGGGCCAGGGTGAGGTGACGATAGATCTCCTTCTTGTCCAGATCCCCCTCGATGAGGGTCTTGTACTTGTTGATCTTGACCAAGGCTTCCACCGTCTCTTTGGCCCTGGTCAGGGGATCGGCGGCCGTGGAGGCGGTGCGGAATGAGGGAGAGATCCTGCTCTGGATGATTTCCCCCGATTTTTGGATGATGAAGCCCACGTGGGTCCTCAAAAGGCTCAGGAGCTCGCTGAACCAGATGGCCAGGGTCCCCATTTCGTCCTTTCTGGGAGGGAGCTTGAGGTCCTGGGAGAAGTCCCCCTCTTTGGCCCTCCTGATGGCGGAGACGATCTTGTTCATGGGTGCCGTGATGTTCCTGGTGATGCCCCAGCTGATGCCCAGGGAGGCCAGAAGGGCGATGAGAAGGATGACGGTGGTCTCCCAGAAGACCAGGGAGATGGCCTTGGCCACCAGGGCGTTGGCGGAGTTGATGCCGTCTCTGCTCTCCCTCTGGATGGTGGAGAGGAGTTCCTTGAACCTGGAGTAGAAGAAGACCACGTTGGCGTCTATCTCTTTCAGTCTCTGGAGGCTGGCCTTGTACTGGTCCAGGGCCTTCTTTAGACCCTGGGGAAGGCCCTGGCCTTTCAGTTCCATGTTGGTCTCTTCCAGGCGTTCAAGGACCTTGTTGATAAGGCGGGGCCTGGGCTTCTCTATGCACTGGTCTTCCAGGAGCTTGATCTCCGTGGCCGTGTGGTGGAGGCCTATGTCCTCCAAGAGGCGCCTCAGTGCCTTTCCCCTGGACCTCACCTGGTCCACGGCACCCCCTCTCTCCCATCTCTTTTTCAGCAGCTGGTTTATGGAGGTGATCTTGAGGATGAGGTCTTTCATGTACTGCCATACGCTCTCCGTCCCCATCTTGATCTCTCTGGGCATGAGGGCGGTGTAGTAGTAGAACTTTTCCTTGGCGGAGAGGGCCTTGTCCTTGCGCTCTTTTATGAAGATCTCCCGGATCACCTTGTTCACCCTGTCCAGAGAGGAGGTCTGGTAGTTGGAGAAGAGGGCTTCCTCTTCGTGGACCAGGTTCAGGGTGAGGTAGGTGAGGGCTGTGAGCCGGGCCTGGTATAGGGTGGCGTACTTCACCTTCACCATCCCCACGTATCCCGTGTATCCCAGGGCAAAGGTGAGGAAGGAGATGAGGAAGAACCCCAGATGGAGCTTCTTCTTTATAGTGAGCCTGTTGAGCAAGGATGTGAAGAAGTTTTCCATGGCCCCTCGTCTTGCAATCCGTTTTATTTTTTATATTGTGCGGGGTCTATATTTTCAATTGAAAACTTCTATGATCTCTCCCCCGCCCATCACCTCCTGGTCCCTGTAAAAGACGGCCAGTTGGCCGGGGGTGGGAGCCCTCTGGGATGCCAGGAAAGTGATTTCTCTCCCCGAAGCCATCACCAGGGCAGGGGCCTCCTGGTGGCGGTATCGAATCCTCACCTTCAGTTCCCAGGGAGGGTCTCCCGGGGGGAGATGGATCCAGTGGACCCACGCCAGTCTAATCCTCTTTGCCATGAGGGCCTGGGCCGGGCCCACCACCACCTTGTTCTCCTGGGGAATCACCCTCACCACATAGAGGGGTTCCCCCGTGGCCACTCCCAGGCCCCGTCTCTGGCCTATGGTATAGTGGGTGTATCCCTTGTGGGTTCCCAGGACCCTGCCTTCCATATCCACCAGGGGGCCTGGTCCTGGATCTATGCCCAGCCTTTCCAGGAGCCTGGTGTAATGGCCTTGAAGAAAACAGATCTCCTGACTGCTCTTGAGCCCCTCTTCCCATAGGCCCAGTTCCCGGGCCTTCTCCTCCACTTCTTTACGGGTCTTCTGTCCCAGGGGCAGGATGAGCCTTGCCAGTTGTTCTCTGGAGAGGAGGGCCAGGAAGTAAGACTGGTCTTTTCGGGTGTCCACCCCCTTCAGGAGTCTGGGGCCCTCCTCTCCCGCCGCCACTTGGGCATAGTGTCCCGTGGCCATCCTCTCCGCTCCCAGGGAAAGGGCCTTATTCATGAGGATGCCCAGCTTTACCCGCCTGTTGCACAGGGGGCAGGGATTGGGGGTGAGGCCCTGGGAGTAAGCCCGGACAAAGGGTGTCAGGACCTCTTGGCGGAAGGGCTCCCTCATGTCCGCCACCTCCAGGGGTATGCCCAGGGTCCGGGCCACCCTCTTCACCCTCTCCAGCGTGTCCCAGGCCCCCTCATGGTGGACCATGGTGATGCCCCACACCCTGTGCCCCTCCTCTTTCAGGAGGTGGGCGGTGAAGGCCGAGTCTATACCCCCTGATAGGGCGACGGCTATCTCCATGCCTCTCCTCTAATTCCCTTTGGGGTTTTTGGAAAGCCTCTTCCGCCTTTTAGCAGGGTTGGGGTTTATAATCTACTGTTCCCATGGGATATATAGGACAACTCTTGTCTTGCTAGGAGTGGTGCTCCTGTGTTTATTGAAATCACCACGAGGGGGTGGTGGATTGGACAAGAAGTACCTTCAGTGGCTGAAACTGGCTCTTTCCCTTGAGGCCGTCCGCCTCTTTCTACTCCTGGTGGCGGCTCTGGTGGTTTTCTTCGCGGTGAAGCGAGTGTTGGTGAAGGCCATCAGGAGCTTCTCTGCCAGGAGCCAGAACAAGCTGGACGACCTCTTCGCCCAGTATAAGGTCTTTGACCTCCTCTCATTCCTGGGCCCCATCCTGGTCCTCCACTTTGGCTCCGGGTGGGTACCCCGGTTGGCCTCCCTCCTGGGGAAGGTGGTCTCCGTTCTGTGGGCCCTCTTTGTGGCTCTTCTGGTGGACAGGCTTCTATCGGTGGGCCTCTCGGTTTATGAGCAGTACCCCATATCCAAGAGGTGGCCTCTCAAGGGGTATGTCCAGGTGGTGAAGCTCCTGGTCTATTGCGCCGCTGCCATCGTGGCCATATGTGCCCTCCTGGAGAAGTCACCCTGGGGGTTCCTCAGCGGTCTGGGGGCCCTCAGTGCCGTCTTGATGTTGGTCTTCCGCACCACCCTTCTCTCTTTCGTGGCCAGTTTCCAGGTCATCTCCCAGGGTCTCATCAGGGTGGGGGACTGGATAGAGATGTCCAAGTACGGGGTGGATGGGGAAGTGGTGGACATCACCCTCACCAACCTTGTGGTTCGCAACTGGGACAAGACCCTGGTCACCCTTCCCACCTACAAGCTTCTGGAGGACTCTTTCAAGAACTGGCGGGGGATGGAGGAGGCGGGGGGAAGGAGGATCAAGCGGGCCGTCCTGGTGGACCAGAACACGGTGCGCTTCTGCGATGACGGGCTGATTGAGCGCTTCAGGAAGATCCACCTCATCAGGGAGTACGTGGAGAAGAGGGTGAAGGAGATCGAGGAGCATAACAGGCGTCTGGGCATTGATCCCCAGGCATCTCCCGTGAACGGGCGGCGGATGACCAATCTGGGCACCTTCAGGGTATACATGGAGGAGTACCTGCGCCAGCACCCCCAGATCAGGAAGGACATGACCCTCATGGTGCGACAGCTCAAGCCCACCCCCGAGGGTCTGCCCCTGGAGGTCTACGCCTTTGTGGCAGACACCCGGTGGGTTTATTATGAGAAAATCCAGGCCGATATCTTTGACCATTTGTTGGCGGCGGCTCCGGAGTTCGACCTTAGGGTCTTCCAGATTCCCTCCGGGGGGGATCTGAAGGAGGGTTTGAGGGCCTTGGGGGGGAGAGGCGATGGGAAAGGTTAGGGGTTGCCTTGACTTTCAAGGGCCTCATGGCGTATCCCACAGGGGCTATCGTTAAAGACTTTTAGGTAAAAGGAGCTTTTCATGTTTTTTTCGACTAAAGCCCGTTACGGTCTCAGGGCCATGGTGGAGCTGGCCATGTACCATGGAAAGGGTGCCCTCCAGCTCAGGGAGGTGGCTAGGCGCCAGGGGG
>JALUVF010000083.1 GCA_027020915.1 bacterium
ACCTCTCCCGCCAGCTCCTCCCAGGGATAGGTTTCCAGCTCACCCATCTCCCCCTTTTCCGTGGAGAGTCCTGAAATCTTCGGCACCAGGGCCAGGACCTCTACATCTCCCATTCTCTCAATGACTTCAGGACTGGTCCTCTCCGCCACCCCAGGCTCTCCGGGATAGCCCGAAATCACCACTCCCAAGACCCTGAGTCCCACGGCCCTGGCCAGTCTCACCGTCAACAGGGTGTGGTTGATGGTACCCAGGGAGGGACGGGCCACCACCAGAATGGGCAGATCAAGCCAGCGGGCCAGATCAGCATAGGTAAAGGCACCTGTTATGGGCACCAACAGCCCTCCCGCCCCCTCCACCAGGGTGACGGGATGGGCCTGCCTCCAGTCCTCCAGGCGGGCCTTTATGACCTCCAGGCTTATCCGTACCCCCGCCCTCTCGGCTGCCACGGCGGGGGCCAGGGGCTCAGCCAACCTGTAAGGCACCACTTCCTCCAGGGGGCGGGAGGTGGCGCTGCACCTCTTCAAGAAAAGTCCGTCAAGGGGCTCTCCCACCACACCGCTCTCCACGGGCTTGAAGATCCCGGGAACCAGCTCCATTCGCCTGAATCCCACCGCCAGACCACCCGTCACCACCGTTTTTCCCACTCCCGTATCGGTTGCTGTCACCAGAAGGGCCTTTCCCACGAACCTCCTCCACGTTGCCTATCTTGTGCCTTTATTTTATAGAGCGGTGACATGGATGGCAAAAAGATCGGCAGGGGAGACTTGGCACTCCTTGTTTCCAAAGAGGGAAAAGAGTTTTTGGTCCAGGTGGATGAAAGGCTCTTCGGCACCCATCTGGGCAACGTGGACCTGGGAAACCTCCTCGGCCAGTCCTGGGGATGTATCACCACAACCCACCGGGGGAAGGAACTCTACGTCCTAAAGCCCTCTCTCCACGATCTCACCCGCCACATCAAGAGACGTACCCAGATCATCTTTCCCAAGGACCTGGGTTTCATCCTCATGAAACTGGAGGTGGGGCCGGGGAAGAGGGTGATAGAATGCGGCACGGGAAGCGGAAGCCTCACCCTGGCCCTGGCCTGGATGGCGGGGCCCACGGGGAGAGTGATCAGTTACGAAAAGGAGGAAGCCTTCTCCCTCCTGGCCCGGGAGAACCTGGAGAGAGTGGGACTAGCCGACAGGGTGGAATTCAAGCTGAAAGACGCCCGGGAGGGCTTTGACGAGAGGGATGTAGATGCCCTCTTCCTGGACGTGCGCAATCCATGGGACTACCTGGAACAGGCCTACCAGGCCCTGGCCGGGGGACACACCCTGGGCATCCTGGTACCCACCACCAATCAGGTGAGCCGAACCCTGGAGGGATTGGCCCAGAATGGCTTCGTCCATGCCGAGGTGTGCGAGATCCTCATGCGCCGGTACAAAGCCAACCCTGAACGGCTGAGGCCAGAGGACAGGATGGTGGCCCATACGGGATTCCTCATCTTCGCCAGGAAAGGGACCCTGAAAGAGGTAGAAGATGGAACTCTACCTGAATAGCAATGACCGAAGGGACAGAATAGATTACCATGGCCGAGTGCGGAAAGACGGCAAAGACTTCAACTTCACCCTTACCCAGGTGGGTTCCTCCCTCTACATGGATTTCTGGCCCTTCGAAGAACTGGGGCACGTCCTGGTAGAAGCCCTCTCCCAAATCCTGGGGGTCCCAAAAGAAGGGCCCATGAAAAGGGTGCTACCCTCCCAGTGCGGTAAAGGCGTAGAAGTGATGGCCACGGTATGGGTATTGATCTCCGACTCTATCAAAGAGATAGAAGAGGCCGTGGTCAAAAAGATAAAGGAGCTGGGACACAATGAGTGAAAAGAACATAGACTATCAAGAGACCTTCCATCCTCTAAGACGGTACCATCCCTCCCTGAAGGGCATAGACCTCCTCTACTACGGCAACGGGCGCCTGAGTTCCAACATCTATGTGCTGGAGGAAAGTCGAACCCTCATAGATCTGGGGAACTTTGCAGGCCTGGTGGCAGAGCTGAAGGAGCACTATCCCCAGGCCCGGATAGAAAGGGTCATATTCACTCATGCCCATTTCGACCACCTAGGGGGGCTGGGAGAGATTCTGAGCCACTGGACCCCGAAGGTGGTCATCCACAAGGCTGAGCTGGAAAGCGTCCTGCCCGGAGGTACCACCCTGAGACAGGCCTTTCAAGAAATGGGAATCGAAGAGATCCAGGAACTGGAAGGCAACGAGGAGCTGGAGGTGGGGGAGAGAAAGCTCCGGGTTCTCTACACCCCGGGACACACTCCAGGCTCCATCAGCCTCTACGATCCAGAAAAGAAGGTTCTCTTCACGGGAGACACGGCCTTCCCCATGATGGGCAACGAGGTCCTCCTCACGGCCCCCGATCCCCAGGGAGGCGACCTCCAGGAGCTGGTGGAATCCATTCGCATGCTCG
>JALUVF010000084.1 GCA_027020915.1 bacterium
GGGGGACCTGACCAGGGCCCGGGCCCTGTTGAAGAGACTACTGTCCATGGACTCCAAGTTTCTGGAGGGACTCATTCTTATGGGCGTGGTGGCCAAGGAGGAGGGTAACAAGGAAGAGGCCCTCAGTTGGCACAGAAAAGCCAGGAGGATTGTGGAGGATGACCCATGGCTCCTCTATCAGCTCTACAGGGATTATGTGGCCACGGGCGAGTGGGAGGAGGCCCTGGACGCTCTGGAGACCCTTATGAAGAAGGCCAAACCTTCGGTGGGACTCTATAGGGAACTCATGAAGGTCCATCTGGAACTGGGGGAAGTGGACAAGGCCCTGGCCCTCCAGGGCAAGATTGTGAAAATGGTCCCCCCCCAGGAGAGGGCCGGAGAGGAGAAGAGGCTTTTGTGGATGCTCTACGAGAAGGCCAGAAAAGAGGGGGACAGGGGGCTTATGGGGAAGTTGGCCAGGGACAACCCCTCTTTCGCCCCTGCCGTGGTGGCCTTGGTGGAGATGAACTCGGAGAAGAAGAACAAGGTGGTGGATGTGGTGAAGAAGGCCTGTGAGACCAATCCACGGGTACTGGTGTTGTTCGATAAGTTGGAGGATCTGCTGTTATCCGAGGAGCGCCCGGGGGAGATCATCAGCTTTTACAAGAGGCTCATGTCTAGATATTCCAAGAATCCCTTGATCCCTTTTGTCTTGGCCCGACTCTATTTCTCCCTGGGCATGTATCAGGACGCCCAGAAGGCTGTGCTGTCCCTGGAGGTGGCACCCCCACCCGTCAATTTCTTGAAGGGTCTCATCCTAGGCCGATTGGGCGAAGGGGAAAAGGCTTTGCAGCTCTTCAGCCAGGGCCTGGGCAGGGACATGGGTGTTCATTATTCCTGCGAGGGTTGCGGATGTATGGTGCTCCAGTGGCAGGATAAATGCCCGGGTTGTGGCGAGGGGGGCTCCCTGGTGGTAGACCTGGGAGGAGGTGTTGATGAAGTATAAGTACGTTGCCCGGGACACGGGAGGGAGGCGAGTGTCGGGGGTGATGGATGCCCCCAATCCCAGGGTGGTGGCCAAGGAATTGAGGGAGCAGGGACTCTATCCTCTCAATGTTGCGCCCAAGAGGCCAGGTTTGGATATTCCAATTCCTTTCCTCAACAGGGTCCCCATGAAGCAGGTGGCCCTCTTCACCCGGCAGGTGGCCTCCATGATTGGTGCAGGTATCCCCCTGCCATCGGCCTTGGCCACTGTGACGGAACAGTTGAAGAACAAGAACCTCCGTCAGGTGTTGCAGGAAGTGAGGGAGATGGTGGAGGGGGGAGAGAAGTTCTCCGAGGCCCTCTCCAAATACCCCAAGGTCTTCGACCGCCTTTTCATCAGTATGGTGGAGGCAGGGGAGGCCACGGGTAACCTGGACATCATGCTCAATCGTTACTTCACCTATATGGAGAAGGTTCTGGCCCTGAGGCGCAAGGTGGTGACGGCCATGGTCTACCCTACCGTGGTATTGTCTTTGGCCATCGGGATCGTGGCTTTCCTGCTCATCAAGATCGTTCCTACCTTTACGGCCCTATTTAAGGAGGCAGGGGTGGAGCTGCCCGCCCTCACCCTCTTCATCATAAACCTGAGCAATTTCTTACAGAAGCACTTCGTCTACATCTTCTGGGCCCTGGTGGCCTTCGTGGTTCTCTTCCGCCTCTCCCTTCGGAACGATAACGTCCGCAGGGTTTACGACAGGGTGCGTCTCAGGATCTTCATTATTGGGCCTCTATTGAGGAAGGTGGCCGTGGCCAGGTTCTCCAGGACCCTGGCCACCATGGTGAAGAGCGGTATCCCCATACT
Source organism: bacterium (assembly GCA_027020915.1). Lineage (GTDB taxonomy): Bacteria > Thermosulfidibacterota > Thermosulfidibacteria > Thermosulfidibacterales > B14-G1 > B14-G1. The sequence continues at coordinate 1,826 of JALUVF010000084.1, forward strand.
GGATGCCCTAGACATCATTGCCAAGACCTCGGGCAACAAGGTGATAGAGGAGGCCGTCCTCAAATCCCGGGTGGAGGTGGCAAGGGGAGAGAGCCTCTCCAAGACCCTGAAAGAGATGGGTGTCTTCCCCTCCATGTTGATTGAGATGATGGCTGCCGGGGAACAGACGGGGGCCCTGGACGAGATGATGGACAAGGTGGCGGACTTTTTCGAGGATGAAGTGGATGCCGCCGTGGCTGCTCTCACCTCTGTGTTGGAGCCCTTTATGCTCATTTTCCTGGGAGGTTTCATAGGGACTATAGTGATAGCCCTCTACCTTCCCATCTTTAAGATGGCCGCCACTATCAAATAGTAGGTTCTGGACCATGCCTCTCCCGGTCTTCATCGCCCTGGCGGGGGGAGTGGCGGGTTTTCTTTCCGGCCTCTTGGGCATTGGTGGTGGCATCGTCATGGTGCCCCTGCTCTTCTGGATCTTTCCCAAATGGGGACTCCCCCAGAATGTGGCGGTTCCCATGGCCCTGGGGACCAGTCTGGCTTCTGCCGTTTGCTTCACCCTCTCCGGTGCCCTGGGACACTGGAAGAGGGGGGCCATCGACTGGAAGCGGGTGCCCTGGCTGGTGTCAGGGGGAGTGGTGGGGGCTGCTATAGGTTCCACGGCGGCTACCTGGGTGGAGGGAGCGGTGGTGAAAAAGGCCTTCGCCCTTCTCCTCCTCTTTGCCTTTTACCGCATGACCCTGGCACCGACCCCCAAAAGAGGAGAAGCCCAAGCTCCTCCCCGGAGGCCGGGGGTATTCACCTTTGTGGGCCTCGCCACGGGCTTGGTGAGCGCCTTCTTCGGGGTGGGTGGAGGTATTGTGGCCGTTTCCCTCATGGTCCTGGCCTTCCGTTTTCCCACCCTGGAAGCCGTGGCCACCTCTTCGGCCATCATCCCCGCCATAGCAGGGACGGGGGCCTTGGGTTACATCTATCATGGCTGGAACAGGCCGGGGCTGCCTCCCTGGTCCCTGGGTTACGTGAACCTCATGGCCTGGGTTCTCTTGGTGTCAGGAGGATTGGCGGCCTCCCAACTGGGCGTGTGGGCCAGCCACAGGATCGACGGTACCAGGCTCAGGAGAGTTTTCGGGGTCCTATTGCTTTTTGTGGCTGTTAAGCTCATTTTGGGATGAAAAGGGAAGGAGGTGATTCCGGATGCGAGAAGAAGTGGAGAAGGCCTTGAACGAGATCAGGCCCTTTCTCCAGGCCGATGGTGGTGATCTGGAGCTGGTAGAGGTGACCGATGACGGCGTGGTGAAGGTGAGGCTCACCGGTGCCTGCGGAGGCTGTCCCTTCTCCCAGATGACCCTCAAGATGGGAGTGGAGCAGGCTTTGAAGAAGATGGTGCCGTCGGTGAAGGAGGTGGTGGCCCTTTGAGGGACTTCTGGAGGGGGCTGAGGGAGAACAGGTTGGCCGTGATGGGGGGGGCCATAATCATTTTGCTCTTTCTGGTGGCCCTTCTGGCGCCCTGGGTTTCCCCTTACGACCCCTCCAGGATTGACCCCAGGGCAGTGCTCCTTCCCCCCTCCTGGAAACATCCCCTGGGCACGGACCATCTGGGCAGGGATCTCCTTTCCCGTATGGTCTGGGGAACCAGGGTTTCCCTGGAGGTAGGGTTCATCTCTGTGGGTATTGCCTGTGTGGTGGGCACCCTGGTGGGAGGAGTGGCAGGCTTTTATGGGGGCTGGGTGGACGCTCTGCTCATGAGACTGGTGGATATCATGCTCTGTTTCCCCACCTTCTTTCTCATCCTGGCGGTTATAGCCGTGTTGGAACCCAGCATATGGAATATCATGGTGGTGATCGGCATCACATCGTGGATGGGTATAGCCCGCCTGGTCAGGGCCGAGATCCTCTCTCTGAGAGAGAGGGAGTTTGTCCTGGCCGCCCGGGCTTTGGGTATACCCAAGAGGAGGATCCTGTTGCGCCATCTCCTGCCTAACGCCCTGGCACCTGTTCTGGTGGCTGCCACTCTCGGGGTGGGGGGAGCCATTCTCACTGAGTCGGCCCTGAGTTTTCTGGGGATTGGGGTCCAGCCCCCCACTCCCAGCTGGGGCTCCATCCTTGCCGTGGGTAAAGACTACATAGAGGTGGCCTGGTGGCTCTCCCTCTTCCCTGGAGTTGCCATTCTTTTCACCGTATTGGGCTATAACCTCCTGGGAGAGGGGATAAGGGACGCTGTTGATCCGAGACTGAGGGGACTGAGGGGGAGGAGATGAAGAAAGCCAAATGGGTGGTCCTGGTGCTCACCCTTATGATGTTGGCATGTGCGGGGACTTCACGGAAAGCGGCAGAGCAGGAGATGAGGGAGAGCAGCTTTCGCCTCAAGTACAAGTTGGGGCTCTCCTATATCCAGTCCAACAGGTACAAGGATGCCCTCCTGGAACTCCTGGAGGCTCAGAAGCTGGATCCTGCCTCCAGCAAGGTCTATAACGCCCTGGGGGTGGCCTATCTGGGGCTGGGGGAGCTGGACAAGGCCCAGGAATCCTTTGAGAAGGCTATTGCTCTGGACCCTGCTTATTCCGAGGCCCACACCAATCTCGCTACGGTGTTTATTCAGAGGAGGGAGTGGAAGAAGGCCGTGGAGGAATGTACCAAGGCCCTGGGAAACCCCCTCTACATCACTCCTGAGGTGGCTTACAACAACAGGGGGTATGCCCACCTCATGATGGGGGAAGAGCGGGAGGCCCTTCTGGATTACTACAAAGCCATGAGGTACAACCCCAAATTTACCAAGGTGTACGAGAATCTCATTGGCTACTATCTGTCCAAGGACGGTACGGTGAGGGCCAGGGGTATCCTGGACGATGCCATGGCCCTTCATCTCAAGAGTCCGGGCCTCATATATTACAGGGCCCTCTTCGACAATATTGACGGGGACAAGGAGAAGGCCTGTGAGTTGTTCGAGAGGGTGGTGAAGGATTACCCCCTCACTACATGGGCCAAGAAGGCCAGGGCCTATCTGGACGTTATGGGAAGTTGTGGTGCCCAGGGAGCCCCTCTATCTCGCTGATCTTTCCAGGTTGAAAGAGGTGTTTCAGGAACTGGAGGCCTCTTTGGAGGAGTGTCTCCTCTGTCCCCGGATGTGCGGTGTCAACAGGTTGGCGGGAGAGGTGGGTTACTGCAGGGCTCCAGCCCAATTGGTGGTCTCTTCAGTGGGCCCTCACTTTGGTGAGGAACCTCCCCTGGTGGGTTGGGGGGGCTCGGGTACCATCTTTCTCACTCATTGTAACCTCAGATGTGTCTTTTGCCAGAATTTCGAGATCAGCCATCTGGGTCAGGGTGATTCCGTGGATGTGGAGGGGATGGCGGGTTTCATGCTCTGGCTCCAGGAGAGGGGGTGTCATAACATAAATTTTGTCACCCCAACCCATTACCTGCCCCAGATCCTCCATGCCCTTTACCTGGCGGCCCGGAGGGGCCTGAGGCTCCCTGTGGTCTACAACTGCGGCGGGTATGAATCCCTGGAAATTATAAGGAAAATAAAGGGGTTGATTGACATTTACATGCCTGATATAAAGTTTTTTGATTCCAATGCCTGTGCCAGGTACCTCCACGCTCCCCATTACGGTGATGTGGTGAAAGGGGTGGTGAAGGAGATGCACGCCCAGGTGGGGGACCTGGTAGTGGAAGGGGGATTGGCCGTAAGAGGGCTGCTGGTGAGGCATCTGGTTATGCCCGGCTGGGTGGAGGATTCAGAGAGGATCATGGAGTTCATAGCGGAGGAGGTCTCTTTAGACACCTATGTTAATATCATGTTTCAGTACAGGCCCCTGTACCGTGCCAGGGACTTTCCAGAGATAGCCAGGAGGCCTTCTCTCGAAGAGTATGGGGAGGTGTGTAGATACGCTCGGGGACTGGGACTGAGGAGGGGGTTCGGTGAATGAAAGCTTTGCCCGGAGGCTGAGGGAGGCCAGAGAGGCCAGAGGGCTCTCCAGGAGGGAGCTGGCCAGGGAGGCTCGAGTGCCCGTATCCGTGGTGAAGAACCTGGAGGAGGGTAACTGGTCGGCTTTGCCTGAGGACGTGTATCTCCGGTGGTTTATGGAGAGACTGGCCCAGGTGTTGGATATTCCTCCCGGTGAATGGTGTCCCCTGGTGGACGGCCTGGAGCCCCGGGTGGATCTCTCCTCTGTAGAGGTGAAGAGGATTGCCCCTTACGAAGGGTGGGGGCGTTGGCATGCCGTGGCCCTCTGTCTCTTCTTGATGGTTCTTGTGGGAGCCTTTCTCTGGTTTGGAGTGGGCACTTATTTGACCCCCCGTAAGTTGGGGTTGTCTGAGACAAGAAGGGTTGCCCGGACAAAAGCCTCTGAGAAGGGTAAAGAGACGACCGAGAGCAAGATCCTTCCTCTGGGTATAGGTGTGGCTTCTTCCCGGCTCGCCAGAGAAGGGGGAGAGGCAGAGGCGGCCCTGGTGAAGATTCATCGCCTGGAGCTCAGGGCAAAGGATCTGTGCTGGGTGAAGATGGTTCTGGAAGGGGGTGCAGTGAGGGACTTTATTCTCAGGCCCGGCGAGAGGTACAGGGTCTCTTTCACCAGGGCCGTGAAGATGAGGCTGGGCAATTCCGGGGCGGTGGAGATGATTCTGGATGGGGAGCCCCTGGAGTTTCCTGGTGAGGGGGGCGCCCCTAAAGATGTGAGGGTGACCCCTTCGGGGGTGGAGTTGGTGGCAAAGGACAGGAATTGATCCTGTTGAAAGAGCTGTTTTCCTGAGCGTTTCCCGCCTGCCATAGTTTTTTTATATCCAAAAGATTAAAAAAATAAATTTTATTTCTCCATGAATGGCTGGTATATATTGCCGGTGGGATTGTGAATAAGAACACATTGAGTTGGGCGGCTCAAAGGTGGTATTAGAATATTCTAATGGCGTTATTAGTATGACTCCAGAAGAGAGGGGAGGTGATAGGGGAAGGCGTGGGACCTGGGAGATGGTTCTCTTTTATTCACGGTTAGTGGGCTAGAATAGAGCATGGAGGAGAGGTGGAGATGAGAAGACGTTGGTGGAAGAGGTTTCCTTTTCTGGTGGCGGCCTTGTTTTTTGTGGCTACTCTAGGGGCCTGCACATCCATGAAGGAGGCCAAGGAAAAGGCGGTGAACGCCAAGGTTCCTGTCATAGAAGGAGCCAAGTACGTAGGTTCTGAGGCCTGCGCCGACTGTCATGAGGACATTGTAAATAATTTCAAGAACACCATCCATGGAAGGATTGCGGCCTTTGAGACCAAGCCCAGCATGGAGGTGGATGGGTGTGAAGCCTGTCATGGTCCTGGGAGCAAGCACATTGAGGAAGAGGATCCTGCCTATATCATTAATCCCGCCAAGCTGGAGCCTGCTCAGGCCTCAGCCATCTGCTCCCGTTGTCACACCGACGGTGAGACCATGGACTGGCGGGGCTCCGAGCATGCCCTGAACGATGTCTCCTGTGTCAAGTGCCACACCATTCACGGTAACAAGGACAAGTTGGCCTACAGGGACAAGCTGGGCTACCGTCACAAGCACGTGAAGGATGCTCTGCTGAAGAAGCCCGAGCCCGAGCTGTGCTTCACCTGTCACAAAGACATCATGGCCAAGACCAGCTATCCCAACCATCATCCCGTGAAAGAGGGCAAGATGACCTGCTCCGAGTGTCACAACCCCCACGGTTCCATGGTGGAGCCCCTCCTCAGAACGGACGAGACCTTGAACGAACTCTGCTACAAGTGCCATGCCGATAAAGAGGGTCCCTTCGCCTTCGAGCACTCCCCCGTGGTGGAGAACTGCACCATCTGTCACGATCCCCACGGCTCAGTGGCTGATAATCTCCTGAAGCAGAACGAGCCCTATCTCTGTCTCCAGTGCCACGGTTTGCACTTCCACTCGGCCATTAGACCGGACACCGCTTTTCTCACTAGCCATGGAGCCCCTCCTGGTGCTCCTGTAACCACTCAGCCTGAGACCCACTCCATGCAGATGGTGATGACCACCAGGTGTACCGAATGCCATTCTGCCGTTCACGGTTCCGATCTGCCGTCCCTGGCTACGCCGGGCGGTGGTAGCAGACTAACGAGATGAGGGGGGAGAAGATGATGAGGAGATGGTTTCTGGTGGTGCTCTTGGCCTTTTCCCTCTCCCTCCTGGGTATGGGAAGGGTCTTGGCGGGTGAAGGGAGTTCTGCCAAAATCAAGGTGGATGTCACACCTGGGTATCATTTCATTGGCCACGACGATGAAATGACCAAGGTGGGAGAGTACGAGTCCCTCTCTTCCGGCGCCCAGGGAGAGGTGAACGTGAAGGCTGACATAGGCCTCTTCAACGCAGACGTCCACGCTTTCTACTATGACGAGGACGAGAAGGAGTGGTCTGCTTATATGGACATGGGCAGGGTGCTGAGGGTGGACTACTCCTACGACAGCTTCCTCCACAGGCTTCAACACGACTACCTCTACAAGGACGAGCCTCGTTTTCCCAAGAACATTCCACCCAACGGAGTGAACAACGGATTGGTGGCTTTTAATCCCTTCTGGGTCTATGACCCTGGTACTAACTCTGTCAGCCTAGAGGGGGCCCAGATGGTGGCCGCCGATGACATGGACGTGGGCAGGGACTACCAGATCTTCCGGAGCCACCAGCAGGCCCATGTGAAGATGCAGCTTCCTTTTTTCCCCTACATCGTGCCCGAGGTGAAAGTGTCCGAGGAGAACAAGAGGGGCTGGAGGCAGGCCACCTTCATGTCGGGAAAGTGTACTCCCTGCCACATCGTAGGGGTCGGCCGCAGGGTCAATGAACACACCGGGGATGTGACGGCGGGCTTTACGGCCAAGTACGGTATTGTCACGGCCAGCTATTTCCATACCTGGCGCCACTTTGACAATGAGGCTGAAACCCCCCAGTGGACCTTTGACGGGGTTTACACTCCTAATCCCACTATGAATGATTTCTTCTCTAAAAGGTTACTGTATGATAATGAGCGCGGTGGATACGCCGAGGTGCCCGATGTGAGAAAGGACACGGACAAGGTGAAGGTTAGGGTGGATCTGCCCTACCACACCACGGTGTATGCCTCCTATGTGAGCTCCGATGTGGAGAACAACTACACCAACAAAGATTACGGCATTGACGCTTACGCGGGAAGAATCACCAGCACCCTCCTGAACAACGCCCTTACCGTCACCCTCAAAGGCAGGTACTACAGCATTGACAACGACGATGTGTACGTCAATGTGGCTGCCCTTTCCAATGATTCTGCTTTCAGTGCTTCTGACCCTTCTCCCGATTATAACGGGGTGCCCATTTCCACCTTCAACTACACCAGGAAATCCAATATGAGCCGGGATGTGACGGAGCTGGGCATCAACTTCCGCTACAGGCTGGCCAGGCACTACACCATAAGGGCAGGCTATGAATACACCCGGATAAATCGGGAGAACGACAAATGGAAGGACTACGACTCTTATCTCCAGGATGACGAGTTCCTGGACGACGAGGATACGACCATCCATCATGTCAAGGTGAGTCTCCTGGGCAGACCCCTCACCACCCTGAACTTCCGCCTCACCTACGAGTACGAGCACCAGAAGGACGAGTTTGAGAACCACAATGGGATCTGCCTGGACAACAGGTACTTACCCCGTCCCGGAGGTGTTGGGTACTACAATATCTTCAGGAACCAGTACAGGACCAGGGACGCCTCCAACGTGCCCCAGGATACCCACAACGTGAAGCTGGTAGCCACCTGGACCCCTCTGCCCAGGTACTCCACCACAGTAAACCTCCAGTACAAGTACCAGGACAACGATGATTCGGATTGGGAAGGTCAGACCTATATGGCAGGTGTCAACTTCTGGCTCTCTCCCCTGAACAACCTGGTCTTCAACCTGGGGGCCAGCTACGAGTACAACACTTACGAGACCCGATTCGACCTCAACCTCTTCGGCGGGTGAGGGGGCCACAGCTTCGTGGGCCAGGTTGGCTCACTCTGCGACAAGGTGGACTACGACATCCATAACGTGGTGGCCTACATCAGCGCCGATTACAATCCCATCAGAACCCTTAGACTCTATGGGGATTTGACCTATACCTGGTCTAAGGCCGAGGCCGACAACCCCCATTTCGGTGATCCTTCCCATGTTATCGACTGGACCTATCCCAGCAGCCTGGACGGTGGAAACACTCCCTGGTTTGTCATCACCTACACCAGTGACATGAACGACATGTCCGACTGGTACGACCTGAAGATGGAACGGGTGGACGCCTCAGTGGGCTTCGACTGGAACTTCTGGAAGAACTTCACCGTCACTTCCCGATTCACCTATCGGTGGTACGACGACGAGGAGGAGTACCTGTATGAGGATACAGACGGTGAGGCCTACATCATGAACGTCGGCCTCATGTGGAAGTTCTGACCCTCGCCTTACTCTCCCCGCTGGAGGAGCCGGAGGCTTTAGCCTCCGGCTCCTTTTTTGACAACCTTTCCTCCGGCGGCTATTCTTCTCGGTGGAGGGTGAGATGAAGGTTTCTGTCATAGAGGCCGGGGGAAACGTAGCCAAGAGTCTGGTCTCCATGATCCTGGCCCAGAGATTGGTGGCCTCCGGGGATGTGCTCCAGCTTGTGGAGGAGAGGGAGACCAGGAGCTTCCACGTGCTGGAAGCCTTGCGTTCCGATCTCCTGGATTCTGTGGGCGTGGGAGCCGAGCATCTGGAGCTGGCCTTCGGTCCCGAAGGAGTGGACGGAGACGTGGTGGTTTTCACTTCTGGCCTGGCTTATACCCCCGGATTTAAGAACATGGAGAGGGAAGCGGCTTGTAGGTACAATCTGGACTTGTTGCTGAAGTATGCCCGGGCCCTCCGGGCCAGAAAGATGGAGCCCCTCCTTATCGTGGCCACTGAGCCCATAGAGGCTGCGGTGGAGCTGTTGAGTCGGTACCTTCCCCCTTATAAGGTGGTGGGCATAGGCTCCCTTCTGGATTCCCTGCGGTTCAGAAAGGAGATTGCCCTGGCCTTGAACATTCCCAGGTCCCACGTCCACGCCATGGTGGTGGGGGAGCATGGTCCTTGCATGATACCCCTGTGGAGTTCTGTGAGGATTCTGGGGATGGGCAGGGAGGATACTAGAGAAGTGATCAACAAGCTCAGGAAGGGATGGCAGTACCGCACAGGGTGTCTGCTGGAGGCGTGGGACGATGTGGTCAGGAAGATGGAGGGGAGGGGCCTTGCAGGAGTATCCAAAGTCTTCAACGAGTTGCCCCTCTGCGTTAAGCTCTTCATACGCCCCTGGCTGTCCGATCAGTTGGGGGTAGACTCTTTCTTCGGCCCCGCCGGTGCCGTCTTCAGGGTGTTGTCGGCTTTGTTGAGGGGTGAGCCCTTCTTCGGTTCCCTCCAGACCAGGTTGAGGGGTGAGTTTTACGGTGTGGACACCGTGTTCGGGGCGCCAGTGGTGTTAGGGATAGAGGGTGTTTTGAAGGTGGTGGAAATACCCCTGTGGGAAGAGGAGAGATCCGTCTTGGAGGTGGCTTCCCAGGGTATCAAAGGAAGGCTGAAGGAGTTGCTTCCAGAGTGAGGTTGATTCTCTCTTCCCCTTTCCGGGATCTGAGGGCCAAGTACGAAGAAGAGCTGAAGGCCCTCTCTTTTAGTGCTTATGAGGGTCTCAAAGGGACAGGTTTCCTGGAGGACTTTCTCCTGGTGGTGACCCTGAGCCCCTGTTTCAAGAGCCTTTTCTGGACTTATCCCCAGTGGATCGGAGAGATATTTTCACCCCAGGGGTTGAAGGCCCGGAGGGAGGAGGATCATAGGAGGGCTGTCTCCAGTATTTTGCCGTGTCAGGAGACCTTGAGGGACCTTCGGTTGTACAAGAGGAGGGAGCACCTTAGGATTGGAGTGAGGGATCTCCTTTCTGTGGACCATGTTACCCACATTCTGGAGGAGTTGAGCCGCCTGGCCGATGTGGTGATAGACGCCGCTCTGAAAGTGGCAGAGCGGGAACTGGGGGCCACTTACGGGGTGCCAAGGGACCCTGAAGGGGAGAGGGTGCCCTTTGCCGTCATGGGCCTGGGAAAACTGGGGGGACTGGAGCTCAATTTCGACTCGGATGTGGATCTCATCTACGTGTACGGCACGGAGAAGGGCAGGACCACAGGTCCCAGGGTGGTGGACAACCACCAGTATTTCGTGCGTCTCTGTGAAAACCTCACCAGGAGCCTTTCAGCCATCACCCCCCAGGGTCAGATGTACAAGGTGGACCTGCGACTCAGGCCGGAGGGCAACAGGGGGGATATCGTGCTGCCCCTCAGGAGCTATGAGATCTATTACGAGTCCTGGGGTGAGACCTGGGAGAGGGCGGCCCTGGTCAAGGCCAGACCGGTGGCGGGGGATGAGGACCTGGGAAGGACCTTCCTGGAGACGGTGAAGCCCTTTGTCTACAGGAGGTATCTGGACTTCAAGGCCCTGGACGAGATCAGGGAGTTGAAGCTGAAGATTGACGCCCAGGCCAGGGGCAAGGCCAAAGGGTTCGATGTGAAGCTGGGGCGGGGGGGCATCAGGGAGATAGAGTTTGTCACCCAGGCCATTCAGCTGGTCTATGGGGGACGGGAACCCTGGATCAGGGAGACCAACACCCTTCGGGCCCTCCACCGGATTCTGGGTAAAGGTCTCCTCTCCCAGGGAGACTACCGGGACCTCACGGATGCCTATACCTTTCTCAGGAGGCTGGAGAACAGGCTCCAGATGGTGGAGTGCCTCCAGACCCATGCCATTCCTGCCGGAGAGCTGGAGAGGAGACGTATTGCTCACATGATGGGTTACGGCGGAGAGGAGGCCTGGAAGGAGCTTTCCGCGGAGCTGGAGGGGCGAAGGTCCAGGGTGCACTCCATCTTCGAGAGGTTCTTCTCCCCCGTCAGGGCCGAGGAAGAGCTGGCATACCTGGAAGAAGAGGAGCTGGAGCGGGTCTTGCTGGCCCATGGATTCAGGGACATCTCCAGGGCTATGAGGAATATAAGGCACCTGGCCGAGGGTAAGGCCTTCGAGCATCCCTCTCCAGAGACCAGGGTCCTCTTTTCCCGCTTGTTGCCCCTCTTGCTGGAAGCGGCTTCAAAAACGGTCAATCCTGACTGGGCCCTGGACCATCTCGAAGCCCTGGCTTCCGTTCAGAGCGAGGGGAGAAAGACCTTCTATGCCTTTCTTCTGGAGAACGAGGGGGTCCTGGATCTGTTGATGAGGATCTTTGGCAGCAGTGCCTATCTGGCCCACCATCTCGTTGCCCATCCTGAGCTCATGGACTACCTGGCGGACCCCGGTTTCATCTACAGCCTCAGCCCTCTCGAGGAGATGGAGGAGGAGCTGGAAAGGGATGTGGAGAGGGAGGGCCTGTACTCCTTTGCCGCCAGGCTGGAGGGATTGAGGCGCTGGAAGCACAGGGAAATATTGAGGATAGGCATGGGGGATCTCTTTGCCGGTTTTCCCATCCAGAAGGTCACCCATATGTGGTCCAAGGTGGCCGACGTGGTGGTCAGACGGGTGTGGAGCTGGTCCGGCATGGAGGAGGCCCCCATGTGCCTCCTGGCCCTGGGCAAATGGGGGGGAAAGGAACTCACCTATCATTCGGACCTGGATTTCGTTTTTATCTCCCGGGATGGGGATCCCTCTCTCAACACGGGGGCGGTGGATCTGGTGAGGGCCCTTTCCGCCGTGACGGCGGAAGGAGTCCTTTTCAAAGTGGACCTGCGCCTTCGCCCTCATGGGAGCCATGGAGAGATGATCTATCCCCTGAGGGACTTTCTGCGCTACATGGAGAGAAGCGCCCAGCTTTGGGAGAGGCAGGCCATGCTGAAAGTTCGACCCATAGCGGGGGAGGGTTCCCTCCTCGAAGAGGCTGTGGAGGCCATTCACCGGTGGGTGTACGAGTCTCCTCTCCCTCGGGATGCGGGTGAGCAGATCTGGAAGATGAGATTGAGGATGGAGAGGGAGCTGGCCCCAAAGGGGGAAGCATTGCACATCAAGTATAGCCCCGGGGGGCTGGTGGATCTGGAGTTTCTGGTCCAGTACTGGCAACTCCTGTGGGGAGGGGACCATCCCCAGGTGAGGAAGGCATCCACCCTGGGTGCCCTGGCCAGGATGGCCCTCATGGGTCTGGTGGATGGGGGGACTTACAAGCGCGTAAGGGAAGGGTACCTCTTCCTGAGGAGGCTGGAGAACCGCTTGAGGGTCGTGTACGACGTGCCTTCTTCCACCATCCCCAGAGGGGAAGGGGAGAGGGACCTCTTGGCCCGCTCCCTGGGCTATGCCCGGGGAGACCAGCTCCTGGGGGCCTACATGGAGGTGGTCCGGGAGAACCGGCGTCTGTTGAAGGAGGTGTTGATTGGATAAAGGGACCTGCCTTTTCACCTTGCCTTTCTCCAAGATCACCGGGGCTGCTGCCCCTACCCTTCTGCTGGCTGGCTCCTTGAAGTCCATGGGGTGGAGGGTGGTTCTCCTTTGCCGGGGGGGGAGAGTGGCCAGGGAGGCAAAGGCCAGGGGTCTGGATGTGGCGGGTCTCTCCCCCCTGACCATCGTGAAGTGGGGCAGGGATGCCAGGGTCATAGTCGCCTCCAGGTCCCAGGATCATCTCTGGGCCCTGTTGCTATGGGGAGGAGCCCGGCCCGTGTTCCGCCTGTGGTACAAGCCCAGCCCCCCTGGAGACTACCTCTGGGATCGATTCCTGGTGCCGTTCACCCGGGGGTTCCTCTCTCCCTTTCCCTTGGACCTGGGTAGAAGGGAGAGATGGCTTCCGGGAGGGGTGGATATCCGGGCCTTCAGGCCTGGAGAGAGGCTGGCGGGAGGGATGAGGGTGGTGATGGTGGCCCGGATGAAGGCGGGGAGGGGCCAGGAGGAGCTGCTCAGGGCCTTGGAAGGTCTGGAGGCTCCCTTGACGGTCACCTTCGTGGGGGCGGGGGAGACCCTGGATTGGGTAAAATCCCTGGCCCGGTCTCTGGTGGGGGAGGAGAGGTGTCGTTTCGTGGAGGAAAAGATGGAGGACTACGCTCCCTTCCTCAGGGAGCATCACCTTCTGGTCTACCTCTCTCTGGGTTCCGAGGCCACGGCTAGGACGGTGCTGGAGGCCATGGCCTCGGGATTGGTGGTTCTCTCCGGGGCCGGAGGGGGAGTGCCTCACTACCTGGGGAGGTGGAATCCCCCGCTGAAGGATGGAATGTTGAGGGAGGCCCTCTGGGATTACGCCTGGGCACCTGGGAAGAGGAGAAGGGTGGGGCTCTTGAACGCTGTCAGGGCCAGGAGGTTCTCTTCGGAGGCCCGGGGGGAGAGGTTTGGAACGGCCGTGGCGGACCTCCTGGGGGATGGGGCCCGGTGAGGATCCTCCAGATCATCTCTCGGCGAGACTGCGATACCGGTGGAGGGCTCCAGGCCCTGGAGCTGGCCAGGGCCCTCAAGGACCGGGGCCATGAGGTCTATCTCTGCGCCCGACCCGGGGGGAGTGCCCAGAGGAGATGCGCCGAAATGGGGTTACCCTTCTTTCCCCTCTCCATGAGGGGGAACTGGGACTTCTCCTCGGTGAGGGCGTTGAAGTCCTTTCTTCGGGCCAAGGGCATCCAGGTGATTCACTCCCATAAGGGCAGGGCCCACGGTCTGGCCCTCATGGCCGTTATGGGCGTGAGGCCTCAACCCGTGGTGGTGGCCAACAGGGGGGTCACCTTTCCCCTCTCTTTCTGGAACAAATGGAAATACATCCTGCCCCAGACCAGAGGGGTGGTGGCCGTGTCCGAGAGTGTGAAGGGGGTCCTGGAGGCCTCGGGGGTGCCTTCCAGGAAGATCCGGGTGATCTACGGGGGTGTGGACTTGGAGAGGTTTCGCCCCATGAATAGAGAGGAGGCCTGTAAGGGCCTGGGATTGGATCCATCCTGGGACTATGTGGCCATGGTGGCCCAGTTTCGCCCCTGGAAGGGGCACGGGATTCTGGCCCGGGCCGTGGAGGAGCTCATCTCTTCTTTCCCCCGTTTGCGGGTTCTGCTGGCAGGGAAGCCCACCGGCAGGACATACAAGACCTTCAAAGCCGGATTGGCTGAAGCCGGGCTTTTGGACAGGTTCCTGTTCCTGGGTTACAGAAAGGACGTGGAGATGGTCATAGGCGCCTCCCATCTTCTGGCGGGCCCATCCCTGGAGGGGGAAGGCCTGCCCGGTGTCTTCAGGGAGGCCATGGCCTGTGGCCGTCCCGTGGTGGCCTCCAGGGTGGCCGGTGCCCCGGAAATCGTGGTGCCGGGGGAGACGGGGCTCTTGGTTCCCCCTGGTGATGCTCAAGCCCTGGCGGAGGCTGTGGCAAGGCTTTTGGAAGACGGTGACTTGAGGCGATTCATGGGGGAAAGGGGGAGGAGGCTGGTGGAGGAGCGCTTTTCCCATGCTGCCAGGGCTGAGGCCATGGAGAGGTACTACCAGGAACTCCTTTCCCATGGAGGTTGAAGCATGGGGAGGGAGTGGTCTTGGAGGGAGGCGAGGGTGAAGGGACGGGAGGAGTGGGCGAGCCTTTTGAGAGGAAAGCTAAAAGGAAGGGTCCTGGGTCCCCTGGGTGGTGTGAGGGATGTGGCTCCCATGGCCCAGGGCAAGAAGGGGCTGGTCTTCCTGGTGGAGGGAGACCTGGGGCGGGGTGTCCTGAGACTGTACGGGGACCCCTTGGTCCTGGCCAGGACCAGGAAGGTTTACGGTTTGTGCCGGGGGGCCGGAGTCTCTGTTGCCCGGATCTGCCTCTTCGAGGTGGGAGGCAGGTGGCTTCGCCATGGTGTATGGGGTGTATCCCTGGAGGAGTGGGTGGATGCCTGGAGGGGAGGGGGAGAGCCGGTGCTTTTTGAGCTGGCCCGTCTCCACACCGTGCGTCGTTCCAGGTGGGGAGATCCCCTGTGGGGGCGGCAGGGGGAGTGGTTGGACATGGAGATGGAGAGGGTCCATTCCCGTTTGGAGAGGTGGTCTCAATGGCTGGGGGTGGACGTGAGCCCCTACAGGGAGTGGCTGGAAGAGATGCGCCGTTGTCTCACCCCTCTGGAGAGCTACAGTCTTGTCCATGGAGATGTGGCCCTTGCCAACTTGGGTGCCAGAGGGGAGGATCCTGTGCTGCTGGACTTGGACAGGGCCTTTTTCGCCCATCCCCTGCTGGATGTGGCGGCCCTGGTCCA
Source organism: bacterium (assembly GCA_027020915.1). Classification (GTDB taxonomy): domain Bacteria; phylum Thermosulfidibacterota; class Thermosulfidibacteria; order Thermosulfidibacterales; family B14-G1; genus B14-G1. Next base: position 16,976 of record JALUVF010000084.1, read on the forward strand.
CCACTTTCCCGGGATTGGGAAGGAGAGCTTGGATGACTATCTCTCTGTTCTGGGATTCACCCCAAGGGACTGGACCTTTTTCCTCTTCCTCTTTCACCTTAAAAGGCTCGTCAGGGCTTTGAAGCATTATAGAAAGGGAGAGGAGGAGTGGGGGGAGGTGGTCCAGGCCCACGGGGAGTGGCTGGAGAGTGTAGTGAAAAATGGTGGGGACTAGGGGTAATTTTCCCATCTTTCCTTGACTTTTCCCGTGGATATGCGTTATGAATTTCACAAATCTGGGGAGATAGTATTCTCCTTAAGCGGCCTTTTATGGGATGGGTTGTTTGGAACCTTTGTTTTTGTCTGCCTTGGAGAGAGCTAAAGAGTCTATAAAAATAGATTGGGAGGGGGTCATGGAGAGAGAAGTCGGTGTGAAAAGGTTTTTCCTTGGAGTGATGGCCTTATTCTTCTTCGTTTTTGCCACGTCCCTTTCAGGTTCCTCGGCCTGGGCGGGAGAGAAGCTCTCCAATTCAGACTGTATCAAGTGCCATCCTACGGTGGTGGAACAGAACATGAAGGACGGGGGCAAGCACAAGACCGCTGTCTCCTGCCTTGATTGTCACCGGGGCCACCCTCCCATGGTGCCCAAGGAGAAGATCATTCCCAAGTGTTCCCAGTGCCATAAGGGGAAGCCTCACTTTGAGCTGAAGAACTGCCTGGGTTGCCATACCAATCCCCATACGCCCCTCAAGATCACCTTTGCCGGTGACATAACCAAGCCCTGCCTCACCTGCCACGCTGCCCAGGGCAAGGAACTGAAGGCCCATCCCAGCGAGCATACTAAGCTGGCCTGTACCGAGTGTCACGATGTCCACAAGAAGATTCCCAACTGCCTGGACTGCCACGATCCCCACCTCCAGGGCCAGAAGATGAAAGACTGCCTGGAATGTCATCCCGCTCACAGTCCCCTGGTGATCACCTACGGGCAGGACATTCCCAATGCATACTGTGGTGCCTGCCATGGAGAGGTGGCCAAGAAGCTCCAGGCCAACAAGACCAAGCACCACCAGCTGGCCTGTGTCTACTGCCACAAGCACCAGCATGGCATAGTGCCCCGGTGTCAGACGTGCCACGGGGCCCCCCATTCCAAGGAGATACTCTCCAAGTTTCCCAAGTGCACCACGTGCCATATAGGCGCTCATAACCTGGTCAAGTAGAAGGACGAAGGGGTTGGGGGTGTAGCCATGCCTGTACGGAGAGGGGTTATAACGCTTCTGCTGCTCGCTTTGGTGGCGTGCGCGCCCCAGACGCAGCAAGGTCTGGCTTCTCCTTCGCCGGAGAAGAAGGGGGTCTCTTATTACACCAAGGAGGTGCGACCCTTAACGCCGGAGGAGTGTGGCAGGTGTCATTACCAGATCTACCAGTCTCTGAAGAACTCGGGAGGGAAGCACCAGGGGGTTCTCTGTACCCAGTGCCATAAAGAGTATCACGTCTATAACCCTCAAAAGAAGAACTGGTCTCAGATCATGCCCAAGTGCCAGACCTGTCACAAATTGCCCCACGGTCCTTCCGTGGTCCAGTGTAGCGCATGCCATGTGAACCCCCATGCCCCTAAGAACATCCCCATGTCTGCCATAGAGGGTAAGTGTGCCCTGTGTCATCCGGGGCCGGTGGCAGAGTTGAAGATGTTCCCCAGCAAGCACACCGAAGTGGGTTGCACTGGCTGCCACGAGAACAGGCACGGTTATGTGCCCAAGTGCAGTGACTGCCATGAACCTCATGTTCCCGGCCAGAAGATGGCCGACTGTCTTGGATGCCACCCTGTCCATTCTCCCACCCGCATCTCTTACCCTGTGACCACGCCCAATCAGGTGTGCGGTTCCTGTCACAAAACGGAGTACAACCACCTGAAGGAGAGGATCACCAAGCACAGCGCTCTCACCTGTGCCAAGTGCCATCCCCAGCATGGTAAGATCCTGGCCTGTACCCAGTGTCATGGCAAGCCCCACAGTGAGGCCATGCTCAAGAGGTTCCCCAAATGTCTCCAGTGCCACATCGATCCTCACTATCTGCCGGAGACGGTGAAGAAGTGAGAATGGTCATGGTTGATAGTTCGTAGCTCATGGCCAAGAGTCGTGGGTGAAGGTTAAGGCCCGGGGAAACCCGGGCCTTTTGAAGTGGTGAAGGCTCGGCTCGGGGAAAGGGAGGGGTTACGAGCCATGGAACTATGAAGAACTATGAGCTGAACTGGGAGCCCGGGTGGGAGCTGGATTGGCTTCTACCCGGGCATCTATTTGTTGGGCACGGCGGGGAACCCAGGAGCGTAGTTGGGAGCTTCCTGGGGAGGACCGGTCTCTTCCACCTTCAGCACCTGGACCCTCTGGTTGAAGGTGTCGGCCACTATGACGTTGCCCTGGTCATCCACGGCTATGTCCGAGGGGTAGTTGAACCACCCGGGCCCCCAACCCCTCCCGCCGAACTCACCCAGGAATTTACCGTCCAGGCTATAGACGTTGGCCGTGTGCCTCATGTAGTCTATCACGTAGATCCTGTCCCTTTTGTCATCTACGGCTATGCCCCTGGGGCGGCTGAGCTTGCCTGTGCTGCCTCCTTTAGTACCAAACTTGAAGAGGAACCTCTCGTTTTTGTCATAGACGTAAATCCGACCCATCTCTTCGCTCAACAGGTAGATCCGCCCTTTCTTATCGATGGTCACATCGTTTATGGCCGCTACCCGGGCCATGTTGGGGGAGACGATAAAGTCCTTGGGTGCCAGGAGGTTGAGAAATCGGCCCTTCTCGTCCAGGACCACCAGTCCCCTGAAGTCTATACCCGCCACGTACATCTTCCCGTCTTCCCCTATGGCCATCCTCCGGGGAGTGAAGCTCCTGGCTTTTTCGAATCCTTCAAAGTAAATCTCTTTCACGGGCAGGAAGGCGGCATTATACACTGAGATCCTGGCCTTGGGGTTTTTGGTGCTGGGCCCCTGGCATATGTAGACATCTCCCTTTTTGTCTACATAGACGCTGTTGGCGCCCGTGATCCCTCTCCCTTTCCCCAGGGAAGATACGGGGAAGTAGTCAGAGGAATAGACAACGACCCTTCCGCTGCTCGTCACGTACAGCTCGCCGGCTCCGCGGTCGTAGAAGAGGGAGGAGGGATAGGAGAGTTTTCTGTTCAGGTCGTCCCGTTGAATTATGGCCACGGTTCTGGTTGTGAACCTGCCTCCTTCCTGGGCCTGGAGAGAAGGGAAGGGCAAGCCCAGAAGAAATGCCAGCAGAAGGGAGAGGGCTGCAGCTTTTGATACTCTGGATTTGCTCATGGGTCATGTTTATTGAACTTTCTGGAAAAGGGCAAGGGGGTTGCCCTGGGGGAGGCACTTCCCTTACCCTTGTCCCATGAAGGTGGGGATCCCTGAACGGCTGGTGATGAGAAGAACGCTCCTTCTCCTTGTTTCGGTAGTGGTTGTTCTTCTGGCCTATATAAACGTCTATTACGTGGGCTACATCTGGGACGACAACTTCTTCATGCTTCAGGGTATAAGGGGGTTTCAGCACTTCTCCCTGGTAGGGGGCACAGGTGTCTATTACCGCCCTCTGGTGGGAGTCACCCTGGGTGTGGACCATCTCCTGTGGGGCTGGAAGCCATGGGGTTATCACCTCACCAATCTGGTCTTTCATTGCCTCAATGTGCTTATGGTCTTCTGGGTGGTCACCATTCTCCTGGAGGGTGAGGAGCACAGGGACTGGATAGCCTTCTCTGCTGCCCTTTTCTTTGGCTTGTACCCTTTGAACACCGAATCGGTGTGCTGGATATCGGGACGGACAGACCTTTTGGCCTTCACCTTTTTCCTTCTGGGGGTGGCCCTCCATCTGCTCTATAGAAAGGATAGAAAGGGAAGGAAGGGATGGCTTTTGCTCCTGGCCGCTCTCTCTTTTCTTCTCTCTCTCTTCTCCAAGGAAGTGGGTCTGGCCTTAGTCTTTCTGATTCCCTTCCTGGACTTTGTGTTCCTTGGGGTATCTTCTTCTGAGAGGCGGAAGGTCATCTTTTCGTACCTCTCCTATCTGGTCATACTCCTTCTCTACTTCTACCTGAGGAAGGCTTCCCTTCATCCCGTTGAGGAGAGGCTGGCAGCCTATGCTTCGGTGAAGGTGGTCCACGGGGGCAAGGGCAGACCCCTCCTTGATGCCCTTTCTGCCCTGGGATTCTATGTGAGGCGGGCCCTCTTTCCCTTTCGTCCCAACCTCTTTATTGGTGCCATTCCCGGCGGCTACCCCATGAACTTTCTGACCCTTGCAGTCTTCGCTCTTCTCATGGCCCTTTCCGTGGCCTATGCTTTTGTAAGAGGGAGAGGGAAGGTTGTGGCCCTTTCTCTGGGGTGGTTCCTTTTTGGACTCCTCCCTGTTCTTCCCCTGGCAGCCACGGGAGTCGCCAAGACACCAGTGGCAGACCGGTACCTTTATCTCCCTTCCTTTGCCGTGGCTCTGGTTCTGTCATGGGCCATGTGGAGGGGAGGAAAGGCCTGGGGGAAAGGGGTAACCCTGGGCCTGGTCTTCACCCTTCTTGTGTCCCTCTCTTTCTTTGGGGTGACCTTTGGTAGGTGCGTCACCTGGACAGACAAGCTGGCCCTGTGGAAGGACACGGCCCGCAAGTCTCCAGGGTTCGGTACACCTCTCAATCAGTACGGGGTGGCTCTTATGGAGAGGAAGAGGATCCAGGAAGCGCTGCAGCAGTTTGCCCTGGTACTGAAGCCTGCTACCCGGGCTTCCCCTGAGACCAGGGCCCATGCGGCGGACAACATCGGTTTCATCCTGATGGGGCAGAGGAGGTTCGAAGACTCCATTCCTTATTTCGAGAAAGCCATAAAACTGGCTCCCTGGGATGTGATCGCATATCATAACCTGGGGATAGTGTATATGCAGATGGCCAAAAGGGGCAATAACCCGGAGTACCTGGGCAAGGCAAGGGAGTACCTGGAGAAGGCTGTCCAGGTGAACCCCACCATTATTGATACCCATTATTTTCTTGGTGTGGTTTACGCCCATTCAGGGGATGGGGAGAGAGCCCTCAGGGAGTTCAAGAGGGTGATAAACATGGATCCCCGCCATCCCTACGCGCCCAGGGCCAGGGAGTGGATAGTGAGGCTGTCTTCGAAAAAGGGCCTTGCCCCCGGGGGAAAGCGATAGCCGGTCCTTGTCAACAGTTGGCTTAAGGATCCCGATGTCAGATTTGATGCCGGAGCTGCCCGGTGCTTGCTATTGATCTTTTTCGGTGTGGCAGATGAAGCAGCCACAACTGGAGTTGGGTGTCCCTGCCTGGCATGTGGTGTAATCCCACCTGAGCATGTCTGGATAGGGGCTGCCATGGGCCCTGTGGCAGGAGAGGCACATGACCATGTCCCCCCCGCTACCCACTGTTACGCTGGAGGAAGGGGCGGTGTAGGAGTCTATGTTTTGCCTGCCCACCGGGGCCAGGGGATTGTATGGCCCGGGGACTCCCTCGGGGCCTGTACCGTCGGTGTTGTACTTGCTGGTTTCGCCCGTGCTGGGAAAGTAGATGCCTGCCGGGTGTCTCAGCCAGGGGGCGGCGAACCAGGCTCCCGCGTAAAAACCACCGTTGGCTGGCCCGTAACGGGTGGAGTGAAAGAGCCCGTGGCAGCCGGCACAGAACCGGCTGATGCCGTAGACCCCCCCAGGACCACTCACATAGTAGTCCCAGTACTCGTTGTGGTCTGTGGGGGATACGGACTGTTGCCAGTCGGGATCTTCCAGGCCTTTGATGTTTCTGTCATTGCTGGTGCCGTGTCTCTGGGCCAAAAAGCGGTACCAGCCGTCTTCTTCGTCGGAAATGGGTGTGGAGCTTCCCCCTTTGTGATGGGCGGGGGTGTGACAGGCGGTGCACCCATGGCCCTGGGAGTTGGGCCATGGAAAAGTCCACGAGTAGAGGGAGTAGTGGCAGCTGTTGGTGCATCCCTGGTTTCTTCCTGGAGCCTCGGTAAGAACGGCGTCGGCGTGGCTTATGACATTGTGGCCGTACTGGTCTCCCACCTTTTCCACCCAGTAGAAGTTGCCCCCCGCCAGGGTGACGGATGGGCCATTGGCCGAGGGGGTGGTGGGATAGGTGGGCTCCACAGTGTTGTACACCACAGGCACCCGGCTGGCTGTGGCCCCCGAACCCAGGGTCTTTATGGTCTCGGTGGAGGTATTGCTGTGGCACCCCACGCAGGTGTCGACGAGAAGATTCTGGTAGGGTCCCGTGGATCCCCAGGCGACCAGGGCTCCACCGTTCTGGGAGTAGTGCATGGTATGGCAGTTGGAGCATACCCCTGTGACCTTGGCCCAACATCTGGGAGCTGAAATCCAGAAAAAGAAGACCAGTATTGTTGCAACGAAGACCTTCTTACGTATGGACGAGATGTCAAGTATCAAGGCCTTGCCTCCGTGGTTAATCATCTTTCTGGGTGTGGCAGACGAAGCAGCCGCAAGCCGAGTTGGGGGTGCCGGCATTGCAGGTGTTGTAGTTCCAGCGCAAGGCGTCGGGGTATGGCCCTGCATGGGCGTAGTGGCAGGAGAGGCACATTACGGCATCGCTACCCACAGCCACCGTGCTGCCTGGGCTGCTTGGAACGGAGAGACGGGCCACAGGAGCCGCCAGGCTGTAGATCAAAGTGCCGTTGTTGTACTGGGCGTATTCTCCGGAATTGGGGAGACTGAGGTCTGTGGGGTGGCGGATGAAAGGGGAAGAGGCTGTTGGCCCCACTCCGTCGGATGTGCTTGTGGCCAGGGTATGGAAGTTTCCGTGGCAGGTGGCGCAGAACTGGCTTATGGTTCCGTCGGGGGCGTAGACACTGCCTGTGTTGGAGTCGTGGCACGAGTATGTACCCCCTGCACACCCCAGTTTAATAGGGGTAGCTATCCCGTAGTATTCGTTGTGGTCCGAGCTTGATACCGTGTACTGCCAGTCCGAGTCTTCATAGCCCTTTACGCTGAAGAGGAATCTATAGCTGTTGGCCACGGCGTCGGCGGTGTTGCAGGCTCCGTCTACGTTGCTGTGGTGGGCTCCTCTTATTCCTGAAATGCCGCTGTTCCCCGAGGCCCAGATCCTCCATCCATGGCAGCCGTTCTCTCCAGCACAGGTGAGATTGTCCGTGTTTACGTTGTAGCCGTTGTTGTGGAAGGACTGATTTATTCCTCCGGGAGGGGCATAGAGAACGTCGTCCCTGCCGGTGAGGGGAACAATGTTGTGTCCCCTGGCGTCTGATGCTCCGCTCCCTTTTAGACCGGTGATATAGGCGAAGTTGCCTCCTGCCAGATCTGTGGAGTCTTGGTGGTAGACCTGGGGAACGAGGCTCCCATTCCAGTTCACAATGGCCTGGGAGCCTCCCTGGGCATGGCAACCCAGGCAGTCCGTGACCAGTAGGAGCTGGTAAGGGCCCGATGATCCCCATGAAGATAGAACCCCTCCATTCTGGGAGTAGTGCATGGTATGGCAGTTGGAACACACCCCTGTGATCTTGGCCTGGACCCCGGATGGAAGTACGGTGATGATTGATATGGATGTGAGTACAACTATAGATAAAATATGTTTTCTAAATCCCGGGACCTGGCTGGATCCCATCTACCCCATCCTCCGGGTCAGTTGTCTTTCTGGGTGTGGCAGACGAAGCAGCCGCAGTTGGAATTGGGTGTCCCTGCCTGGCATGTGTTGTAGTCCCAGCGTAGCATGTCTGGATAGGGACTGCCGTGGGCCCTGTGGCAGGAGAGGCACATGACCTGGTCTCCGTCAGCAGTACCGTAGGCTACATAGACAGTGCTGGTGGAAGTGGTCATGGTCGCCAGTCTGTCCGGGTCTCGAGCTAAGGGGGCCAGTGGATTGTAGCCGTTGCCGTTGTTATAGTTGTGATACTCTGCCCCGGAGGCCGTGTCTGCCAGGGCCAGATGGGTGGGGTGGAGGAACCAGGGGGATTTGTTGTCTGCCAATACGGTTCCGTCAGTGTCCGTATAGTTGATGCCGTGGAATTTGTAGTGGCACCCTGCACAGTCGTTGCTGATGGAGTTGTCGTCATTGCCATAGGGATTGTTGCATCCATTGTACTCGTTGTGGTCTGAGGAACTCACCGTCTGTTCCCAGTCGCTGTCTTCGATGCCTTTAACCCCCGTGCTTGCAGTACCGTGCTCCGAGGAGTTGAGGAACCGGTACCATCCGCCCGAGGCCCCCACTACACCTCCCCCGGTGTCGTCGGCGTGGTGGGCAGGGGTATGGCAGCTGGTGCACGATTCTATGCGCCTGTGGCATCGGGCACAGCTGGAGCCTGAGGCAGAGTCGGGCATCCCGGGGGCCTGGGACAGGTGGCTGTCGGCGGTCATGCCGGGAATGGCCAGGCAGTTGTGGCCGCTGGTGTCGGGATCGGAGTTTCGGGAGGTGGCATGGAGGACCCAGTAGAAGTTTCCTGCAGCTAGGGCACTGGATGACGATCCGTCGGGGGGGTATGTGGGTTCTGTAGAGGTGAGGACTATGGGTGTGTTGTTGACGATGGTGGTGTTACCGCTGGGGTTGCTGTGGCAGCCCACGCAGGTGTTGGTGAGGAGGTACTGGTAGGGGCCTGTTGACCCCCATGCGGGGAGGACCCCTCCGTTCTGGGAGTAGTGCATGGTGTGGCAGTTGGAGCAGACCCCTGTGACCCTGGCTTCGGCGGTAGAAGGGCCTCCTAAGGTGACCATACAGGTTGCCAAGAGCACTATGAGAAACCCTTCCCTTCTCACCTTCGCCCCTTTTTAGAAAGGGCGGGGTTTTTTGATTTCCCCGCCCTTTGCTTTAGTCTTTCTGGGTGTGGCAGACGAAGCAGCCGCAGTTGGAGTTGGGTGTACCGGCGTTGCAGGTGCTGTAATCCCAGCGCAGGATGTCGTTGTAAGGGGATCCATGGGCCCTGTGGCAGGAGAGGCACATGACCACGTCGGTGCCGGGGGTCACAGTGCTGGAGGGGGAGGAAGGAATGGTTGTTCTCGCAACGGGAGCCAGCACGCTGTAGGTGGTGTAGCTGGCATATTCTCCTGAGTTGGGGATGACAGCGTCTGTGGGGTGTCTCAGCCAGGGACTGCCTGTTCCGGCGGTAACACCTGAGCTCATGTGAAAATCACCGTGACATTCGGCGCAGAGCTCACTGATGGTGTCTACAGTGGTCCAGCTCTGGCTGCTTCTGGATGCATAGGTTGCTCCCTTGTATTCGTTGTGGTCCGTTGAGCTCACCGTGGCCTGCCAGTCTGCGTCTTCCAGTCCAAGGACGTGGTTCAAGAATCTGTAGCTCTTGCTCACCGTGGAGCCGTCTATGGTGGAGTCATCGCCGTGGTGGGCTCCATGGATGGCAGCGAAGCTGGCATTCCATCCGTCGCTGTAGCTACTCCTGTCGATGTCCCTGTCGCCGTGACATCCGTTGGAACCTGCACAGGTGAGCCTGTAGGTAGTGTTAAAGCCCACGGTTGAGGGGTCGTAGCTGGAGTTGTAGCCAGGTGGAGAGTTTCCAAGGGTGCTGTCTTGAGCCACTATCCCTTCCACGTTGTGCCCTTTGGCATCCCCGCCTGTTTGGGCCACCCAGTAGAAATTCCCTCCAGCCAGCATGTTGGTGTAGCTGGGATCAGTAGAGGCCGGGTCAGTGGGTGCGGTGGCCGTCCACACCACGGGTATTTCGTGGGAGGTGCCTTTGCGGGTGGTGTTCCCGGTGCTGTCGCGATGGCAGCTTACACAGGTTCCTGTGAGGAGCACTGGATAGGGGCCATTGCTTGCTACAACACTTCCGTTCTGGCTGTTGTGCATAGTGTGACAGTCGGAGCACACTCCGCTCACTTTGGCCATGCCTACCCCTGAGAGAAAGAGAAGAAAGAGAGCCGTTACCAGTACAACCTCTAAGTGTCTCTTCCAGTTCATCCTGTTCACCTCCTCTCCTGAGACTCTGAATATAGTTTGTCTCTTTTCGTTCAAGGTAATCCTACTCCTGTGTCCAAAAGGAATCAAGATTGATTGTTGTAATTCAACGACAAATTTTGACAGTTTGGATGTCTGTTCTGCATTAGTATATTAGCATTCGCTAATATACTAATGCAGGCGGGGCTCCTTGTATCATACTGGGATTTTTGAGATATTGAATTTCCATGGCGTAATTGGGGCCGGTGGAGAGGGCTCCCGATATAAATATTATTAGATATGTTTTTTGAAATCGTGCTCTTTGACACCATTCATGTTTACGAGGTTTGTGGGAGTTTGGTTTCTGTAGTTTCTATGTGGCGTCCGTTGTCCTTGAAAAAAAAACCTCAATTCTTTATCTGATGAATGATGAGCAGGCTTTTAATCATAGTCACGTGTTTTGTGATGTTGCTGGTCCCTGCATCTCTAATGGCCGGCTCTCTGGGTTTTTCTGGAGACTGGAGGTATCAAAAATTGTCTACCAATGGTGAGAAGACCTGGTCTTTCATGGAGAACTATGCCCTCAACTTCAGCAGGGAGCTTACAGACACCATGAATTTGACGGGTTCTGCCAGGTATACCAAACATAGAAGCAGCTATAGGACCCTCCAGCAGATTGCTCCCACCCTCACCTTTAACCTCAACAACGACTTTTTTTTCTTCAACCTCAGTGGAACCTCCAACAGGAGGATAGACTCCAAAGGTCCCGATTACGTCACCAACACCTGGGAGACCTACCTCTCTAGCAACTGGGGGGATAAGTGGCCTTCCGTCAGGCTCGCCTATGGGAGGTCTTACGCCCACGACGATCAACACCCCCGACTGAGTGACAGCAGGAATGTCCACAGGGACCTCACCTTGAACCACACTCTTTCTATATTTAAGCTGTATTACAGCTACCGGGATTCCAAGAGCGAAGATCTGGTCTCTGATTCCACCACCAGGAATTACAGCCACTTCGGGAAAGTGGAGGCCAGCAAGAGCCTCTTCAATAACAGCCTCTCTCTGTCGGCTTCCCAGCAGTTCTCCTACAACAGGACGGAGACGGAGACCAAGGCCCATGAGGGGGTGGCTCTGGTCCCCATATCCGCGGCGGCGGCTTATTCAGGGGTAGACGACTCTCCGGACTCGGGGACCCTCTCTACCAATGCCCTTCTTATCGACGGGGACCGGTTCACCTCTGCCGGGGTGGAGATAGGTAATACCGATGACGAGAACCTGGGGCTGGAGACCGATTACAGGGAGTTGAACCTCATTTATGTGTACACCTTGGACGATGTCCCCGGTTCCTGGGTGGGCCAGTTCAAATGGAAATTATACAAGAGCGAAGATGGCAACAATTGGAGTCTGGTATCCTCTTCCCCCTCTTTCGGCTACAATCATTCTATGAAGCGCTTTGAGGTGAACTTTCCTACAGTATCTGCCAAGTACGTGAAGCTCTACGTGGCCAAAAACCCGGGATCGGGGAACGTGTATGTGACGGAGATGGAGGCCTATCATGAGATCCAGACGGGCCAGGGAAAAGTGACCACCACTAGCAGGTTCAAGGGGTACAGGACGGATTTCAATTTGAGGTGGCTGCCCTGGAGGAGTGTATCCCTTTCCTACAACTTCTCCAGGAACAGGTCCATGCCCGATCCCGGTCCTGATACCACAGATGTCTCCCATTCCGGGAGTGTGGCGTGGAGTCTCAGCCGGTACTTTTCCCCCACCTTCAGTGTGAGCCAGACCAGTAACAAGAGGGAAGGGGAAAAGGAGGATAAGAGCAGGACCTACTCCCTCACGGCCACTTCCTCTCCCCTGGATACCCTCAATATTTCGGGAGGAGCCACAAGAACTGAAAGTTTCAAGGGAGGGAATAGGGAGAACAGGAACGACACTTACAATCTCTATCTTACGGCTCTCCTCTTTCCAGACCTCAATGCGAGTCTGGATCTTATCCGTTCCATATCCAGGGACTACAGGGAGGGGAGAAAAACCCGGAGTTTCGACGGTAGATTAACCACCACCGCTAGGCTGAGCCCCAAGTTGACCCTTGATGGTACCTGTGAATATACCAGGACCAATGGGGAAGAGACTACCACGTCCAAGAGGCTGGGTTTGTCTGCCACCTGGAGGGTCTCGGATATCCTCCTTCTGAGAACCGCCCAGAACTGGAACTGGGAGGAGGAGAGCAACAACTTCAGTTCTTCCTATACTCTGTGGGTGGCCCCCACCTCCAAGATCCAGTTCAACCTTCAGTATACCTATTCCACTTCTTCTGATGGGGGGGAGAGCCATAACTGCTCCACCTTTGCCAGCTGGGCCATCAGCAGCCATCTCTCTTTGAAGACCAACTATTCCTACCAGAAAGCGGGTGATAACGAATCGTGGAACTTTGGGATGCAATTAACAGCGAGGTTTTAAAAGATGGGGGGTGAAGAGATGAAGAGACTGGTCCTTTTAAGCCTTTTGATTTGCCTTATATTTACTTTGGGATGCGGCGGTGTGAAGTACTACGTGAAAGAGGGGGCAGAGATCAGTTATGTGAAGCGAGTGGCTGTACTTCCTTTTCAGAACAATACCAATGAGAAGTACGCTGCCGAGAGGATAAGGGACCTGGTGAGCACTGAGATACTGGCCAGAGGGATCTTTGAGGTGGTAGATAAGGGAAGCGTGGATACGGCCCTAAAAGAGGAGGCTGTAGAGTCTCCCACCTCCCTGGACAAAAATACGGCCCGGCGTCTGGCCAGGATACTGGGGGTTCAGGCCTTCATAGCGGGTTCGGTGGACCAGTACGAGGATGCCAGAAGAGGGAGTTACTCTTATCCAGTGATCTCCTTGACCTTGAGACTTATGGATGCCCAAACGGGCACAATCCTGTGGCAGGCCGGTGGAAGTGCCAGTGGGTACAGCGCCTGGGGAAGGATCTTGGGGTTGAGTCCCAAGGATATGACCCAGGTGAGTATGGAATTGGTGGAGAGGCTCCTTTCCACTTTGAGATAGGAGGTGTGGTTGTTTGTGGGAACCAGGGTGCTGAAAGCGGCAGGGGCGGTCTTGTTGTTTTTCATCCTCTCCGGCGCGGTCTGGGCCGGCAGGATGGCCCTTATGCCTTTGGCGGATCTTTCCCGGGGTTCCAATGGGGTGAATCTGTCTTTGACCAGGGTTCTGTTCCATGAACTGGAAAAAAGGGGATTTAATATGATCCCCGAGAATAAGGTCCTGTCCTTCATGGTTCGCCACAGGGTGAGATGGACGGGTTATCTGGACAGCTTTGACGTTCTGGCCATGAACCGGGAGATAGGCGCTGATCTTGTGCTTCTGGGCACTGTGACCCAGTGGGGAGGTCCGGGTAACTCTGTGGGTATAGTCCTCTCTCTTGTGAAGGCCCAGGAGAGCAGGTTGGTGTGGTCGAAGACATCGGCCTATTCTGTCCAGGATGTGAGGCATTTGCTGGGTCTAGGGGACGCAAGAAGTGTGAATGATCTGGTCCCCCGGGTGGTGGACGATCTCCTGGCCACTCTGCCCAACGGGGTGAGGAGGTTTGCCAGTGCGGTACCTCTGTGCGAAACGGAAGGGGCCTTTATTGCCCCCAGATACGCCAGAGGAGGGGAGGAGGTCACCTGTTCCGTGAGGTTGAGATGTATGGGGGAAGACCCCACGAGCGTATATCTCAAATTTTCAGGAGACGGGACTATCCCCATGGAGAGGGTGGGGGCGAAGTACGTTGCCAGGTGGAAGGCTCCCATGGAGGATGGCAGGTACCCTGTGAGCCTTCTCCTGGAGTGGGACCACGGGAGCGGTCGAAAGAGGGAATTCTTTCTCTCCAGCTACTGGGTGGATAACCGGCCTCCCCGGTTCACCCTTGAGCTGAAAAAGGGTGTGACCATGGGGGACAAGGTGGTTTTCAGGCACCATATAGTCATGGTTCCCAGATTTCAGGACCCCGAGCCCCTTTCCCAGTGGTCCATCCAGATTCTGGATAAGAAGGGCAGTGCCGTGGTGGACGAGCACGGGGAGGGCAACTTGCCCCGGGTGCTGGTCTGGAGGGGTCAGGATGGTCATGGAGTCTCCTTGAACGATGGGGATTTCACCATCTGTATGAAGGTGTGGGACAGGGCCGGGAATGTGGCTTTTGCATCTAAAGAGGTGTTGCTGAGGAGGACCCCTCCCCAGGTGGCCATAGAGGCTTTGAGAGAGGGGAAAAAAGTGGAGGTGAGGGTGAAAGGAGGGAAAGAGGACATCCCCCTGGCTTACTGGCGACTGGTGGTGAGGGACAGAAAGGGCGAACTCTTGAAAGAGATGGAGGGAAAGAAGCTCCCCGCAAGGCTGGAGATTCCCGCAAATGGCGACAGGGAAGTGGTATGTACCGTGGAGGCCAGGGATCTCCTGGGCAACAGGGTGAGAATTGTTAATAGGACCTTAAAAGTGATCACCATGAGGGAGAAGGAGAGAAAGGAGAAGAAGGGGAGTTGGGTTGAAGAGTTCTAAGTCCATAAAGTGGGTGCTTTTGTCTCCCCTTCTGGTTGCGTTGTTGGGCTGTGGGAAACGTCTTCCCCTCACCTATGAATCTCCCCTGGCGGGTAAAGTGAGGGTGTGCAGGGTGGCCGTGTTGCCTTTTACCAACGAGACCACCTACCCCCTGGGGGGAACCCTGCTCTACCGAATCTTTCTGGGAGAGATGGTGGCCACCGGGAGGTTCAGGGTAGTGAATGAGGGAGACGTGAGGAGACTCATGCTTCGACAGAGGCTGATGCCGGGAGAGACCCCTGGTAAGGAGTTCTATAGGGCCCTGGTGGAGAACCTGGGAGTGGAGGCGCTCATCACGGGTAGGGTGGTGGAGATGGAGGAAGTGAGAAAGGGAAGGGGTGTGGAGCCCAGGGTGGCCTTCTGGCTGGAGGTGAGGGACGCCAGGAGCGGGAAGGTGGTATGGAGCACCTATAGCAGGAGGAGGGGCGGGGATTACAGGAAAGTGATGCATTTCGGGGTGGTGAATACTGTGACGGCCCTAGTTAAGAAGATGTGCGATGAAGTGCTCAAAAACTGGGAAAAGGAAGGATTGGGAGGATGCGAAGAGTGGTGAGGAGATTGATTGCTCCCCTGTTGATAGTGCTCCTTTTCTGGGGTAGCGCCTTGGGGTGGTCCTGGAATAATCCATGGCTGGTTAAGATCAACGGAGTGAAATACACGAAAGAGGACTTCGTCCACTGGTGGGAGAATTGGAGGGATGAGAATACCCCCTTTCCCAAAACCCTGGAGCCCTTCATAAACTGGTTTCTCCTCTTTCAAGAAGGAGAGAGGATGAGGCTCTTTGAAGACCCCACTTACAGGAAAAAAGTGCGGGTTTTCCTTGAAGCAAGGACATTGATGCTCCTGAAGGCGGAGGAGGTAGACAGGAAAATCAGGATATCCCAGAAGGAGGTCAAGGAGATATACGAAAAGGACTACGTGCCCCTTCTCCATGTGAGGGCCGTTCGTTTCTCCGACGAGAAGGAGGCCCGGGCTTTTCTCAAGGAGGCCGGGAAGGGGGGGTTTGAGAACCTGGTGGCTGAGAAGTTTCCCAAGACTGACCGGAGAGCCTTCGATTGGGGATGGAAACGGCCCTATATCTTTCCCGCCTCTGTAAGGTCCGGGTTGGTGAAGATGAAAGAGGGAGAGGTGATGGGCCCCGTCAAATGGATGGGTAAGTACTGGCTCCTGGAGCTGGTGGCGAAGAGGGGTGCCAGCGAGGAGGACTTCAAAAAGGTGAAGGGGGGGATAGAGAAGAGACTCAGGAGGAATCAGGAGGGGCGCCTCACCCTTGCGCTCATCAAGAGGTTGAAGAAGAAGTATCACGTGTGGGTGGACCGGGAGCTCTTTGAATCCCTGGATGTGGAACACCCCAAGAAAAGGGTCATGGATAAACCCCTGTTGAGAATGGGCAAAATGGAGTTGAAGGTGAAGGACTTCATTGCCTTGGTGAACAGAGAGTTGAACTTCCGGAGGAAGTATAAGTTTCCTGTCAGGGATATGGGGAAGATAAAGAAGATGGTCATGGGAAATCTCATCTCCCAGACCCTCACTTCCTGGGAAGCCATGAATCGCCACTATGAGAGGAAGCCGCCTTTCAAGTGGGTCTTCCGGTTCTACTGTCAGCACCGCATCATCAGGGAACTGGAGGATCAGCTCTTCTGGCCCAAGGTGAAAGTGACGGAGGAGGATGCCAGGAAGTATTACCAGGAACATATAAAAGAGTTTGAGCTCCCCCCTTTGGTGAGGGTGGCCATGATCCAGACCGGCGATGAGAAGTTGGCCGGAAAGATGGAGCGCGCCCTCAATAGGGGAGAGGACTTTTTCGACGTGGCCAGGAAGTACACCTTCCACTCCGCCCTTGTTAGGAGGGTACCCGTGGATCACCTACCCAAAGAGCTGAAAGAGGTGGTCTCCAGGCTCTCTCCCGGGGAGGTGGGCCCTCCGGTGAAGGTGGGGGAATTCGTCTATCTGGTGAAACTGGTGGATAGGGTCTCGGAGAGGAGGCGTCCCTTCCAGCAGGTGAAGGACGCCATCGTGGATAAACTGAGGAAGGAAAAGTTCAGAAGGGTGAAAGAGAAGTATATAGCCGAGCTGAAGAAGAGATCCCGTATAGAGGTGAACGAAAGGGCCTGGAGGAGGGTTCGGAAGGAACTGGGAAAAAAGTATGAAGAGGGGAAGGATGACGATAAGAAGGCTGCTTAGCGTTTTTGTCCTGGGCTTGTTCCTTCTGTATCTGGGGTGTGCCCCGGCCCCTCCCAAGAGGAGGGTGATCAAGCGATGCGTGGACTGCCACAAAGACATGCTCACCAGGTTTTCTACGGGAAACGTTCACAGCCCCATCAAAAAGGGAAACTGCGAAGCCTGTCACCGACCCCATGGTTTGATCGGAGGTGTGTACTTGAGGGGGCACGTTCCCCAGCTCTGTTTCCGGTGTCACGGGAGTGTGGGCCGGGAGATGAAGAGACCTTATGTCCACTCCCCCGTGAAGGAGGGCAGGTGCAACGACTGCCATGACTATCACAATTCTCCCAACCCCCATCTTTTGAAGGCCCCGGGGGAGGGGCTCTGCTTCAGGTGCCACAAAAGGGCGGGTTTCACCAGGAAGTATATCCATTCTCCTGTGAAGCAGGGGTGTGGTACATGCCACCTCTCCCATGCTTCGGACAACCCCTCTCTCCTCAAGAAGCCTCAGGGAGAGTTGTGTCTATCGTGTCACGACGTGAAGAAGGGCTCCTTCGTAAAAGCCCACTTCGGCTACGCGGTGACAGGTAGATGTACCCTCTGTCACAATCCCCACTCTTCCGACGCCAGGGCCCTCTTGAAAAAGGTTGTCCATCCTCCCATGGAAGAGGGGGAGTGCCAGGCCTGCCATCTGTCACCCTCTTCCAAGACGCCTTTCGTGCTGAAGGGCAGTGAACAGGACCTCTGTTACTCCTGCCATGAAGATGTGCAGGAGGAGGCTGCCCGGAAGGGCGCTCACCTGCCTCTCTCCAAGGGAAAGTGTTTGAAGTGTCACTCCCCCCATGCCAGTGCTTTCCAGGGAATGGTCAAGGAATCTCCCCGGTCTCTGTGCTGGAAGTGCCACACCGAAGGGAAGGGCAAAGGGGCCAGGACGGTCCATCCTCCCGCCAAGAAGGGTGAGTGTCTCTCCTGTCATGAGTCTCACTTTTCCAGGCTCTCTCCCCTCTTGAAGGAGACCAGGGAGAGACTGTGTTTTCGGTGCCATGAAAAGGGGGGATTTTCTCCCAGCCATCCTCCGGCCTTCAAGGGGGATTGCCTCAAGTGCCACGCTGCTCACCAGTCCAGGTTCAAAGGTCTGCTTGGGAAACAGGAGGGCAAGGTCTGTGTTTCCTGCCACACAGAGGCGGGAAAGGAGATGGGCAGGTTCAGCATCCATTCACCCTTTGCCAAGGGGAGGTGTTCGGAGTGCCACAATCCCCACGGCAACCACCGGAAAGCTTTACTGGTGAGACCGCCCCAAGAGTTGTGCTGGAAGTGCCACGGCAAGATGAAGAACCTGCCGAAAGGGGCCGAGCCCCATCCTCCTTTCCAGGAAGGGGATTGCATGGCCTGTCACGGTCCCCACTCTGGCGATGAGCCGTTTCTGCTGAAGGCCAAGACGGGAAAGGTGTGTTTCACTTGTCATGAAGACATGGAGGGGGTGGTCTCCTTTGCCAGGTTTCCCCATGAGCCTGTTGAGCTCCTCAACTGCACCCGGTGCCACGATCCCCATGCCTCCACCCACCAGGCCTTCCTGATAAAGAAGATCCCCCTGCTTTGCCTCACCTGCCATAGGGACGTGGCCAAGTACTGGGAGAAGGGAGTAGCCCACCCTCCCGCTGAGAAAGAGAGGGGGTGTCTCCGGTGCCATGATCCTCACGGATCTTCCAATAAAGGGATGCTCGTTGAAGGCCAGGGGACATTGTGTGCTCAATGCCACGAGGAGGGAAGCAAGGCCTTTCTCGAGAAACACAGTGGTATTCGCCCTTCTCGGGGAGGTTGCCTGAAGTGCCACGATCCCCACGGGGGGCTGGACAAGCGGCTCCTCCTCCCCGTGGAACACGTGCCCTTTGAGAAGGGACAGTGCAAGGCCTGTCACATAGGGGGTGCCTAATGGGCTGGAGGCGGATCCTGTTGTGCGTGGTGTTCCTCTCCCTTCCCCTGGCGGCTTACGGTGGAACGGTCTCCTGTTTCAAATGCCATAAAAGGGCGGCCTTCTTGAAGGCGGTGGTCCACAAACCGGTGAGAGGAGGGAAGTGTGCAGGCTGCCATTCGCCCCACGTGTCCCGTTTTAAAGGTCTCCTCAATCAGCCTGCTCCCAGGCTCTGTTATAGTTGTCACGCCAGGGAAAAGACCAGGTTCTCCCGGAAAGGGGTGCTTCATTCCCCGGTGAAGAAGGGGGAGTGCCTTGCCTGCCACGATCCCCATAGCTCTCCTTACAGGGGCCTTCTGAAGAAGGGGATACCAAGCCAGTGTCTCCAGTGTCATAAGGGTATGCCGAGGAAGTTTGCCCATACCCATGCTCCTTTCCAGAAGGGGGAGTGCCTTGCCTGCCACGATCCCCATGGCTCCTCGGACTATAGGCTTTTGAAGGGGGGCGATCCCGGCATATGCCTCAGGTGTCACAAGGATAGGCCCTCTCTCAGGAAGATGCATCTCGGATATGCCCTGAAAGAGATGAAATGCCTCTCCTGTCACAATCCCCACGGCAGTTCCAGGAAGGCCCTGGTGAGGAACGTACTCCATGAACCCTTTGCCCAGAAGGAGTGCGGTGAGTGCCACAACCGGAAAGACAAGGGGCCCGGGCTCTGCTTCCAGTGCCACGATGATATGGAATCGGCCTTCTATACCAACCATAATCACCTCCTGGCGGGGGGAGTGAATCCCTGCGTCAGTTGCCACAGTCCCCACGCTTCCGATGGGAAAGGACTGCTGGTGGGCAGAGAGGGGGCCCTGTGTCAGAAGTGTCATGGCTATACCTATGGGAAGAAGGAGAAGGCCCTCTATGTGCACCCCAACTGGGATCGGTGTACCGACTGCCATAATCCCCACGGTTCCAGTAGACTGGCCATGCTCCACGAGTCGGAGGACAAGCTCTGCGCCAGGTGCCACGAGACCCAGGGGAAGTTCACCCATCCCGTGGGGGAGAAGGTTAAAGATCCACGAAACGGGCAGCCTATCACCTGCGTCACCTGTCACGATCCCATGGGCACCATGTTCAAGTACAACCTGAAGAGGAGCGGCGAGAAAGACCTCTGTATCCAGTGCCACAAGAATTATTGAAGAGGGGTGAACAATGACGCCAAGGCGGATGTCGAAATGGTTTGGGACAATCCTCTTCATCCTTGTGGTGCCCTCCATCTCCATGGGAGGAGCACCTTGGAAGTGGGTGATGGGTATGGATAGAGACGGTGCGGGCGTCCACGTCAGGGAACCCACCAGTGTCTATTACGATGGAAGGGTGAAGAGGTACTACGTGGTGGACAGCGGAAACAACAGGCTCATCTCCTTTGATGACCAGGGTCGGTACGTGAGCCAGTTCGATGCGGGAGGGCAGTTGAAGGGCCCCTTTGCCATGGTGAAGGATGCCCGGGGTAACCTGTGGGTGGTGGAGAAGGGGGTGAACAGTCTCACCTACATCGATTTGAAGAAAAAGGCCGTGGAGAGGCATACCCTGAGCCTGCCCAATGGGGAGACCGTGTTTCCAGACCGCTTGGCCATGGATTCCCAGGGAACCCTCTATCTCCTGGACAGGGGAAGCGGGAGGATACTGGCCCTGAATAAGGAACTCAAGGTGGTGAGGCAGTATGGTGCTCCCCCCGGAGGGCGTTTTTGCGACTTCAAACTGAAAGGGGATGGTTTGTGGGCTTTGGAGCCCTTGTCCAGGAAGGTTTATCACTTTTCTCTGGGTGGCAAGCTCCTTGGCGAGACGGAATTGAAGGGTGGACTGGCCCTTCCCATCTCTCTGGAGGTGGGTTCTTCCGGTTTCATCTATGTTGTGGACAGACCCGTTGGGAGGGTGAAGGTTTTTGACTCCAGGGGCCGCTTCAAGTACGCCTTCCTGGAGAAGGGAGAGAGCAGGGGAAGGATCTACTATCCCTTCCAGCTTCTCTTCGACGATATGGGCAGGTTATGCGTGGTAGAGGAGGGCAACGGCAGGGTGGAGGTATTCAAGAGGTAGGGCATGGGCAGGCTCTGGCTCATATGGTTGATCGCGTCGGTGCTTTTGGTCTTCCCTCTGGAGGGATGGACCAGGGTGACGGGTCCATGCTCCAACTGTCACACCATGCACAACAGCCAGGGTGGGAGTGTTGTCAGTGCTGGTGGCCCTTACGAGGCCCTTTTGGTTAATGACTGTGTGGGTTGTCACAGTAATGCCTCAGGTGCTGATACTATAGTGGGTGGTACTCCCATAGTTTGGAATACCACTCCGCCCACTTATCCTCCTTCTGGTTCTTCAAGCACCAACACCCTGGCCGGGGGGAACTTCTACTGGGTGACCCAGAGTGGCGGGAATCCCAAGGGGCATAACGTGTCTGGAATTGCCAGTGCTGAAACCCGATTCTCCACCGTTCCTGGCTCAACTACCAGCTATTATCAGGTCACCTGTGCAGGCACATCGGGGTGTCATGGAGACAGAAGCAAAAGTGACCAGTATGAGGCTATGTACGGGGCTCACCACGAGTTGGATTCCACCATTGACGGAACCACCGTGGGTAGGAGCTTCAGGTTCCTGAACGGGATTCTGGGAAAGGAGGATGGGGATTGGGAGCAAAGCTTGAGCAGCTCCGATCATAACCAGTACAAGGGAGTGGACAGGACCAGCGAGACTCAAGATGATACCTCCACAATCAGTCACCTTTGTGCAGAGTGCCACGGGGATTTCCACAACGGTAGCGGTAACCTGACACCCAGTGGAGGCACCTGGGGGTCTCCCTGGCTCAGACACCCCACGGACTACGACATGGGGAACACCCCCAGCGGTTCGGAGTACAGGCAGTACTATTACTCCGCTAAGGGGGATAATCTTTACAATCCCCTGGTGCCCGTGGCCAGTAGCGATGTTTCCAGTGTGGTTTCCACGGTGACTTTCAATAATGATACCATAGTCATGTGCCTCTCCTGCCACAGGGCCCACGGATCTCCTTACGACAGCATCATGAGGTGGGACTATAAAGGGTGGCCTGGTAACGGTGGGACCAATGGATGCGTTATTTGCCACACCTCCAAGGACTGAGGAGAGAAGGGATGGCCTTTGACACGAGTATCCTAGACAGGGCTTTAAGGGAGAAAAGGGAGAGGTGGGAGCGGGAGAGAAGAGAGGTTCTTGCCAGGGTGGTGGAGGCCCTGAAGGAGATAAGGGAGCGTTTCGGCATTCGGGAGGCCTATGTGGTGGGGTCTTTACTGGAGCCTGGGCGTTGGGCGGACTCTTCTGACGTGGACGTGGCTGTGGCAGGGGCTTCCAGGTACGTGCTGGACATCATGGGCGTCCTGGAGGAGGCCACTGGCAGGGATGTGGATGTCATAGACCTGGACAGGCACCCTAGGGCTGGTTCCATAAAGGCCAGGGGGGAGAAGGTTTATGGTTGAGGGGAGGATGGCCCTATTTGGAAGAGTGGAGCTGGAGGACAGGTTTGAGGAGGGTCTTAGCAACTTTTTGAGGCTCCTTGGGGATGATGAACAATGAGAGTTGTAGCCTGGATGGTGGCTTTTGTTCTTTTGGCCGTGGCGCCTGGCCCTGCCCTTGCCGCTAGCTATACCTCTTCGGCCCACGGGGATTCCAGTTACGGGGTGAGCAGGTCCTCTATGTCCGGGTACTCCACGGGAAACTGTGCCCACTGCCACGAGATTCACGCCAGCGTGGGGGGAGTCACTTCCACTCCTTATCCATACGCCCTCTTTTACTCCAACTACGTCTCCCAGACGGACATGGTATGTCTCCAGTGCCATGATAACACTACCACCGTCTCTTCAAGGGCTATCACCAACAGGAGTTACAGCTACAGGGCCGGGGGGTGGACAGGGGATACCATAAGCAGCGTGAAGAGCTCCTTCGATACCAGTGTACAGAAGTCCGCTCATAATCTCAGCGATATCCTTTCTTTTATCCAGACTCAGAGCTGGGGGTTTAATTCTTCTTCCACTCCCTGCATTGCCTGTCATAACCCCCACTACGCCCAGGGGGATCCTTTCAATGCTCCCAATTCTCCCAAGACTTCATCCACCAGGGGCTGGCTTCTCACCAGGCCCAGCAAGCATGGAAGTACGAACCCTTCGGACTTTCTCTGGGGCGATGAGTCCGGGGAGAAGATGAGCGACTACGTGGGGAGTCTCACCTATCAGGCTCCCTACAGGTACGGCTCCACTTCTACCTATGAGCCTGACGGTTCTAGTTCTACCACTACCAACGGTTCCAACTTGGCTGACATGAACACCTTCTGCCTGGATTGCCATTCCTCCGATATGAGTTCCTACGGCCTGAATAACACCCCCATAGATTGGAGTACGTCGGGGGACAAGCACGGCTTGGCCGGAGCCGATGGAGGGATCGACATAAAGGCTCCTTATAGCGGTTCTAATTATGGTGCCTACGTCCTCGCCTGTACCGACTGCCACGAACCCCATGGCTCGCCCAACATCATGCTCATCAGGCAGGAAGTGAACGGTGACTATCTTAAGGATAGCAGTGGCAATCTGGTCCACATCACCAATTACGGGTCCAGTACCAATGTCTCTAACCAGCTGGGGTATCTCTGTCGCAGGTGTCACATAGACGACGCGGATTATTATGGCAACCCAAGCTATCAAAACAGGTGGGAGTATGTGCATCATTATGCTCCCGATCACCCGTATACACGGCGGCAATGTGGTGCGTGCCACTACTCATGGCCAATAAACTGCACCGATTGCCACTACCACGGGGCGGTGGATCCCAAAGGGACCGGGAGGAAGACGTTCTGATGTTGCGGATACCCCGTGTGCCGTTTTCTGTTTTGCTGGCGGTGTGTCTCTTCTCTTCCCTGGCCTTTGCCAGGGAAGCCAGGATTTCCGTCTATCTTTCCCTCAAGGAGCCTGCCCTTTCCCGCCTGTGGTTCCAGATTGAAGACGTCTCCGTCTCCCAGAACGGCCAGGACTGGGAGAACCTGATAGAGAGGCCCCTGGAGGTGGATTCCTCCAGGGTGGGCAGGGGGCAGATGTTCCTGGGTATCTTCCAGGTGCCCCGGGGTACCTACACCCGTCTGAAGCTCACCCTGGGAAAGGCTGCTTTGAAAAAGGAGGGAAAGCTGGTCCTTCTCTCTCTGGCCCAGAGGGAGGTGGAATTTAGGATTTCTCCTCCCCTCAACCTCAGGGAGGGCGACAGCACCTGTCTCTTTATCCAGTGGGACGTGGAGGGGTCGGTTAGGGCTGGGTTCTCTTTTGAGCCTTCCATCCGCGTCCGGGCCCAGGCCATTCCCTTGAGGGGGGAGCTTCTCTATGTCACCTGCGACGATATAGACACCCTCTATGTCATCAGGGCCGACAGGAACTGGGTGGTGGGCTCCCTGGGCATGGGTGATGCCCCCAAGGGTTTGAGGATAGACAGGGAACACAACAGGCTCTATGTGGTGGATTCGGGCAGCAGGGACATAAAAGTGGTGGAGCTCTCCACCAACAGGGTGGTAGACACCATCATGCTGCCCTTCGTCCTGGAGCCCACCTTCATAGAGCTATCCCCCGGGGGAGACAAAGGGTATGTGACCGACAGAAGGGCCAACTACCTTCTAAAGGTGGACCTGGCTTCGGGCTCGGTGGAGAGCCAAACCGAGCTGGGCCATGGCCTTTACTTCCCCTTATACGTGGCGGATCAGGGGGTTCTGGCTGTCTCCTCTTCCTTGTCCCAGGCGGTGTATCTTGTGGACCCTGTAGACTTGAGGGTGAGGGGAGAGATCAGGACGGGGGACGGCCCTGAGGGGCTCCTGGCCTATCAGGGGTACCTATACATAGCCAACAGGGGATCCAATACGGTGACGGTGTACAGTTTCAGCAACGGAAACGTGTTGGGTCAGCTCAACGTTGGCCTTCAGCCCCGCCGCCTGGCGGAGAACAATGGCAAGATATACCTGGGTAACTACGGGGATGGTAGCCTCTCCCTCCTCTTGCCCGGCCGCCTGGTGGTCATGAGGCGCATCGCCGTTGGGGGGTCCCCTTTCGCTCTGGCGGTGTGTGAGAGGCGCCGTTGGCTCTACGTGCTGGACAGAAAAGGCAAAAAGGTGAGGGTGGTGGGCCTCACTTCCGAGAGGCCTGTGGCTGCCATACCCCTGGGAGGCTCTCCTTTCTCGGCCCAGGTCCTGGAGTGAGGAGGACGGGGTTGGGGGACGCGGATCTTTTTGGGCCCGGGGTGCTAGCTCTGGGCTTCCTCGAACTCGAAACCCTTGGAGAACAGGCTGACACAGGCATCGGAAACCTGGGGATCGTAGGTTCTCCCTCTGTTTTCTTCTATTTCTTCCAGGGCTCTCTCGATCCCTAGGGCAGGCCTGTAGGGCCGGTGAGAGGACATGGCCTCCACCACATCGGCAACGGCTATGATCCTGGCTTCAATGATCACATCGTCACCTTTCAACCCTTCTGGGTAGCCGGATCCATCGAGTCTCTCATGGTGCTGAAGAACCATCTCGGCTATCGGCCATGGAAAGTCGGTGTCTTTCAGGATGTTGTATCCTTCCAACGAGTGCTGCCTGATGAGGGCGAACTCAAAATCGCTGAGGCGGCCGGGTTTCACCAGGATCTCCGAGGGGATGGAGATCTTTCCAAGGTCGTGTATCAGGGCGCCGATGTATATGCCGTGGACAAGGTCCTCATGGAGACTCATCTCCAGGGCGATGGCCCTGGCCAACTCCGCTACCCTCCTTTGATGGCCTGCTGTATAGGGATCCCTCTTGTCAATGGCCGAGGCCAAGGCAAAGACGGTACCTTCCAGAGCAGTGCGCACCTTTCTGTCAGACTCTCTAATCTTGGTGACATCCCTGATGATGAGGGTCCGATAGCTGGTTTCAGGGGCCAACTCCACGGGGTAGCATTTCACCTCGAATATCCTTCCCTTGGGCCCCCTGACTTCCCGCCATGCCTTTAAGGCAGATGGTCTCAATAGCTCGTCTATGGGGATGTCCCCCAGTTTTTCCAGCTTGTCCCCGGGGCCGATGCCTTCCAGGACTCCAAGGTATTGCCCGGCTGTCGGGTTGCAAAGGACTACATACTTTTCTTCATTCAGTAGCACGATCCCTTCTGGTAGGGTTTCCACGAGGGTCTGGAAGCGCTGTTCCTGGGTGGCCAGGAAATCCCTGAGTCGTTGTACCGCCACTGATGCCTGGCTCACCACGGTGTTTAGGAGTTCCACGTGGCCTTGGGAGAAGGCTCCCTCCCTTTCCGATCCAATGAGGAGCACCCCCCTGGTTCTGCTCTCGGGTCTCCTGGGCAAGGAGACATGAAAGGAAGAGGCCAGGCGTTTAAGAGGGGCGGAGGATCTGGTCTCAAGCTCCCGGACTTGGAGGGTGATCTTTCTGTTTGAAGGCTTTTCCGGAAAGGCTCTCAGCAGTTTCTCTTTTATCTCTTGCAGGACCTCCTGGGACAGGGGCTGGGTGGGGTAGATGGCCAGGTCTATCACCTGATCCGTTGCCAGCAAGGTGGCTGCTACGTCGAAATTCATGACATTCCGGAGCCGGCTTATGACGAGGCGAAAGAGCTCGTCGTAGTTCAGGGTGTAACCGAACTTCTTGGTCACCTCGTGGAGGGTTTGGATCTCATAGGTTCGCCGGCGGACACGCTCTTCCAGGGTGACGTTGAGCTCCACCAGCTTTTTCTCGTAGTGCTGGGCCCTTATAACGGAAGAGAAAGTGGGG
This sequence comes from bacterium, assembly GCA_027020915.1. Taxonomy (GTDB): domain Bacteria; phylum Thermosulfidibacterota; class Thermosulfidibacteria; order Thermosulfidibacterales; family B14-G1; genus B14-G1. The sequence goes on from JALUVF010000084.1 coordinate 43,279, forward strand.
AAGAGCTCTTCTAACACTTCCCTTTGCCTTTCGTTCAATGGGTTTGCCCGGCTGCCTATCAACCCCAGGAGCATCTTTTTGCTTTCTATCTGGAAGGGGAAGATGAAGGCGGATCGGAAGCCGTGTTTTGCCACCAGGTCAGCCGCAGGCCCGGGGAGCTGGCTGATGTCGGGAACATAGACGGGCCTTTCTTCTTCGATTGCCTTCTTGAAGCTCGATTGCAACCTGATGGGTGTTGAAAAAGCTTTGTAGGCTTCCTGGGCCAGGGCGTTGACCCTTTCTCTGAAACCCTTGCGAGTCCACTGGGGTGCGAACTTCATCTCCTCCCCTGTGATGGTCCAGAGAAGTATGGCGTCTATGGGAAGGTGTTCCCCCAGGAGCTGGTAGGCTTTTCCCAGGGCCTCCCCGGGATTCCGTCGCGAGAGTACCCGGTGGACTTTGTGAACCAGTGCCTCCAGCTTTCTCTCTTCCATCTCTTCTGTGACGTCGGTGACCACTCCCGTGAGGGCTTCCAGTTCTCCTTGAAACCTGTGCTCCCCTTTCACCTGGTCCCGGAGGTAGACCCAGCTTCCGTCCTTTCGCCGGAAGCGGTATTCGAGGATCACCGCCTCTTTTCCTGAAAATAGGGACAGGAGCTCCCGGATAACCTTGGGTCTGTCTTTGGGGTGGATGCTGGAATGCCAGAGATCTGGTGTATTTTTGAACTCTTCCAGGGTGTAGCCCAGTAGGTCTTCCAGGGGACCGTGGATTTCCAGTCCCTGGAGGGTGGGAGGCCTGATCCTGCCCCTGGAGGAGATGAGTTCTTTTGGCAGGATGTATCGCCACATTACGGCTCGAGTCTGGGAGAGAATGTCGCCGAGGCTTTTGCCCAGCTCTGCGGCTTGCCGAATCTTTTCAGCAATGGCATCCATCACCTCTCTGGGAGAGACCTGGCCCAGTAGTTTCCCATCCTCGACCACCAGGCCCATGGGAGCAGTGGCGCAGGCCAAAACTTCTGCGGCTTCCGCCAAGGAGAGGGTTGGAGAAAGTATTGGTGGATCTACCAGGGGCAGATCCACTACCAGGCGGGTGCTGGGATAGCTCACGGCCATCTGGGGAAGGAGGAGGCGCCAACGGCCACCCCAGAATAGGGCTACAGGGTGACCCTGGGCAAGGTCTTCCTGGACCTCTCTCAGGGTGGTCTTCTCGTGGCAGGTCTTCACCGGCTTGATGAGTTCTGCGACTACCACCATGCCTCCTTTCCCTTTCGTTACTCTCCCAGCTTCTCTTCAATCTCTATCTCAATGTCCAAGGTTACGTGGAGGGACTCTGTTTCATCCATGAGGTCGCCGGAGTGGCGAAGCAGCAGGGAGATGAACTCATCCTCTGGCAGTTTTTTAAGGTCTGCTTTCCTCACTATCAGCGCTTCTATCACGGGGTGTTTCACTGCGACTGTTTCATAAATCCCGGGGGTCATGTCCTCCAGGGCTCTGGAGAGGGCTATGGCGCCAACGGGGGCTCGCTTTCCAACCACCAA
>JALUVF010000085.1 GCA_027020915.1 bacterium
GACCTCTCTGAAAGTCACCTCTTTGAGCCTGTCATAGGCCTCCATGGGAGGAGTGTCCACCTCCAGCACAAACATCTCCGTCCTGGGAGTCATGATCTCCCCCACCCGGGTATGGCTGAACCGAAAAACCTTGAGGATCATCTCCTGTTCAGCGTCCTTGATCACCCCTTTCCTACGCCCCTCCCTCACCAGGGCCTTGAACTCCCTCTCCCCCAGGCCCTTCTCCTCCTGGGGCAGCACCCGAGAGACGCCGCCGGCCAGTCTGGTGAGGAGCCACCGCAGGGGAAATATGAGGTAGGAGAAAACCACTATGGGCACCGAGGCCCACAGGGCCCAGGTGGTGGCCTTGGACACGGCCCAGGCCTTGGGTGCCATCTCCCCATAGAGGACCAGAAGGAAGGTCATCACGGCCACAGATATACCCAACCCCTTATCTCCCCACAGGTCCAGGGCCAGGGACGCCGCCAGGGAAGAGACGGCCACATTCACCACCTCGTTGCCAATAAGCACCGTGGTGAGGAAAGCCTCCCGGTGGGAGAGGAGGCGGTTGAGAGCCCTCACCGCCAGCCCCCCTTCCCTGTGGCGGATGCGCTCCACCTCCAGAGGCTGAAGGGAAAAGACCGCCGCCTCCGTCCCCGAGAAGAAGGCCGACAACCCCAGCAGGCAGGGGAGGGCCACCAGCTTATAGACCTCCCACACCTTCATCCCACCATCACCTGGGCCTCGGGATACCTGATCTCAGGAGGGCTCTCCTTATGGGCCATAGCCAGGACCAGGGTGAGGGGACCCACCCTTCCCGCCAGCATCACCACCGAGAGCAACACTTTGGAAGGCACCGAGAGGGTAGAGGTGACTCCCGTGGAGAGCCCCACGGTACCAAAGGCCGATACGGCCTCGAAGGCCAGCTTGATGAGGGGCATATCCTTCTCGAAGAAGAGAAGAAAGAGAATGGTGAAAACCAGGAGGGCCATAGAGAGGAAGAAGATGGCGAAGGCCTTGCTCACCACCTGGGGAGGCACAGTTCTGCCCATGAGGTTCACCTCCTTCTCCTCTCGTATGATGGACCTGATGGTGAAAAAGACGATGGCCGCCGTGGTGGTCTTGATACCACCGCCCGTCCCACCGGGAGAGGCCCCGATGAACATGAGGAGCATGATGAAGAAGAGGGTCACCTCCTTCATGGCCCCGATGTTTATGGTATTGAACCCCGCAGTCCTGGGGGTGATGGACTGAAAGAGGCTGGCCAAGAATTTCTCCTTCCAGGGGAGGGGGGCCAGAAGGTTGGAAAACTCGAAGAAGAAGATGAGTCCCGCACCGGTCACCACCAGGAGGAGGGTGACCAAAAGGACCAGTCTGGTCTGGAACTTGAGCCTCCGGGAACGCTCTTTGAAGCGGAAGAACCTGTAATAGAGGTCCAGGAGAACGGGGAAACCCAATCCCCCCAGGACGATGAGACCCATGACGGTGAAGTTGACTACCGGATCCCCCCTGTAACCCATGAGGGAGTTGGAGTAGAGGGAAAAACCCGCATTGCAAAAGGCCGAAATGGAGTGGAAGAAGGCTACGTAAATTCCCCTCATCCCCTCCCTGGGGTAGAAGGAGAGGGAGAGAAAGACCGTACCTAGGGCCTCCAGGATCAGGGTGAAGATGAGGATGTAACGCACCAGTTCCAAGAGGCTGGACATCTCGTAATAATTGAGGGCATCCTGGACCACCATCTTCCCCCTCAGGGAGAGGCGCCTTCCCACCATAGTGAGGAAGAAGGTAGATAAGGTCATGACCCCCAGCCCCCCCACCTGGATGAGGGCAAGGATCACCAGCTGACCGAAGAGGGTGAAGACCCTGCCCGTATCCACCACAATGAGACCCGTGACACAGGTGGCCGAAGTGGCGGTGAAGAGGGCGTTCACCAGGGAGAGTCCCCTACCGTCCACCGTGGCTACGGGCAGGGTGAGGAGAAAGGTACCCGAAAGGATGACCGCCACAAAAGAACCCACCACGATTTTAGCGGGGTCCATCTTGAACATATCACTCCTCGGACTCGGGGTCCTCCCCCTCTTCCAGAGGCAACCTGGGAAGGAGATCCTTCACCCGGGGAGGACGAGGCCGCCTTTTAGGATGGCGGGAAGGGGCGGGAGGCTTCTCTTCCTCCCCCTCCTGGGACCCCTCCATAAGGGTCCTCAGTTCCTCGATGAAGTCGGACAGGTCCCTGAATCGCCTGTAGACCGAAGCAAAACGCACATACGCCACCTGATCCACCTTTTTTATGAGCTCCATCACCCTTTCACCAATGAGCCGGGAGGACACCTCCTTCTCGCCCAGAGAGAGGAGGTACCTCTCCACCTCGTCCACCAACTCCTCCTGCTCCTGGGCGGAGACGGGGCGTTTCTCGAAGGCCTTTCTGATACCCACCAGGATCTTCTCCCGGCTGTAAGGCTCCCGGCGCCCGTCCTTCTTCACCACCAGGGGGATGGTCTCTTCAGCCCGTTCGTAGGTGGTGAAACGATGACCACACTCCAGGCACTCCCTCCTGCGACGTATCACCGTCCCCTCTTTGATGGTCCTGGAGTCCAGGACCCTGGACTCCGGGTTATGGCAATGGGGACACCTCACCCTTCCTCCAGCTTCACCAGTTTTATCCCCGCCTCCTCCAGAAGATCGGCTGAGAGGCCATCGGGGTAGCCCTCCCCGAAAAATATCTCCCTTATACCGGCGTTTATGAGCATCTTGGAACAGATGATGCAGGGGAAGGTGGTGGTGTAAAGCTGGGCCCCTCTGATGCTCACTCCGTGGAGGGCCGCCTGGATGATGGCGTTCTGTTCGGCATGGAGCCCCCTGCAGATCTCATGACGCTCCCCCGAAGGAATACCCAACTTTTCTCTGAGACACCCCACATCCTCACAGTGGGCCAGGCCCGAGGGAGGACCGTTGTATCCCGTGGCCAGGATCCTCTTGTCCTTCACCAGCACCGCTCCCACCCGTCTGCGGATACACGTGGACCGGCTGGAGACCATGGTGGCGATCTCCATGAAATACCGGTCCCAGGAAGGCCTGGCCATCTCCTCTCCTCAAGTCCGGGGAAGGAAGGCCGGAGCCCGGGATTTTAGATAGTGTCGAGCCTCCATGGCCCCCTCAGGACTGGCACTCCCTCTGAAGCCGGTCATAGAGGGGAAACCGGCGGCAGAGTTCCCTCACCTGGTCTGCCACTTCCCTCCTCACCCGGGGGTCTCCAGGATGCTCCAGGACCCGGGCGATCATCTCACCAATGGCCACCATCTCAGGCTCCTTCATGCCCCGGGTGGTGACAGCGGGAGTGCCGATACGGATGCCACTGGCAATGAAGGGTTTCTGGGGATCGAAAGGAATCATGTTCTTGTTGACGGTGATGGCCGCCTCTTCCAGGGCGCCCTCCGCCTCCTTGCCCGTTATGCCCTTGCTCCTCAAGTCCACCAGCATGAGATGGTTGTCCGTACCCCCTGAGACCAGGCGGAACCCCTTTTCCTGAAGGGTCCCGGCCAGGGCGGCGGCGTTCTTCACGATCTGGCTTTGATACTCCCTGAAATCAGGGGAGAGGGCCTCCTTGAAGGCCACGGCCTTGGCGGCAATGACGTGCATGAGAGGTCCTCCCTGAATGCCGGGGAAGACCGTCTTGTCTATCACCTGGGCAAACTCCTGACGACACATGATCATGCCACCCCTGGGACCCCTGAGGGTCTTGTGGGTGGTGGTGGTGACGAACTCGCAGTAGGGGATAGGAGAGGGATGGAGTCCCGTGGCCACCAGGCCTGCTATATGGGCGATGTCCGCCATGATATAGGCCCCCACTTCATCGGCAATCTCCCGGAAGGCGGCAAAGTCAATGACCCGGGGATAGGCGCTGGCCCCCACCACTATGAGCCGGGGCCTGTGCTTCAAAGCCAACTCCCTCACCTGATGGAAGTCTATGGTCTCCTTCTCCCTGTCCACGCCATAGAAGACCACATTGTAGAGCTGCCCCGAAAAGTTTATGGATGCCCCATGGGAGAGATGTCCCCCATGGGCCAGGTCCATGGCCAGAATGGTATCCCCCGGCTTTAAGACCGCCATATAGACAGCCATATTGGCCTGGGTACCCGAGTGGGGCTGGACGTTGACATGATGGCAGCCAAAGAGCTCCTTGGCCCTCTCCCGGGCCAGGTCTTCGGCCACGTCCACCCACTGGCATCCGCCGTAGTACCGCTTGCCCGGGTATCCCTCGGCGTACTTGTTGGTCATGACACAGCCCTGGGCCTGGAGCACCGCCATGCTGGCGAAGTTCTCCGAGGCGATGAGCTCCAGCTTGTAGGCCTGACGGTCTATCTCCTTGCAGATGGCCTCCGCCAGCTGGGGATCCACCCTCCATATCTCTTCCATCATGGTTCTTCACCCTCCAGAATCCTGCGCTCTAAGTCTTCCAGTTTCTTGAGTCTCCTCTCGTGGCGTCCCCCTTCAAAAGGGGTCTCCAGCCACACCTTCAACATCTCCCGGGCCAGGTCTGCACCCAGGACCCTGCCTCCCATAGCCAAGACATTAGAGTCATTGTGGAGCCTGCTCATTCTGGCGGTATAGATGTCGTGGCACAGGGTGGCCCGCACTCCGGGATACTTGTTGGCCACTATGGAAGCCCCTATACCCGTGCCACAGAGGACCACAGCCCTGGTCACCTCACCCCTGGAGACGGCAGCAGCGGCCCGGCCGACGTAATCGGGGTAGTCCACCGACCGGGAAGAGTGGGTGCCCAAATCCACCACCTCATGGCCCCACTCCTGGAGCCACCCTTTCACCGCCTCCTTGAGCTCAAAACCCCCATGATCCGAAGCCAGGGCCAGTCTCATTCCCCACTCCTCACAGGGCACCATCACCCCGCTCACCGGTCCTGATCCTCACGGCATCCTCCACGGGAATGACGAAGATCTTGCCATCGCCGATCCTGCCCGTGTGGGCCGCCCCCTCAATAGCCTCTATCACCTCCTCCACCATATCGTCGGGAATAACCACTTCTATCTTGATCTTGGGGAGGAAATCCACCACGTACTCGGCCCCCCGGTAGAGCTCTGTATGACCCTTCTGACGGCCGAACCCCTTCACCTCCATGACCGTGATCCCCTGGATACCCACCTCCCCAAGGCGGTCTTTCACGTCGTCCAGCTTGAAAGGCTTTATGATGGCCTCAACCTTCTTCATCTCCCCTCCTCCTGAGCAACTTGGCGGATTCTTAACAGAGGACTCCTTGCCTTGTAAAGGAGGAGAGGCATTAAGCCCCTGGCGGGACTGCTGAAAGGCAAGGGAGGATCAGGCGGGCACCCCCACCGCTCCCAGGTAGATCACCGTCTCCTCCAGGCCGTCTACTCCCAGAACGGCGTTCACCTCATCGTCGAAGAAAGCGCCTATGGTACAGCAGCCCAGTCCCAGGGCCGTGGCCGCCAGGTAGAGATTCTGGCCCAAATGGCCGGCGTCCAGGTAGATGTAGCGGAAGGCCCTCTCTCCGTACTTGATACGGCACCGGTCTATCACCGCCGTCCACAAGAAGGTGGCCGCCCCCTCAGCCACCATCTCCTGACCCAGGGCGGCCCTGGTGAGCTCCCGGGAGAGGTCCCCTTCCCTCACCAGTTCGAGAGAGAAGGTGGGCACGTGGAGATGGTATATCCCCTTCTCGAGCCCCTCTACCCTGTTGATCATAAGGTAGGTCTCCACGGGATACAGGGCCCCCGCCGAAGGGACTATGCGAAAGGCAAAGCCCCACCTCTTCTCTCTTATACCCCCCACCGACCAGACCAGCCTGGCCATGGTCTCCAGGGGGATCCCCTCGGGGGCAAAATCCCGAATGGACCGGCGGGCCTCCATGACCCTCCATACTCCGGGACCCTCCTCCCCGGGAGGGGGAGGCAGGAGAATACGGGGGGCCCCCGGATAGGACTTAAACTCCTCAGGCCGAGCCAGGATACGAGTGGCTGGAGGCCGAGCCCTACGGCCGTACTTGGTCTCCCTCTGGAACCTCTCTCCCACGGTCTCCATGGCTTCCCTCCACGAAGCGGCAAAAGGCGCACAGGCCCTCCCAGGTGGGTTGCCCGCACCTCTCGCACTCTTTGAGCCCCTCCCTCTCCTCCCGGGCCACCCCTTCAAACAGGCCCTTGTTCTTGAGAAAGAGGGTATAAAAACGCTGCTTGGTCCCGGGAGAGCGCCACTCCACCTGGTTGAGAAGCCTCTTGTAAACGAGGGTGGTGGCCCCCCGGGAGTAGGGGCAGGGCTCGTCCATGTACTCTATGCCCCTCAAAATCGTGTACAGGGCAGACTCCCTCTCGGTGAGGAGGACCAGGGGCTTGGCCTTACGGGTGAGACGGGGGTGCCAGGCCTCCAGGACAGGGGACTGGCGGGCCAGATACCCCACCTGCCAGTTGAGGGTATTGGACAGGAGGACGGCGGCCTCGTCGTCCAGATTGTGGCCGGTACACAGGACATGGAATCCCCCCTCCACAGCCGTCCGGTTGGTGAGGTATCGCTTGGCCATGCCGCAGGTGGGACACAGGACCCGCCGGCCGATCTCCTCTATCCCTTTGCCCCACCAGTCCGCCAGGGACTCCACTATGAGCTCCAGACCCCGGGATCGAGCAAAGGCCTCCACCACCTTCCGGGAACGCTCGGAATGGCCATGCCGATGGATACCCATATCGACAAAGAGCCCCGTGGGATTGTAGCCCAACCGGGCCAGAATGTCCCAAAGCCCCAGGCTGTCCTTGCCCCCGGACACGGCCACCAGGACCTTCTCCTTCCTGGTGAACATCTTGAACCGCTTTATGGCCTTCTCCACCCGATCCAGGACGTAGCGGTCGAAGCACCCCTCGCACAGGCCCCGGTTCTGGGCCCTGAGATTGATGACGGCAGGCCTCTTGCATACCTTGCACTTCATAGCCCTAGCCCCGGGAGAGAACCCAGAGGATCTTCACCTGGTCCTGGGGTTCCATGACGGCGTCTTCCGTCACCACCTTCCCGTTGATGATGACCAGGACCTCCTCGGGGTTGATTCCCTCCCTCTGGAGGAAACGCAGGACATTCATCCTCCTCTTCACCTCCCACACCCTATCCTCCATCACTATCCTGGCCATCGAAAACCTCCCCAAAGGAGGACCAGATGTCCCGAGCTGCTCACGGGTAAAAACTCCGTGAGCCCCTGGACCACCCCCAGGATCACCGACTGACTCCATACATCCATAGACGACTCTTTGAAGAAGGAAAAGTTCCAGGGTCGGCCTTCAAAGTTCCAGGTTTTCCATTGTCAGGCAACACCTTGGACGTTGAACTTAAAACGTTGAACCCAGACCGTACCCCTTTTCCAGGGCCTTCAAGTTCATCTCCGTCTGTCCCTCCTTGCCCTTGGATGAAGACCTCTTCAGCTCCTCCTGGACCACCTCCAGAGGCAACACCCCTGTCTTTTTGAGGAAAACCCCCAAAAGGACCAGGTTGGCCACTCTCTCGCTACCTATCTCCTGGGCCATCTCCCCGGCAGGCACCTCCACTAGGTCTATGTCCTTCCGGGTAATCTCCTCCCGGGAGATGAGGGTGGAATTGACTATCAAAAGCCCCTTCTCCTGGAGCCGGGGCAGGAAGCGGGGTACCATGCGGGAGTGCATGAGGATCATGGTCTGGGGATGGGCCACCACGGGGGAGTAGATCTCTTCGTCGGAGATGATGACGGTGCAGGTGGCGTCCCCTCCCCTCTTCTCCACCCCGTAGACGGGCAACCAGGTGGTCTGGAGCCCCTGGGAGGCTGCGGCCCTGGCCAGGAGCTGTCCCATGAGGAGAATGCCCTGTCCCCCTATTCCCGCCATAAAAGTGTCTATATACATGCCCATGTCAGATCTCCTTCTCCTTGAATACCCCCAGGGGGAAGTAGCGCATCATCTCCTCCTCTATCCACTGACAGGCCTTGAGGGGGGTCATGCGCCAGTTGGTGGGACAGGCGGAGAGGACCTCCACCATGGAGAACCCCACCTGGTTGAGCTGCATCTCAAAGGCCTTCCTGATGACCTTCCTGGCCTTCTTCACCCTCACGGGGCTATTGAGGGCCACCCGGGCCAGGTAGGCAGGAGCCTCCAGGGTAGAGAGCATCTCCACCATCCTGATGGGGAAACCCGAGTTGCTGGGGTCCCTGCCGTAGGGACAGGTGGAGGCCTTCTGTCCCACTATGGTGGTGGGGGCCATCTGTCCCCCCGTCATACCGTATACGGCATTGTTGATGTATATGACGGTGATGTTCTCCCCCCTGTTGGCGGCATGGATGATCTCCGCCGTCCCTATGGCGGTGATCTCTCCGTCCCCCTGGTAACAGAAGACCACCTTATCCGCCTGGGAACGCTTGATCCCCGTGGCCACTGCGGGAGCCCTGCCATGGGGAGACTCGGCCACGTCCAGGTTGAAGTAGTCGTAGAGAAAGACGGCGCAGCCCACCGGGGCAATGCCTATGGTCTTCTCCCTGACTCCAAGCTGGTCTATCACCTCGGCCACCAGCCGATGGGCGAGGCCGTGGTGACAGCCCGGGCAGAAGTGAAACTCTTTACCGGTGAGACTCTCGGGTCTCTTAAAGACGCACTTCATGGCATCCCCCAACCTGAATTGTCCAAAGCTAAAACTTCGACAGAGGTACCACCTTTATACCCATCTTCTCCAGTTTGGGAAGGCCCTCACTCAGGGCCTCCAGGGTGGCTTCACTGGGATGGCCTATGGCCACGGCCCGGCCCCTCTTAAGGGCCAAGCGGGCCAAAAGGTCAAGCTGATGGAGGATATAGGCCACGTCCCGGGAGTTGTCCAGGAAGACGTCCCGCCTAAAGCACCTCACCCCCACCTTTCTGGCCTCCTGGCAGGCCACGCTCCGGCTGTCTGTCAGGGAATCCAGGAAGTAGTATCCCCGGGCCTTCAGCTCCGTGAGAACCACCCTCATGCACCGGGCATCCCTGGTGAACCGGGAACCCATGTGGTTGTTGGCCCCCCGGGCATAGGGGATCTGGGCCATCTCCTTCCTCACCAGACGCCTCAGTTCTCCGTCGCTCATGGATACCAGAAGCATCCCGGGAGTCCTGGATTCCAGGCGCTCTATGGCCTCCCCACCCCCGTTGGCGTCCATGGGGAGATGGAGCATCACCTCGTGACCCTTGACATGGGCCAGGGTGGCCACCTCTCGCGCCCTGCCCGTAAAGGGCAAAACGGAGAAGGTGATGGGCCAGGGGAGATTGATAAACGCCCTGGCCAGATCCATCCTGTAGCCCATATCGTCTATCACTATGGCCACCCGGGCCCTGGGAGCCTCAAGGGCCGAAGGAGGCGGAGATACCAGGACCAGGAGCCTCAGGATCTCCCTCTTCCCCTGGTAGCAGGACCACTCCCTACCCTTCCCCTGGACCATCAACCCGGGGAAGGTCTTCCCCACTCCCCGGAGTACCCTTCCAGGATCACCCTTCACCCGCCAAGTGGTGACGGCAGTCTCCCACCGGTCCCGGCCCCTGCGTCTCTCCACCCAGGTGGTCCCCATCAGCCTCCAACCCCTCTCCAGGGAGAGGTGGGAGATCACCCGGGTAGCCAGCCTCCGGGTGGAGGCCCGGTAGTCCCTGGGGGTCATGAAAAGCCCCAGAGCCAGCAGGGCACCTACCACCACCAGGGCCAGAAGAAACCCTTTGAACCTAAAAAGGGGGAGCCGGGCTCCCCCCTTACCCTTGCCGCCAGGTGTCTTCCTGGCTTTAGCCCGCCTTTTGGCCAAGGATCCGTCCTTCCATCAAGAGCCAGCCCTTGAGGAACTCCACGGCGTATTTGAGCTGGAGATCCTCCTCCTTCCCTTTGCCCTTCTCCTCTTTGACGCCGGCCTTCTCCCCTCCAGGCTTGGTCTCGTTCTTCAGGTGTCTCTTGAGAAACTCCTCCCTGATGACCGGCATCTTCCCTTTCACCACCTTGAGGTTGGAGGGTATCACCACATCGGGGATGATCCCCTCCTCCTGGATGGAGCGCCCTTTGGGGGTATAGTACTCTGCGGTGGTGAGCTTGAGGGCCGACCCATCGGAGAGGGGGAAGATGGTCTGCACCGAGCCCTTACCAAAGGACCTTTCTCCCATGATAACGGCCCTGTGCCAGTCCTGAAGGGCCCCGGACACGATCTCAGATGCACTGGCAGAACCCGCGTTCACCAGAACCACCATGGGGAAGGTGGGGGGCAGGATGGGCCTGTACTGGCTCGTGAAGCGCATCTGGTCCTCTTTTGTCCGCCCCTTGGTATAGACGATGAGCCTTCCCTCCGGGAGGAGAAGATCCGACACCTTCACCGCCTGGGTGAGCAATCCTCCCGGGTCGTTCCTCAGATCCAAGATCAAGGCCTTCATCCCTTTAGCTCTCAGGTCCTCTATAGCTCTCTTGAGATCCCTGGCCGTATGCTCCCTGAAGGCCCTGATTCTCACGTAGCCCACCTTGGCCTGAGGATCCTCCATGCGATAGACCACGCTCTTGATCTTGATGATGGCCCTGGTGATGGTGATGTCCAGGGGCTTCTCCAGGCCCTCCCGGACTATAGTGATGGTCACCTTGGTACCCTTGGGCCCCCTGAGCTTCTTCACCGCCTCCATGAGGGTGATCCCCTCCGTGGACTTCCCATCGATCTTGATGATGACGTCTCCCGCCTTCACCCCCGCCTTGTAGGCCGGGGTGCCCTCTATGGGAGACACCACCGTGAGTTTGCCCTTCCTGATGGTGATCTCTATGCCCAGGCCACCAAACTCCCCCCTGGTCTCCACCTGCATCTCTTTAAACATGTCGGGAGTGAGAAAGGCCGAGTGGGGATCCAGCTCCCCCACCATGCCTTTAATGGCCCCGTACAGGAGGTCTTTGGTCTTCACCGGCTCCACGTAAGATGAGAGTATGTAGTGGAGGGCCTCGCTAAAGACCTTCAGTTTCTCGTATGTGGCCCCCCCCCCCCCCCCCCCCCCCCCCAA
>JALUVF010000086.1 GCA_027020915.1 bacterium
CCCTGAGGGAAATCCTGGACAAGAATGGAGAAGGCAACGTCCTCAGAGGAGAAGTCCAGGCCATAGAAACCCGGGACTCCCTCATATGGGGCCACCAAATCCCCGTGAAGGTCCTGGGAGTGGAGGGACTGGTAGTCATGGCCACCCCCCAAGGGGTCCTGGTATGTCCCCTGGAGAAGAGCCAGGAGGTGAAGAGGCTCCTGGAGGAGTGAGAATCCCCTACAGAACGGGAGAGACCTCCCTCTGGAAATCAATTCATCTGGCGAATGGCCCCTCCCTCCACCACCAGGAGGAAAGGCATCCTGGTGGGATCGCCCTGGGGCGTGAAACCGGTCATCCCGGTCACTCCCAGGAAACTCACCTCATCCAGAGGCATGAGCTTCCCTTCCTTCCCTATCCGGGCCAGAAGGGCCCGGGCGGCATCGTAGGCCTGGGCCGCCAGGGGAGTGGGGTCCACACCGAAGGCGAGTTTAAACCTGTAGTAAAACTCCAGCACCGGGAGATAGGGGGAATTGGGTGTGAAGGTGTCGGGAAAGACGGCATACTCCACGTACCCTCCCCCCTCCCTCACCAAACGGGGATCATCCCACAGGGCCGATCCCGCCAGAGAGATGCCCTTCACGTTGTGATAGACCAGCTGGGGCACAAGGAGAACCACCCTCCTCCATGAGTCAGGGACGTACAGGGCCTGGGGCAGAACCCCTGCCCTTTCCCATTCCTCCAGTTCCGCGGCATAGGAGGAAAAGTCCTTTGTATCCGAAGGATAAGACCTCAAGAGACTCACCTCTCCCCCCACCTGCTGGAACTCCTGGGACAGGAGCCGGGACATAACCCGACCATAGGGAGTATCGGGATAGAACAGGGCCAGCTCTTTCACCTTGAGCTCCCGGCGCAGGAAACCCGCCATGAAAGAGGCCTCCTGATCCAGGGGAAGGGACGTCCTGAAGAGATGGGGATACTTAGCGGTCAAACCCGGGGCCACGGGGAAGGGGGTGACCACCGGGAGCTCCCGGGTCATAGCCCAGTCCAGCACAGGGGAGAGCTGCCTCACCAACAAGGGACCCACCACACCCAGGAAGGCCCCCTCCAGGGAGTCCAGCTCCTGGGGCGAGGAGACCTCTTCCACCTCCACTCCCGTGCCCTCCAAGGCCAGCTTCACTCCCCTCTCCACCTGGATCTGTTCACCCTTCAATAGGGGAGACTCCTCCAGGAAGAGGAGCACCTTGTATTTCTTTCGGGGAGCCACGGCTTCCTTGGGGGTGGGAGGGGGAATCAGTGCCCTCTCCAGGGCCTCGTACTCCTGGGGAGAAACCAGAGCAGGATTCACCTTCTCCAGATAGGCCCTGGCCTCTTCCTCCCTTCCCTGCCGGTAAAGGATCTTGGCCATGAGGAGACAGGAGTCGTGGTACAGAGGATCCCGGGACCCTACCTCCTCGACCACCCTGTGGAGAAGTTCCAGGGCCTTCTCACCGTACCCTCTCTTCCAATAGATCCCGGCGGCCCTGAAGGCAGCCTTGAACCCCAGTCGGGCAGAGGGCACCTCCTCCATCACCTTCCGGTATAAGAGAAGGGCCTCCCTCTCCCTCCCCTGGCCCTCCAGGGCCCTGGCCCTTTGGAACTCCTCCTCCACCACGCTCTTTCTGGCCACCCTCCCGGGAGGTGGGGGAGGAGGAGCCACGGCGCACGCCGCCAGAAAGAGTAGAAGACTAACGCAACCTACTATCCGGCACCACACTGGACCTCACCTTGAAGACCCCATCCACCTTCCTGGCCACCCTGACGGCCAGTTCCTTGGAACTGTAAGGGCCTATCACCACCCTATGCACCCCCCTGGCAGAGGAGTAAAGGACCAACACCCTGTATCCCCTGGCCCTCACTTTATCCCGCCACTTCTCAGCCCAGACCTTCTCCTTGAAGGCTCCCACCTGGACGTAGTAGCCCCTCTTCAAGACGGCCTTTGAAGCCCCAGAGACCCCGGCCGGGGTCCCCTTCTCCACCCTCCTTCCGGCCTTCTGGGCGGCCTTGGTCCCCTTCTGAGCCAAGGCCCCGGGCTTCGCCCCGGCCTTCGAAGTCTCCCCTGTGGGGGCAGAGACCACGGAGACTTTACCTTTACCCCTGGCCCGTTCATGCCTTTCACCCACATTAACCCCTATAAAGAAAGCCACCACCAGAAGAGCCAGGATCACCAGAACCAGGGCACCCAGTTCCCTGGTGTCCAAGGTGTACTCTCTCATTCCACCACCTCACATAGAGTGGGGCGCGTCCACCCCCAAAAGCCTCAATCCTTCCCTTACCACCACCTGCACCCCTTTAGCCAGGGCCAAACGGGCCTCCCTCAAAACCTGATCCTCCACCAAGACCCTGTAGTGGTTGTAGTAGCTATGGAAGGCCGCCGCCAACTCCTGAAGATAATAAGTGAGTCTGTGAGGCTCCAGGCTCCTGGCCATGGATTCTATGAGGTGGGGAAACCGTAGGACCTTTTTGATAAGCCCCAACTCCTCCCCCAGCTCCAGGGGGGTGAGATCCACCTCATGGAAGGTCTGGGGCATGGGGATGCCCCTCTCTGCCGCTGTCCTGAAGATGGATGAGATCCGGGCATGGGCGTACTGGACGTAGAACACAGGATTCTCCTCCGTCTGGCTCTTGGCCAGGTCCACGTCGAAGTCTAAATGGGCATCGCCCTTCCTGGTGAGGAAGATGAAACGCACGGCGTCTTTGCCCACCTCCTCCACCAGCTCGGCCAGAGGGACAAACTCCCCCTGACGGGTGGACATCGACACTTTCTCCCCACCCTTGATGAGACTCACCATCTGGATAAGGAGGACCTGAAGCATCTCCGGATCATAGCCTAAAGCCTCCAGGGCCGCCTTGATCCTGGGTACGTAGCCATGGTGATCGGCTCCCCACACGTCCACCAGCAGATGGAATCCCCTGTCGGCCTTCAAAGCGTGATATGCAATGTCCGAGGCCAGATAGGTGGGCTCTCCATTGGCTCTCACCACCACCCGATCCTTGTCGTCCCCCAGACGACTAGAGGCAAACCAGAGGGCACCGTCTTTCTCGTATATGAACCCCCCTTCCTTGAGCCTATCCAGGGCCTCGCCCACCAGATCCCTCTCGTACAGGGTCCTCTCCCTGAACCAGGAATGGAAGGTGACCCCAAAGGCTTCCAGGTCTGATTGAATGGCCTTCAGAATCTCCTCGGCACCCCATCGGGCCAGCCTCTCCACGGCCTCATCCTTGGGCAGATCCATCACCTGGGGCATCTCCTCCAGAGCCCTCCTGGCCAACTGGATCACATACTCTCCCCGGTAGCCGTCCTGGGGAAATGCCACCTCCATCCCACCCATCTCCATGCAACGGGCCCAAATGGATTCCCCCAAAACCCGGATCTGGCGACCGGCATCATTCACATAATACTCCCGCTCCACCTCATAGCCCGCCTTCTCCAGGATCCGGGCCAGGGAGTCCCCCACGGCTGCACCCCTACCATGGCCTATGTGCAGGGGTCCCGTGGGATTGGCGGACACGAACTCCACCTGGACCCTTTTGCCCCGCCCCAGGTCCAGGTCACCGAAAGCCTCGCCTTCCCTCAGCACTCTGGAGAAGCCCCTGTACCACCACTCCCTCTTCATGAAGAGATTGACAAAACCCGGCCCCGCCACCTCCACCTTCTCTATCATGGGGTGATCCAGGGCCTGGGCCATCCTCTGGGCAAGCTCCCGGGGATTGGTCCTGAGTTCTCTGGCCATAACCATGGCGGCGTTGGTGGTGTAGTCGCCAAACCTGGGGTCCCTGGGATAGTCCACCTGAACCCTGGTTTCCAGTCCCAAACCCCCCAGAGCCTCGTGAATCATCCTCTCTACTTCCCTCTTCAAGACACCCTCCCATAAACCCGGATAAAGGCTGAGTTAAGGGTCATCTTCCCCCCTCACCAGCCGCCTCCCATGAAGCAAGGCCATCTTTTAACACTCCTGGTCCCAGAAAATCAAAGGCCAGAGAAAGTTATAACTCCTCGAATCAATGATATTGACAATAACAGACTCAAGTCCTATATTCCTCCCAGGGTGTGAAAAAGGAAAAATTCCAAAGGGGAGGATAAAGACATGGGAAAGGTAATAGGCATCGACCTGGGCACCACCAACTCTGTGGTAGCTGTCATGGAAGGGGGTGAACCCCGCATCATACCCAATCAAGAAGGTGCCAGGACCACTCCGTCGGTGGTGGCCTTCACCAAGGACGGGGAAATCCTGGTGGGGCAGGTGGCCAAGCGCCAGGCAGTCACCAACCCCGAGAATACCATCTTTTCCATCAAGAGGTTCATGGGCCGTCGCTACGAAGAGGTCCAGGACGAGATCTCCATGGTCCCATACAAGGTGGTGAAGGGACCTAAAGGCGACGTGAGGGTAGAGGTAGGGGGCAAGCTGTACTCTCCCCCCGAGATCTCGGCCATGATTCTCAGGAAGCTGAAGGAGGCTGCCGAGGCCTACCTGGGAGAGAAGGTGGAGAAGGCGGTCATCACCGTTCCCGCCTACTTCAACGACTCCCAGCGCAAAGCTACCAAGGACGCCGGTCAGATTGCAGGCTTGGAGGTCCTCAGGCTGGTGAACGAGCCCACAGCTTCCGCTCTGGCCTATGGACTGGACAAGAAGAAGGGGGGCAAGATCGCCGTCTATGACCTGGGAGGTGGCACCTTCGACATCTCCATCCTGGAGGTGGGCGACGGGGTATTCGAGGTGAAGGCCGTCAACGGCGATACTCACCTGGGAGGGGACAACTTCGATCAGCGCATCATCGACTGGATCGTGGAGGAGTTCAAAAAAGAGCAGGGCATCGATCTCTCCAAAGACCCCATGGCCATGCAGAGGCTCAAGGAAGCCGCCGAAAAGGCCAAGTGTGAGCTCTCCTCCGTCATGGAGACGGAGATAAATCTACCTTTCATCACCGCCGACGCCAGCGGTCCCAAACACCTACTCATGAAACTCACCCGGGCCAAATTCGAGGCCCTGGTGGCCGATCTCATCGAACGCACAGTGGAACCCTGCCACCAGGCCCTGAAGGATGCAGGACTCACCGCCGCCGACATCGACGAGGTGATCCTGGTGGGCGGCTCCACCCGCATCCCCGCCGTCCAGGCCAAGGTGAGGGAGATCTTTGGCAGGGAACCCAGAAAAGACATCAACCCCGATGAGGCTGTGGCTTTGGGCGCCGCCATCCAGGCGGGAGTCCTCACAGGCGAGGTGAAGGACATCCTGCTGCTGGACGTGACGCCCCTCTCCCTGGGTATAGAGACCCTGGGAGGCGTTATGACGGTCCTCATCCCCAGGAACACCACCATACCCACCAGGAAGACGGAGATCTTCACCACGGCCACAGACAACCAGACCAGTGTAGAGATCCACGTGCTCCAGGGCGAGAGGCCCATGGCCAGAGACAACCGGACCCTGGCCCGGTTCCACCTGGACGGGATACCCCCCGCTCCCAGGGGTGTGCCCAAGATCGAGGTCACCTTCGACATAGACGCCGACGGCATCCTCCACGTCTCGGCCAAGGACATGGCCACGGGCAAGGAGCAGAAGATCACCGTCACCGCCAGCAGCGGCCTCTCCCAGGAGGAGATCGAGCAGATGGTGAAGGAGGCCGAGCGCCACGCCGAGGAGGACCGCAAGCGCAAGGAGGTCATCGAGGCCAGGAACCAGCTGGACGGCCTGGTCTACACCATGGAGAAGACCATCAACGAAAACAAGGAAAAGATCCCCGTGGCCGACCTCCAGGCCGCCGAGGAAGCCATGTCCAAGGCCAAAAAAGTCCTGGAAGAGAGCCTTTCCATCCAGGATGCTTCCAGGATAGACACCATCCTGACCGACCTGAGGAACACCACCCAGGAGATCACCAGCATCTCCCACAGAATCGCCCAGGCCCTCTACCAGCAACAGGCCCAGGCAGGAGGAGGGTCCACCGCGGAGGGCACCACTGGAACCTCCAGCCAGGAAGGGACCGTGGAGGAGGGCGAAGTGGTGGATGCCGACTTCGAAGAGAAGAAGTGAAGAATGAGGGGGAGGTAACCCCTCCCCCTTCCACACTGCAAAGAGGGGTGGGGAGATGGCCACAAAGAGAGACTACTACGAGATACTGGGGGTAAGCAGGAACGCCTCAGAAGAAGAGATCAAGAAGGCCTACCGCCGGCTGGCCAGGAAGTACCACCCCGATGTGAACCCCGGCAACAAAGAGGCCGAGGAGAAGTTCAAGGAGATCACCGAGGCATACCAGGTCCTGTCAGACCCTGAGAAACGCAAGGCCTACGACCAGATGGGCCACGCCGCCTTCACCGGGGCCCAGGGCGGTCCCGGCGGTGGACCTGGAGGCTTCGATTTCCAGGACATCCACTTCGACTTCAACATAGGAGATCTGGGTAGAGGGGGGCGCTTCGACGTTGGGGGCTTTGACCTGGGAGACCTCTTCTCCCAGATCTTCGGTGGCCGCAGGAGACGTACATGGAGGGAAGAAGCCCCCGGCCCTGAAAAGGGAAGGGACCTGGAGTACCAGATGGAGCTCTCCCTGGAAGACTCCTACAGAGGTGTCACCACAGAGATCACCATCAACCGGGGGGGGAAACTGGAGACGGTGAAGGTGAAAATCCCTCCAGGGGTGGACAACGGGACCCGGGTGAGGGTGGCCGGCAAGGGAGAACCCGGAATCCTGGGAGGTCCTCCGGGAGACCTCTACATCATCACCAGGGTGAAGCCCCATCCCTTCTTCGAACGCAAAGGGAACAACCTCTACTGCAGGGTACCCATCACCTTCTGGGAAGCCGCTTTAGGAGGTGAAATAGAGGTGCCCACCCTGGAGGGGGCGGTGAAGATGAAAGTGCCTCCCGGCACCCAGTGCGGACAGAAGTTCCGTCTCAAGGGCAAAGGCATGCCCAGACCCAAAGGGGGCACCAGGGGTGACCTCTATGTGGAGGTGAAAACGGTCACCCCCAGGAACCTCAACGGCAGGGAGATCCAGCTCCTGAGGGAACTGGCCCGGTCCAGGAAGGGGGAGAATCCCCGGGAGGAGATCCTGAGGAGATACGGCCATTAGGGCCGTAAAGGAGGAAGGCCATGGAAAAGGAGAGACCCCTCTATCTCATATCCACCGTAGCCAAGATGCTCGATATACACCCCCAGACCCTCAGGCTCTACGAAAGGGAGGGCCTGATTAAGCCCGCCCGCACCGAGGGCAATACCCGCCTCTACTCCCAGGAGGACATCGAGAGACTCCGGACCATCCTCACCCTCACCCGGGAACTGGGGGTGAACCTGGCGGGAGTAGAGATCATCCTCAGGCTCAGGGAACAGATAGAAGAACTCCAGCAGGAGGTGGAGAGACTGGCCACCCTCCTGGGCAGATACATGCAGGTGGAGATCGAACGTCTCCAGGAGGAGGGCCGCCCAGGCCTGGTGAAGGTCTCTCCCGCCCATGTGGTGAGAGTGAAGGTGGTGGAGGAGAAAGGGGAGTGATCAGGACCTGGTCCCTCACCCATCCCACGCCCTCCTCATCCTTTGCCTTCCCTCCCATTTCCCTGCCAGCAGGTCACACCGGGGGACAAGATCACCCTCACAACGCCACCTTTCATGAGAGAAAAGGGGCCACCCAAAGGGGTGCCGATCCACCCAGGAATCCTCCGTATCCCCAAAGGCCCTATGAATAAGCAAAGAAGGGCTTTACCCACCATGCTGGGAGGGGCGAAATCCGAGACTCCAAACCCTTCGGAAAAGGTGGTATAAGTTCACCATGGAGCTTGGCAAAACCCCCCGGGAGAAAGTCGAGGATGGCAGCCCACCCAAAGGGGTGGAGGCCATAGCCCTGGAGATATTCCGGACCCTGGCGGAGGTGTTTCCCGTATGCACCTGGAGCGACGAGTTCTACCATTTCCCCCAGGCCCCACGGGATCACCCATGGGTCCAATGGGACGACTTCTCGCCGGGCACCATCCAGAGTCTCTCCCACAGGATGTCCCGCTGGAAGGTGCGGCTCCTGGGCCTAAAGGAAGAGACGGCCTCCCTGGACACCACCATCGATATCACCACACTTCTCAGGCTCGTCTCCACCCTCCAGGGGGAGCTCACCCAGGTTTGTCTCCACGAGACCCGGCCCACCCACTACCTGACCATCGCCTCCATAGGCCTGGCCCAAACCCTGGAGGAGGATCTGGAGATCTGGCACAGGAGGGTGGAAAACCTCCCCCCTTTCCTGGACGAAGCCCGGGCCAACCTCAAAAGGATACCGGCCCTATTCCGGGATTTGGGACTGGAGATGCTGAAGGAGGTCCAGACATGGACCGCCTCCCTCCAGAGCCTGCGTCCCGGCCTGGAGCCCGTCCTGGAGGCCCTGAACCGCCTGGGGCAACATCTCCAAAAGGTTTCAACCAGCAGGGAATTTCGGCTGGAGAGGGAGCTCCTGAACCTGGTCGTAAAGGACCATCTGGGCTGTGGCACGGATATAGAGGGGATTGGCCACGAGCTGGAGAGGGAGATCCGGGAAGCGAAAGCCACCTTGACCCGAGAGGCCCATCGCGTCTCTCCAGGATTCTCCTGGCCCCAGGTACTGGACGCCCTCTCCCCTCCTCCCCTGCCCGAGAACGGTATCCTTGGCCTGTACACGGAAGCGGTGCAACAGCTGGGGAACCACTGTCTGGAGCACGGCCTGGTTTCAGAGGAACTCCTCCTCTCCTGCCCCGTAAGGGTAGCCCCCGTGCCCCCCTACCTCTCAACCATAAGGAGCGCCTCCTCCTACAGCATGCCCCCGGGATACCCTCCCAGAGGAGGCACCTTCTGGGTCATCAATGCCCGGACCGAGACCCCACCCCTGGACTACCAGATGCTGGCGGCCCACGAAACCTATCCGGGCCACCACCTCCTGGACGCCCACCGCTGGAGTCTGGGCCGGGTCCTGCGCCGCCCCATAGAGTCCCCCCTCTTCTACGAAGGATGGGCATGCTTCGCCGAGGAACTCCTGGCCCACACCGGGTACTTTCGGGGAGGGGTTGATGGGCTTCTCCTGGCCAAGCGCCGCCTCTGGCGCGCCGTCCGGGGCAAGGTGGACCTGGAGATCCAGACGGGGGAAAGGGACCTCCCCTCTGCCGCCCAGCTTCTGGCGTCTCTTGGCATGGACAAAGACCGGGCCCTGGCCACGGTGGTCAAGTACACCCTGAACCCCGGATATCAGCTGTGCTACACCATGGGCCTCCTCCGCTTGAAGAGCCTCTACCAGGAGTTCGGCGGGAACAATCCCGTGGATTTTGCCCTCAATGTCCTGGGCCAGGGGGAAATAGGGTTCGACAACCTGAGGCTCCTTCTCATCCGGCGAAAAGCCATCTGAGATCGTCATCCCTTTACGCTGGGAGAGATATCTTTTATTTAAAGAACCACTTTCACTGGAGGAGAGACTTGACAGGCTTTTGGGGATACCACTCGGAATGGAACCTGGGCAGCCCCGGAGGATGGGACTACCAGCGCATCACCCAGGAGATAGGGAAAGCCGTGTGGGAGAGGCTGAACCAGATCCGCCCCACGGGGGTGAACCTGGACTTCGACCATCCCCTCCTCTACCCCGTGGTGGGCTTCACAGAGATGCTGGTCCATCTCCACCGCACCCGGGAAGGCTCCAATCCGGGAGTGATCGCCGTGGTGGCCGAGGAAGAGACCCTGGAAGACGTGACAGAAAACATCAACCTGGCCCGTCGTCTCGACAGATTCCAGGGCATAACGGGGGTGCTCATAGCCCCCCACCAGCTGGAGCTGAAGAAGGGCAAGGTGTGCTACAGGGGACGGCCCGTCTCCGTGATCTTCATGGACTTCAACACCGACGTACTCCTAAAACTCCACAAGAAACACAACCTCACTCCCCTTCTCCAGGCCGTTCGGGAGCACCGGGTCATCAACCCCCGGGGAATGGAACCCATCAACGTAAAGAGCATGTTCGAGGTTCTCACCAGTTCCCCCGGCGGCCGGTTCCACCCGGAGATATTGAGACGCACACCCTGGACCCGCCGGTTCTATCCCAGAAAGACCCAGGGGCCCCGGGGGGAAAAGATACCGGACCTGTTGGAGTGGACCCGGACCCACTGGGAGAGCCTGGTCTTGAAACCCACCCGGGGCTACTCGGGACGGGGAGTGAGGGTAGGCGGGGTGCATAAAGACGCCGACGAGGCCATAGAACTCGCCCTGAAGGGGGAAGAGTACATCGTCCAAGAGAAGATCCCCCTCCACCTCTGGGCAGAGGAGATCCCCGAACTGGATGAAGAGGAGGGCAGACTCATCCTGAAGCCCTACCAGACGGACTTCCGATGCCTGGTGGGACCGGGGAGGGTATTCGGCTTCCTGTGCCGCTACGGCAAGGTCCCCACCAACGTGGGGAGCGGCGGGGGGGTCCAGCCCTTGGGTGTCCTCCGTTCCCCCATGGAAGTGAGAGAGGCCGTAGAGCGGATCAACCGCTCCCTCCTGGATCTAGGACCCCGGGATCTGGCCCACCTGGTGGAGATGCAAAAGAGTATGGCCCTGGAGCAGAGGTTCACCTATCTCCTGGGTCCCATCAAGATCGCCCTGAGACCCAGAGTCATCACTCCCCGGCAGATAGAGGCCCTGAAGGGTTACTGTGCCGCCCTCTGGGCAGACTGTATCACCCTGGAGAAGATGTGGCTTTCGGGAGAGCTGGACCACATGGTCAACATAGAAGAGGAAGAACTGGAGATAGCCCGCTCTCAACCCTGGGGAGGCTCTCCCGCCATCATCGCCTCCGACGGGCTCTTCAGTTTCGGAGCCCACGTGGAGAAGAAAAATGGAAATAAAGGCTGACCCCCAGTGGTGGAAGAGCCTCTTCGACGGGATATACCTGCTGACCGATGCCCGCTCTGTCAGGGATGAGGAGATCACCCGCCTGGAGGTGAACATCATCTGCCATCTCCTCCCCCTCCGAGAAGACCACTGGATCCTGGACCTCTGCGGAGGTCAGGGAAGACATAGCCTGGAACTCACCCGGCGAGGCTACAGAAGGTGCACGGTCCTCGACTATTCCGGCCGCCTTCTCAAGTATGGAAAGGCCCTGGCCACTCCACGGGGCCTTCCCGTGGCCTTCGTCCAGGGCGATGCTCGGAACCTGGGGCTGGCCTCAGGGGCGTTCCACCATGTCATCGTCATGGGAAACTCCCTGGGATACTCCCCAGACCCAGAGGACGATGGATTGATTCTGTCCGAGGCCCATCGCGTGTTGCGTGGGGGGGGATGGCTCCTGATAGATGTGGCCGACGGTACCAAGGTGAGAGCCAGTTTCAACCCCAATGTCTGGCACGAAATCGGCCCTGACATAGTGGTCTGCCGACAGCGCAGGATGAATCATGACTCCATCACTACCCGGGAGATGGTCATCAGCAAGAAGAAGGGTCTCATCCGCGACTCCGCTTACTCCATACGCCTCTATCACCCCCAGGCCCTGGCCACCCTCTTAGAAAAGGTGGGGTTCACCCATGTGAGGGTCTACCCGAGCTTCTCCCCCCACAAGGACAAAGAGGACTATGGGTTCATGAACCATCGGGTGATAATCACGGCCCAGAAGTCCTAGCCCCCCCGGCGGCCCTTTCCCAAAACCCCATACTCCTGCAACATCTCGACAAAAGCGAAAGAGAAGTTGTACACGTCCCCCGGCCAGCGGGCAGACAGGTAGTTCCTGTCCCTGACACTAAACCCCCTGTGGATGCTTTCACCACTGTCCCGCAACAGGGGGAAAGGCCCCCTCAAAAAGTTCTTCGGAGTGGCCAAGGCAGATTTCACCTCATCTTCCACGGTCCGCCCCGGATAGGTGAGGTAGTAGTCTCCCAGCCACAGCCTGGTCAGGTGATAGGCCAGTAACTCCTGGGACTTCAAAAGGGAAGTGGTCTTATAGTCCCGGATAACCGACCTTCCCGTCCCGGGATCCATACTCCTGGCCACCAGGAGCACCCCATGACAGATGGCCGCCACGGGTTTGCCGGCAAGGAAGAACCGGGCCACCAGGCTCTGCAACACCTCCGACTCCAGATACTCCCTGACCCCCTTGTGGTGTCCCCCGGGAAGGAGAATCCCATGGAACTCCCCTTCTTCAACATCCGTATATTTTAACGGGTTACAAAAGGAGGCACTCTTCTCCATTTCACCATAGGCCTCCACACCATCCCTCCTCGCCCTCAAAAGCCACTTCCATACCCCCAACCCTCTCCCCGTGAGCATTATGGCGTCGGCAGCCCCTTTCTCGCCCCGGGGAGTCACAAACACCACCTCACAGTGATTCTCAGACAGAATCTTCCAGGGGATAGCCGCCTCGGTAGGGTCAAACCCATAACTCGGAAGGGGTATCAAAATCCTCGCCATCATCTTCACCTGCCATACCCTACCAACGCCCATCCATCCCTTCAATAGATTTGGGATTTCCCCTTGACAATCTCCCCTCCGGGTGAATATTTTAGTCTGGAGTTATCATATTTCTTGAGTGAGTTATTGAAAGAAACGCCCTTTAGAGGAGGAGAGAGATGTTGAACATAGAGAAACTCACGGTGAAGGCCCAGGAGGCCGTGAGACGGGCCTATTCCCTGGCCCAGGAGTACGGCCACCAGCAGATGGAACCGGAGCACCTGTTCCATGCCCTCCTGGAGCAGAAGGAGGGCATCGTGGTGCCCATCCTCCAGAAGCTGGGGCTGGACGTAACACTGCTATCCAAACAGACCCTGGAGGCCCTCCAGAAGTATCCCAGGGTGGAGGGCACGGGGGAGGTTTATCTGTCTCCCCGGCTTAAGAAGGTTTTCGACAGGGCCATGAAGGAGGCCGAAGAACTCAAGGACGAGTATGTGAGCACCGAGCACCTGGTCCTGGCCATCCTGGAGGAGAAGGACTCCTACGTCCACGACATCCTGGTCTCCCAGGGTGTGAACCGGGAGACCTTTATGAAGGCCCTCCAGGAGGTGAGGGGCCCCCACAGGGTGACGGATCAGGCCCCAGAGGAGAAGTACCAGGCCCTGAAGCGCTATTGCACGGACCTGACGGAGCTGGCCAGAAAGGGTAAACTGGACCCCGTCATCGGCAGAGACGAGGAGATCCGCAGGGTGATCCAGATCCTCTGCCGGCGCCGGAAGAACAACCCCTGCCTCATAGGCGACGCCGGTGTGGGCAAGACGGCCATCGTGGAGGGCCTGGCCCAGCGCATCGCATCGGGGGACGTACCCACCACCCTCCAGGACAAGTCCATTCTGGCCCTGGACATGGGCGCCCTCATCGCCGGTGCCAAGTACAGGGGCGAGTTCGAGGACAGGCTCAAGGCCGTGCTCAAGGAGATCCAGGAATCGGAGGGGCGCATCATCCTCTTCATCGACGAGATCCACACCGTGGTGGGGGCCGGAGCCGCCGAAGGGGCCATGGACGCCTCCAACCTCCTTAAACCCGCCCTGGCCAGGGGTGAGCTCCACTGTATCGGAGCCACCACCATAGACGAGTACCGGAAGTACATCGAGAAGGACCCCGCCCTGGAGCGCAGGTTCCAGCCCGTCCTGGTGACGGAGCCCAGCGTGGAAGACACCATCTCCATCCTCAGGGGCATCAAGGAGAAGTACGAGATCCACCACGGGGTGAAGATATCCGATTCGGCCCTGGTGGCGGCGGCTTACCTCTCCCACAGGTACCTGCCCGACAGGAGACTGCCGGATAAGGCCATCGACCTCATCGACGAGGCAGCGGCCAAGCTGCGCATGGAGATAGACTCCATGCCCGCCGAGCTGGACGAGCTGGACAGGAAGATCCGCCAGCTGGAGATCGAGCGTCAGGTGGTGAAGCGGGAGGACAACCCCGCCGCCAGGGAGCGCCTCAGGAAGATCGAGGAGGAAATCGGCAAGCTCAAGGAGAAGTACGAGGAGCTCAAGGCCCAGTGGCTGGCGGAGAAAGAGGTGATCCAGAGGATCCGTCAGATCAAGGAAGAGATGGACCAGGCCCGCCTGGAGCTGGAGAGGGCCGAGAGGGCCGGAGATCTGGAGAAGGCCGCCCGCCTCAAGTACGACACCCTGGTGAGGCTCCAGAAGGAGCTGGAGGAGCAGACCCAGCGCCTCAAGGAGATCCAGAGCCGCAGATCCATGCTCAAGGAGGAGGTGGACGAGGAAGACGTGGCCGAGATCGTCTCCAAGTGGACGGGTATCCCCGTGAGCAAGCTCCTCCAGGAGGAGGCGGAGAAGCTCCTCCACATGGAGGAGGCCCTCCACAGGCGGGTGGTGGGCCAGGATGTGGCGGTGAAGGCCGTGGCCGAGGCCATCCGCAGGGCCAGGGCAGGCCTGGCCGATCCCAACAGGCCCCTGGCGTCCTTCCTCTTCCTGGGTCCCACGGGCGTGGGCAAGACGGAGCTGGCCCGGGCCCTGGCCGAGTTCCTCTTCGACGACGAGAATGCCATGGTGCGTCTGGACATGAGCGAATACATGGAACGCCACTCCGTGGCCAGGCTCATCGGTGCACCCCCGGGCTATGTGGGCTACGAGGAAGGTGGCCAGCTCACGGAAGCCGTGCGCAGACGCCCCTACTCCGTGGTGTTGCTGGACGAGATAGAGAAGGCCCATCCCGAGGTCTTCAACATCCTCCTCCAGATCCTGGAAGACGGAAGGCTCACCGACTCCAAGGGGAACGTGGTCTCCTTCAAGAACACGGTGATCATCATGACCTCCAACGTGGGCAGCGAATTCATCACAGCACCCAGGGCTCCCTACGGTACCGCCGAATACGAACTGGAGTATAAGCGCATGAGGGATCTGGTTCTCCAGGAGCTCCAGCGCCATTTCAGGCCCGAGTTCCTCAACAGGATAGACGAAATCATAGTATTCCACTCCCTGGACAAAGAGCACATGAAGGCCATCGTGGACCTCCTCATCAACAGGCTCAGAAAGCGCCTGGCAGACCGCAAAATTGACATAGAGCTAACTTCAGCGGTAAAAGATTTCCTGGTAGAGGTGGGCTTCGATCCTCAGTACGGTGCCAGGCCCCTTAGGAGAGCCGTGCAGAAATACATAGAGAATCCTCTGGCCCAACTCATCCTTAAGGGCGAAGTGAAGCCTGGACACAAGGTGTTAGTGGACATGGAGGGGAATGAGATACGCTTCATTCCCCAAGAGACGGCGGAAGACGAAGTGATTGAAGCCGAGGTGGTCTAAGAGATGACCAAAACCAAAGAACCTCCCGAGGAAAAGGAGAAGGAAGGTAAGGCGGAAGAGGAGAGGGAAGACCTCTCCCCTTCCCCCCTCCTCTCCGTCACCCTGGAAGAGGATAAAATCTCCACGGAAGATCCCCTGGAGCTGGTGGAGGAGTTCAAGGTCACCCCTGAGGAGGCCTTAAGCAGCTATCTCAAAAGGATCAGCAAGTACCCCGTCCTCTCCAGGGAGGAAGAGATAGAGCTGGCCCGCAGGGCCCAGGGGGGAGACAAGGAGGCCATGAAGAAGCTCATCGAGTCCAATCTCCGCTTCGTGGTCTCCGTGGCCAGTAAATACCGGGGATACGGTATCCCCATCATGGACCTGATAAACGAGGGGAACCTGGGCCTCATTCAGGCGGCCAAGAGATTCGATCCCGAACGGGGAGTGAAATTCATCTCCTACGCCGTCTGGTGGATCAAGCAGGCCATCATGCAGGCCCTGGCGGAGCAGTCGGGAGCCGTGAGGCTTCCCCTGAAACAGGCAGGAGTACTGCTCCGCATTCGCAACAAGTTCGAGGAACTCTCCCAGAAACTGGGCCGGGAACCCACCACCGAAGAGCTGGCCGAAGAGCTCCACATGGAACCCCATGACATTGAGGACATCCTCAGGGTGGCCCGCATTCACCTCTCCCTGGAGTCCCCCATCAACAGGGACGAAGACGAAGATACCACCTTCCTGGATCTCATGGAGGAGGAGAAGATGCCCAGCACCGAGGACCAGATGCTCAAATGGTCCCTCTCCACCCAGATCCAGGACCTGCTCAAGGAGCTCAACCCCCGGGAGGCCCTCATCCTCAGGTGCCGTTTCGGCCTGGACACCGACAGGCCCATGACCCTGGAAGAGGTGGGGAAAATGCTGGGCATAAGCAGGGAGAGGGTGAGGCAGTTGGAGGCCCGGGCTCTGGACAAACTGAAGAAGATTGCTGTAGCTAAGAGATTGGAGGACTACCTCAACTGAGGAAGATTGGAAGCTCACTTTCCAGAAGGAGAGTTGCGGCATGAAGATCTGGAGCTACCACCTACCCACCAGGGTACACTTTGGAGAAGGAGCACTGGAGAAACTGGAAGAGATCCTCAAAGGCTACGGCGATACCCGCCGGGTCCTGGTCATCAGCGGCAGCCACCATATCAAGGCCTCCGGTCTGGAAGAGAGACTCACAGGGATCATCAGGAAGGTGCGCAAGGAGCCCACATTCTACACTAAGGTTCCCCCCGAGCCCACTGTAGACGCCGTTGAAGATGCCCTCGCCTTTGCCAAGAGCGTTTGGCCCCACATAGTGGTGGGAGTGGGGGGAGGCAGTCCCCTGGACGTGGCCAAGGTGGTGGCCATGATGCTCACCAACGGAGGCCGGGCAGCCTCTTTGGTGGGGGTATACGAACCTTTCAAGAGAGACGGCATCCCCTACATCGCCGTTCCCACCACCAGCGGTTCAGGTTCAGAGGTGACCCCCTACGCCGTACTCATTGACCCCTCCGTCCCCCGCAAGGCCCCCATAGTGAGCCGCAGGAGCTTCGCCGTCCATGCCCTGATCGACCCCGCCCTCACCCTCTCATGTCCCCCGGCCCTCACCGCCAGGACCGGGGTGGATGCCCTCTCCCACTGCATAGAAGCCTTCCTCTCCCGCCGGGCCACGCCTCTGACGGACCTTACAGCCAGGGAAGGGGCCAGGCTGGTCTTCCAATACCTCCCAGAAGCCATCAAGAACGGGGAGGATACCAGGGCTCGGGAGAAGATGGCCCTGGCCAGCCTCATGGGGGGCATCTCCATTTCAGGAGCAGGGGCAGGCCTCATCCACCAGCTGGGCCATGGGTTGGCTGTCTTGAACGGCATGTCCCACGGGGAATCCATGGCCCTTTTCATGGTGCCCGTCCTGGAGTTCTACGGAGAAGCCGCGGGCGAGAAGCTGGAAGAGCTGGCCTTCCAGGCAGAGGTGGACCCTCCCCAGTTCCTGGATTGGCTCAGGGGCTGGCTGGCCTCCATGGACCTGCCCGTATCCCTGGCCCAGGTGAACTACGACCCCTCTTGGAAAGAACAGATAGCAGAGCTGGTCCTATCCAGAAAGAGCATCATGGAGGTCTTGCCCCTGGTCCCCACTAAAGAGGATCTCCTGGAAATTCTGGACAAAATGGCCGATACAGGCTAACTACACCGAATCCAAGGAGGAAAGATTCCCATGAGTGTCAAGTACAAGCTCTTCATCTCTTTTTTTGTGATGCTCAGTCTCTTTTTCCTTTACTTTGTCTTCATGAGCAGGATGTCCCAGAAACCCGCTCCCAACGTCACATTGAAGGGGGCCTTCACCCTCTTAAAGGGTAAGCTGAAGGTTCCCGACCTGGTGTACATGGCCTTTGACGCCGAGAACATGACATGGGATGGAAAGACAAAGAAGTTCCTCATCACGGGCTGCTCTCCTTCCCTGAAACGCACCTTCTACATACTGTCCAACGGCACCAAAATCTACCCGCCCAGAAGTATCAAAACCAAGGCATGTGAACCCACCCTTCCCTACAACAAGATGATGGACTCCCCCAGGATCCTCGCCAGGATAGAGGAAGCCACGGGCAAGACCTGCAAGTTCCGCACCGTCTACAAGATGGACTGGGACGATCCCGAGGCCCTCATCATGTGCTGGGACCCTGACAAGCAAGTAGCCCACTGGCAGGTGAAGATAGACACCATCACCGGGGATATAAAAGAGGTCCTTCCCAGGCCCAAGAAAGAAAACGAACCATCCCAGGGAGCACAAAACAAGGAGGACCAGGGCTGACCCCTGGTCCTCCCCTTGGCCCTCAACAGGCAGCCATCAAGGCTCCGGCTCTACCACCTCGTATACGTCACTTTCGGCGAAGGCTTGCAAGAACCTGAGGTGCATGGCATGGCCCGCCTTGAAGGCCTTGAGCTCTCCCATGAGGGGCAACCCCAGAAGCTTAAGGTCTCCCAGGAGATCCAGAAGCTTGTGGCGCACGGGCTCGTCCTCGAAGCGGGGGGGACCGTTGAGGACTCCATCCTTACCAATAACCACGGCGTTCTTGATGTTGCCTCCCCTGCCCAGGCCCTGCTTCAGGAGATGGGCAATCTCCTCGTAGAAACAGTAAGTCCTGGCAGGGGCCACTCCCTCCGTGTAGTCCTGAGGATCGTGTTCAAAGGACGTGGCCTGATGGCTGAGATAGGGATGTTGATACTCAATGGCACAATGGGCCTTGAAGCCACCACCGTTGGGGGAGACCTCCATGAAACTGCCATCCTCCCTCTCCACCCGGAAGGGCCTCATCACCCTGCAACACTTCCTGGCCCTTTCCTGCTCCTGGACTCCCGCCTCCAGAATCTTCCTGGTGAAAACGGAGGAGCTACCGTCCAGTCCAGGGATCTCCTCTCCACCCTCCACCTCGATGACGGCATTGTCCACCCCCAGACCTGCCAGGGCCGAGAGGAGATGTTCTACCGTTCTCACCACCACCCCATCCCTCCCCAGATTGGTGGCCCTGGAGACGTCCACCACATGGGAGAAATGGGCAGGGATCTCCACCCCATCCCTCACAAAAACAACCCCCGTATCCACGGGGGCAGGCTTGATTCTCACTTTGGAAGGCTTTCCAGTGTGAAGTCCGTATCCTCTGATCTCTACCGTCTTCTTCAGGGTCCTCTGGGCTCCTGACGGATACTTCAAAGTACCCTCCCTTTTCCTTTTGTCTGGGACCATTATAGCCAGAAAAAAAGCCTAGTAAATGTGTAAAGTTGCAAACAATCGGCACCCAACTTGTGTCAAAGAATGGACATATCCGGAGAGTCCTGGGGGCTCTACCGGGAACTTTAGGACATGACACGAAGGGTGAAAAAGGTTATAAGGGGGAACATGAGAGAAGAGGTAAAAGCCGCCGTCATCCAGATGGAGATTCGCAAGGGAGAGCCGGGCCTCAACCTGGCCAAGGCCCTTTCTCTCCTGAGCCAGGTCCACCGGGAAGGGGCTCAGCTGGCGGTGTTGCCGGAGATGTGGCTCACCGACTTCGCCCTCAAAGATCCCCAGCCCTACCTGCCATGGACGGAGAAGGCCATAGAGCAACTCCAGGCCGCGGCCCGGGAGAAGGAACTGGTCATAGTGGCCGGTTCAATGATGGAGGAGGAGAAGGGCCAGATATACAACACCTCCTACGTGATCACGGCAGAAGGGGTGGTGGGAAAGTACCGCAAGGTCCACCTCTTCGAACCCATGGGAGAGCTCAGGGTCTTCACGCCAGGCCACAAGGCCCTGGCGGTGGACACCCCCCTGGGCAGACTGGGGGTCATCATATGTTACGACTTGCGATTTCCCGAACTCACCCGCCCCCTTCCCTTCCAGGGGGTAGAGATCCTATGTGTCCCTGCCCAGTGGCCCATCCAGAGGGTGACCCACTGGGAGATACTCCTCAAGGCCAGGGCCGTGGAGAACCAGTTCTTCGTCCTGGGATGCAACCGCTGGGGACAAGGGGGCCCTTACCATTTCCCCGGCCGCTCCCTCATACTGGACCCTCTGGGACAGGTCCTGGCTGCCATCCCCAGGGAAGGGGTGGCCCTGGCCACCCTGGAGAGGAGGGTCATGGAGGAGTACAGGAACCAGATCCCCTCCCTGAGGGACAGCCACCTGGTCAAGACCCCTAGCCTCTGAACTCCCTGAACTCGTAGGTCTTCTCCCCACCCATGTCCAGGACCAGATGCTCCTCGTCCTCCTCTCTTATGGTCCCCACAATCTGACGATAGGCCTCGAAGTCGAAGAACCTGGCCACATGG
Organism: bacterium; assembly: GCA_027020915.1. GTDB lineage: Bacteria > Thermosulfidibacterota > Thermosulfidibacteria > Thermosulfidibacterales > B14-G1 > B14-G1. The sequence continues at coordinate 19,997 of JALUVF010000086.1, forward strand.
GTGGCCCCCCGGCTTTCGGGTCCCAGGGCCTCCCTCTCCTCGGGCAGGAGTTCCCTGATGGTGAGGTGGTTGCAACGCCCCTTCTTTTCCCAGTCCCCCACCCTGAGGATGAGCCAGTAGAACTTGTTGGGAGAAATCTTCATATGTTCCACCTCCTCCCTTGGTCACAAAAAAGGGGCCCACCTCCCTTCCAGGAGCAGGCCCCTTCATCACTTAAGACGAGATGGCTATACCACCCTGCATTTGTAGCCGTAGCAGTGGATTCCCGCTTCCCCTTCGCTGAAGATCTTGCGGAAGACGATCTCCACTTCCTTTCCGATCTCCACCTCTTCCAAGGGTGTATCCGTCACCTGACACTGGATGGTACCGCCACCATCCAGCTCCACAACGGCCACGGCGTAGGGCTTCTGGTACTTGAACTGGACGGGGGGAGTCCTGATGATGGTGAAGGTGAGGATCTTCCCCCTCCAGGAGAGGTTGTAGTCCTCCAGGTCCTGGGAACCGCAGGGGCACACCAACCTGGGAGGCAGGAAGACCTTACCGCAGGCCTTGCACCTGTTACCCTGCAGCTTGTACCTCTGGGGCATCTCTTTATAGTGTCTGGGCACAATCATCACTGCACCTCCAGGATGTGAACTACGGAGCTTCCACCGGAGCCACCCATGTTCTGGGCCAGGCCCCTCTTGGCGTTCTTCACCTGGCGCTCACCGGCAGTGCCCCTGAGCTGCTCCACCAGCTCCACGATCTGGGCCACACCGGTGGCACCTACGGGATGACCCTTGGACTTGAGCCCACCGCTGGTGTTGATGGGGATCTTACCGTCCAGGGCCGTGTTGCCCGCCTCGGAGAAGGGACCACCCTGGCCCACCTCGCAGAAGCCCAGAGCCTCGATGCAGCAGATCTCGGCGATGGTGAAGCAGTCGTGGACCTCGGCAAAGTCAATGTCCTCGGGCTTGAGGCCTGCCATCTCGTAGGCCTTCTTGCCCGCAGCATGAACGGCGTCCAGGAAGGTGATGTCGTCCCTCTGGTGGAGGGCTATGGTGGAGGTGGCGGCGCCGGAACCGATGACCTTGATGATGGTGTCCGTGTATTTCTTGGCCATGTCCACGGGGCAGAGGATGACGGCTGCAGCCCCGTCACTCACGGGGGAGCAGTCGAAGAGACCCAGGGGATCGGCCACGGGAGTAGCGTTGAGGACGGTCTCCTTGCTGATCTTCATGGGGAACTGGGCGTTGGGGTTCTTGGAGCCGTTGTCGTGGTTCTTCACGGCCACGGCGGCCATCTGCTCCCTGGTGGTGCCGTACTTGGCCATGTGGGCCCTGGCGATCATGGCATAGAGACCAGGGAAGGTGTTGCCGTGGAAGGCCTCGTACTCCTGGTCGGCGGCGGAAGCCAGGGCAAAGGTGGCATCGGCCCCCGTGAGCATCTTCTCCACACCCCCCACCAGCACGATGTCGCTCATACCCGAGGCCACCTCAATGTAGCCCAGGCGGAAGGCCAGACCACCCGAGGCACAGGCAGACTCGATCCTGTAGGCGGGTATATGCCTCTGGCCCAGGTAATCGGCCATGAGGGAAGCCAGGTGCTCCTGGGCGCAGAAGAGACCGCTGGTCATGCAACCCACGTACATGGAGTCCAGGTGGTCCACACCGGCATCCTTTATGGCCTTCAGGGCAGCCTCCACGTAAAGCTCCCGGAGGTTCTGCCACCAGAGCTCCCCGAATTTGGTGATTCCAATTCCAATGACTGCTACGTCTCTCATGCCCTTACCTCCTGAATTAAACATCGGGGTTCAGGTGGATCTTGCCCCTGAACTTGGCGTACTGACCATAGGTGAGATAGAACTTCCTGCCGTGGATGAGGTCCCACAGCTTGGGCACCATATCCCTCACCTCGTTGATCCTCTCTGTCACCCTGAAGATGAAGGAGTCGGAACCGGCACCGGAACCGAAGGAGACCATGAGGATCAGGTCCCCGGGCTTGGCAGCGCTGTCCAGGGTGGCGGTTAGACCGTTGGGAGAGGCACCGGAGTAGGTGTTGCCCTGCCAGGGCACCACCCAGCCGGGCTCGATCTGCTCCTTCTTGAAGCCCAGCTTCTGCCCCGCCCTCAGGGGGAACTTCCCGTTGGGCATGTGGAAGACGGCCCACTGGATGTCCTTGGCGGTGAGCCCAGCCATCTCCATGATGTTCCTACCGGCAGAGACCACATGCTTGAAGTAGGCAGGCTCCCCGGTGAAACGGCCGCCGTGCTGGGGATACATCTGGTGCTCCCGGCGCCAGAAGTCGGGAGTGTCCGTGGTGAAGGAGTAGGTGTAGAGGACCTCGGCGATGATCTTCTCCTCGTCGCTTCCGAAGATGAAGGCGGACCCCCCGGCGGCGGCCGAGTACTCCAGGGCATCGGCAGGGGCACCCTGGGAGGTGTCGGCACCAATGGCCATGGCGTACTTCATGTTGCCAGACTTGACGTGGGAGTAACAGACGAACATGGCCTCGGCACCGGCCTTGCAGGCGAACTCGTAGTCGGCGATGTGGATCTCGGGGGTCATGCCCAGGGCCTCGGCCACGATGGTGCCCGAGGGCTTGACGGCGTAAGGATGGGATTCGGAACCGATGTAGATGGCACCGATCTCCTTGGGATCGATCCCCGCTCTCACAAGGGCGTACTTGGCGGCCTGATAGGCGATGGTGACCGTGTCCTCGTCCTGGTTGGGCACCGTCTTCTCGTAGAGGAGCAGGCCCCGCTTGATGACCTCAGGGTCATCCCCCCACTGGGCCGCTATCTCCTCCGCCTTGATCCTGTAGCGGGGGACGTAGGCACCGTATCCGATAATACCTACTGCCATGAAGCTACCCTCCTTGGTGTGTTTTTACTCTCCTTACAACCACATTTAATATTTGTCAACATTTTTTGATATAACTAAACCTGCATGACCCCGTGCTTCTTGGGATAACGGAGCTCCCCGGGCTTGTTCTCGTAATAGGCGAAGCGACGAATGAGCTCAGAACGGAGTTGGGTAGGCACCACCATGTCGTCGATAATTAGATTGGCGGCCAGCTTGTAGATGTCCACCTGCTCCCGGTACTCCTTCTGTTTCTCCATGACGAACTTCATGCGCTCCTTGGGGTCTTTGATCTCCTGGATGTGATTGTAGTAGACGGCATTCACCGCCGCCTCGGGACCCATGACGGCCACCATGGCCGTGGGCAGGGCTATACAGGCGTCGGGCTCGTGGGAAGGCCCGCACATGGCGTAGAGGCCAGCACCGTAGGCCTTGCGAACCACCACGGAGATCTTGGGCACCGTGGCCTCGGACACGGCGTAGAGCATCTTGCACCCGTGGCGCAGGATCCCCTCCTTCTCCACCTTGGAGCCGATCATGAAACCGGGCACATCCATGAGGTAGAGGAGGGGAATATTGAAGGCGTCGCACAGGCGGATGAAACGGCAGGCCTTGTCGGCGGAATCCACGAAGAGGACCCCTCCCTTCACCTTGGGCTGATTGGCGATGACGCCCACGGGCTTGCCGTTTATCCGGGCAAATCCCGTGATGATCTCCTGGGCCCAGAGCTTCTTCATCTCGAACCAGCTGCCCCTGTCGATGATGCGCCAGATCACCTCGTACATGTCGAAGGGCATGTTCTGGTTCTCGGGAATCACCTTCTCGATGTCGTCTATGGGCTTTTCGGATTCGGCGGGCTCGTACACAGGGGGTTTCTCGAAGCAGTGGGAGGGAAAGTAGGAGAGGTAGTCCTTGAGCATCTGGAGGGCCTGCTCTTCGTTCTCGGCAAAGACGTCTCCCACCCCCGAGACGGAGCAGTGCATCCGGGAGCCCCCCATCTCCTCCAGGGTCACCTTCTCACCTATGGTCACCTCGGCCATCCTGGGAGACCCCAGATACATGGCCCCCAGTTTGTCCACGCAGATGATCACGTCGCAGAAGGTGGGGATGTAGGCTCCCCCCGCCGCCGAGGGCCCCGACAGGATGCACACCTGGGGAATCATCCCCGACATGAGGGCCTGGAGATGGAAGATGCGCCCCGCATGGCGCCTGCCGGGGAAACAATCGATCTGGTCGGTGATGCGCAGACCTGCCGAATCCACCAGGTAGATCATGGGGATACGCAGGCGCATGGCCGTCTCCTGGATGCGTATGATCTTCTCCACCGTTCGGGGCCCCCAGGAACCGGCCTTGACGGAGAAGTCGTTGGCCATGACGGCCACGTCCCTGCCGTTGACCTTGCCCAGTACGGTGACCACACCATCGGCGGCCAGCTCCTCCTCCAGGCAGTTGGCCATGAGACCGTCCTCCACTATGGAGCCAGGATCCAGGAGGATCTCCAGTCGCTCCCTGCACAGGAGCTTGCCGTACTCCTCCTTCACCCTCTTTTTGTGGCGCTCAGGCCCCATCTGGAGAATCCTCTCCCTTACGGCCCTGAGTTCCTCACCTTTGGTTGCCATGATTTACCTCCTATTCCCCTTTGTACTGGGGTTTCCTCTTCTCCTGAAAGGCCTTGAGCCCTTCCAGCCTGTCCCTGGTGGGAATGATGTTGTCGTAACACCGGGATTCTATAAAGAGTCCGGCATGGATCTCCACTTCGGCCCCCATGTTTATGGCATACTTGGCCTGGGCCACGGCCAGGGGACCGTTGGAGGCTATCTCCTGGGCCACCTCCAAGGCCCGCTCCAGGAGTCCATTGTCAGGAACCACTTCATTTACCAGGCCAATTCCAGCCGCCTCCCGGGCAGTGATCCGCCGGGCGGTGAAGATGAGCTCCTTGGCTTTTGCCTTGCCCACCACCCGGGGAAGGCGCTGGGTCCCCCCTGCCCCCGGGATGATGGCCAGGCTGGTCTCAGTGAGGCCCATGCGGGCCGATTCGGCGGCATAGCGGAGATCGCAGGCCAGGGCCATCTCCAGCCCCCCACCGAAGGCCACCCCATTCATGACGGCTATGGTGGGCTTGGGCATCTCCTCCAGCATGGTGAAGGTGTCCCTGATGGTGCGGATGAACTCCTTCACCTGTGCTTCAGAGAGGGTGGCCCTCTCCTTGAGGTCTGCCCCTGCACAGAAGGCCCTCTCCCCCGCCCCTGTCACCATGACCACCCTCACCTCCCCATCAAACCAGAGAGACTCCAGCTTGCCCTTCAGGGCCTTCAGCATGGGGAAATTGAGGGCGTTCATCACCCGGGGTCTGTTGAGGGTCAGAAGGACCACATGGCCCCGCCTCTCTTCAAGAACCAGCTCTTCCATGGCTCACTCCAGGACGATAACCACATCCCCCTCGTTGACAAAGTCGCCCACGTTCACCTTCACTTCCCTCACCACACCGTTGGTCTCGGACTGGAAGGGAATCATCATCTTCATGGACTCCAGGATGAGGAGATCCTGTCCGGGTTCCACGGTATCACCGGGCTGCACCTTCACCTCTGCCACCACTCCAGCCATGGGACATGCAACTTCGGCCATCTCTCATTCCTCCTTCTTCAGCTGGTCTATAAAGTTGGTAGTTGTTCTACCCTCACGGAAGAGTTTACTCTGTAAGGCCTTGATATGGAAGGGGATACTGGTCTTGATTCCCTCCACCACCGTGGTCCCCAGGGCCCGGAGCATGAGCTCAATGGCCCCATCCCTGGTGGGGCCCCAGGCAATGAACTTGGCCAGAAGGGGATCGTAGTAAGGGGAGACGGTGTAACCCTCATAGACCCCCACGTCGGCCCGGAAACCCTCCAACTGGGGCACCTGCCACCTGGTGATCTTCCCCGGAGAGGGCATGAAGTTCTTGTCGGGATCCTCGGCGTAGATGCGGCATTCAATGGCATGGCCGTTGATGCCGATATCCTCCTGCTTCAGGGTGAGGGGCTCCCCAGCAGCGATCCTCAGCTGCCACTCCACCAGGTCCACACCCGTGGTCATCTCCGTGACGGGATGCTCCACCTGGATCCTGGTGTTCATCTCCAGGAAATAGAAGTTCCTCTGGGGGTCCACCAGGAACTCCACGGTACCGGCATTGTTGTAACCGATGGCCCGGGCAGCCCTCACGGCGGCAGCCCCCATCTTCTGCCTCAACTCAGGGTCCACGAAAGTGGAGGGGGCCTCCTCTATCACCTTCTGGTGCCGCCTCTGGACGGAGCACTCCCTCTCGTTGAGGTGGATGGTATGGCCGTCGTTGTCGGCCAGGACCTGGATCTCTATGTGCCGGGGTTCCTCGATGTACTTTTCGAGATAGAGGGAGGGATCACCGAAGTAGGCCTTGGCCCGGGCCTCGCACATTTTAAAAGCCTGCTCCAGCTCCTTCTCGTCGCGGGAGATCTGCATACCGATGCCACCGCCCCCGGCCGAGGCCTTAACCATGACGGGATAGCCGATCTCCCGGGCCACCTCCTTGGCCTCCTCCAGGTCCTGGATGCCATCCACGTTCCCGGGCACGATGGGTACCCCCGCCTCCTGCATGATCCGTCTGGCCTTCACCTTGAAGCCCATGGCCTCCATGGCCTCGGGTCTGGGACCTATGAAGATGAGCCCCTTCTCCCTACACCTCCTGGCAAAGGAGGCATTCTCCGCCAGTAGACCGTATCCGGGATGGAGGGCCTGGGCCCCCGACTCCAGGGCCACCTGGATGATCCTCTCCACATTCAGATAACTCTGGGCCACGGGGGGAGGCCCGATGTGGTAGGCCTCGTCGGCCATCTGAACGTGGAGGGCCTCTCTGTCGGCATCGGAATAAACAGCCACCGTTTTAACCCCCAGCTTCTGACACGCCTGGATCACCCTGACGGCAATCTCACCTCGATTGGCAACAAGCACCTTCTCAAACATGAACCACCCCTGTTTTAAGGTTTATAAAAAACCTTTAAATCTCGCTTTACAGCACGGCCAAAAAAAATTTGGACCACCAATCCAGAAGAGTTAGCTATCAGACCCCTCAACTCCTTGTCAAGACAGGAGTCTATCCCTCCTCACCCCGAATGAAACGAGATTGATATTTCCATCTTTATGTTCTTCCTGGCCGACGCCACAGACGATCCGGCCTCCACCATGCCACCCTGTGCAACCCGGCCTCGGGATTCGCCACCGTATACACCTCCAGGGAGATCCTGGGGATGATGAAATAAAGGGGCCCCGGGCCGACTCGGCATTGCAAGCCCCAGGGGTTACCCTATATACTTGGTGCCCATGATAGCCGTGGTTCAGAGGGTGAAAAGCTCCAGGGTGGAGGTGGAGGGCCAGGTGGTGGGAGAGATCGGCCCCGGCCTCACCTGCCTCCTGGGTGTAGAAAAGGGAGACACCCATGAGGACCTGGAATGGATCTGTGAGAAGATTGTTCACCTCCGCATCTTTGAGGATGACCAGGGGAAGATGAACCTCTCCCTCCTGGACATACGGGGAGGAATACTGGTCATCCCCCAGTTCACCCTCCTGGGGGACTGTCGAAGAGGACGGCGCCCCAACTTCACCCGGGCCGCCCCTCCCCAGGAGGCCTCGGACTTCTTTAAAAGGGCTGTAGAGCGCTTCGAGAAATTCCCCATCGCCGTGGCCCGGGGTGTCTTCCAGGCCCACATGCTGGTATACATAGAAAACGACGGCCCCGTCACTTTCATCATAAATTCACGGGAGAGAGGCAGATGAGAATAGAAACCCTTGTAGTAGGTCCCCTTGAAGTCAACTGTTATCTGGTGTGGGAGGAAGAGACCAACCAGGGCATTGTGATAGACCCTGGAGCCGAAGGCTCCCTCATAGTGGAGGAAGTGGAGAAGCAGGGCTTCACCCTCACCCACATCGTGGACACCCACTGTCACGTGGACCACATAGGCGCCAATGCCGATGTGAAAGAGGCATTCCCCGAAGCCCTTCTGGCAGTACCCGAGAAAGACCTGCCCCTCTTCAGATCTCCCCACAACCCTATGCTGGTCATGATGTGCAGGGCCAAGCCCTCTCCAGAACCGGACATGCTACTGAAAGAGGGAGACATCGTTCCCGTAGGCACCCAGGAGCTGGTGGTGCTAGAGACCCCGGGCCACACCGTGGGATCCATCTGCCTCTACTGCGCCAGTGCAGGGGTGGTCTTCACGGGAGACACCCTCTTTGCCGGCTCTGTGGGGCGGACAGACCTGCCCTTCTCCCAACACGAGGCCCTCTTCAGATCCGTGAGAGAGAAGCTCTTCGTACTCCCCGAGGAGACCCAGGTCCTTCCAGGCCACGGACCATCCTCCACCATCGGGAGGGAGAAGCGCTTCAATCCTTTCTTCAGTGGACTCATCCTGTAACACCATCCCAGGTGCAGCACCTGGAGGAGATGGGAACTCAAAAAGATGCAATTCCCGTTCACCACGCCCGGGGACCCTCCCAAGGTCCCGGAAACCCTCTCCCCCTTCCAATCTCAGCCTTGATTAGCCCGGAAGGGATGGTGTAGACTTTCCAAAAAGAGAATTCCTCTAAGGAGTGGAGTTTATGTCCTCTGATCTGCCCTCTCTCATTGGGAGACTAGTGAAAGAGGCCATCGACCATCCAGACCTGTACAATAGCAGGAATCTTCACAGCCTGATTATGGAGGGAGTGGAAAGAGTGCTCATTGAGAAGGCCCTGGAACACACAGGGGGAAATAAGAAAAAAGCTGCCCAGGTACTGGGAATAAACCGAAACACACTCAGCAACAAGATCAAAAAGTACCAACTCCAAAAAGAGAAATAACCGTCAAAGGGGGTATGCAAAGTGGACCACTCTAAGATAAGCGGCATGATGTGGATCTTCCTGGGGGTATTCTTGATGGCTTCGGGAATAGTCTCCCTCGTCAAGAGAAGCTATGCAGAGGCGGCGGGACCCCTGTTAATGGGAAGCATCATCCTGGCCATTCAAGGATACATTTACAAAAGAACAGGCTCGGTTAAAGGGGTACTCTGAGCAACATCCCATCCCTCCCGGGAAGGAGGGAAAGAATGTACCTTAGAGCCCAGAGAAGAAGAAAAAAAGGAAGAAAAATCTAACAAAGGCTCATTCTCTAGTTGACTACCATTGTAAATCAATGTTAATAATCGGAAAAATCTTTCAGGGAGAGGGGGTCTTGAAGCTGCTAGAAAAACTGGGACCTTTTAAAATGGCTTTGGGTAAGAGGAAAGCCCTTCTCGGGGTGGACATAGGTAGCAACTCTCTAAAGATAGTGGAGATTAGAGGGAAGAGAGACCAGCTTATTCTGAACCAGGCCCATGTGGTACCCCTGCCCCCTGGAAAGGTGACCATGGGAACCATAGAGGACCCAGAAGGTCTGGCCTCGGAGTTGGACACGGTGTGGAACACCCTGCAGCTAAAGAACCGGAACATCTCCCTGGCCCTCCCCGGCAACCTCACCATATTAAGGAGAACCAAGCTCCCCTACGTGCCTCCGGAAGAGATTGAAAAGGCCATCCAGTGGGACATAGAAAAGGTCCTCCCCTTCAAGCTGGAGGAGATCCACTTCGACTTTCACGTCTACGAGATCAAAGAAGGGGAAAACATCGACCTGGTCTACGTGGTGGCCAAACGAAACGTGATAGAGACCTACCAACAGCTCTTCGTCATGGCAGGCATCAACCTGGAGGTCCTGGACTCCACTTTTTTGGCCCTGGCCAACATAGCCATCATAAACTACGAAGAACTTAAAGAAACCTTCTATATGATCCTGGACATCGGAGCGGAGAGTTCAAACCTCATGGCCATGAAAAACGACCGCATCCTGTACTGCAGAAACGTGGAGGTGGGAGGGGACCTGGTGACCCAGTGCATCTCCCGCCATCTCAGTTGTTCCACAGAGGAGGCCGAACGTCTCAAACTGGCCGGTGACGTGGAAGAGTCCATTCTCAGGGAAGGGGCCCAGACCCTGGCATCCAAGCTCCACAACGAGATCATCATATCCCTGAACTATGCCCAGAACATCCTCGGATCCCAGGAGCCGGTGGAAAAGATCCTGGTAACGGGGGGAGGATCCAACACCCTCTTTCTCATCCAGGAGCTGGGACCCCTCCTGAACACCAATGTACAGCCCATGTCCCCCATCAGAAGGGTAGAACTCGATCCCCATCTGGACCCCACCCACGTGGACGAGATCTCCAGCAGGCTATCGGTGGCCATGGGCACTGGACTGAAGAGCGTCTTCTAAGTCACCCAAAGAGGAGAGGGAGGTCTAACCCACCTTCACCTGGAAGAGGCAGGCCCCATCTCCTTTACCCATACACTCCAGCTCTCTCACCTGGACCTTGTCCTCCAGGGCAAGCTCAAAGAACCCGGCGATATAGCCCGCCAGAGGATGGCACACAGGCTTGTTCCTCATCTTCTCCAGGCCACTCACCAGGACGTTCTCCGTCACCCTGACCCTGTAAAGGTTCTCCCCGGCCTCCTCCACAGCCATCTTTCCCCAGTTCCCCACCTCAAAGGCCACCACCATGGCATCCACCAGTTCTCTACCGTCTACCCCCAGCCTGTCCTTCAGAAGGACCGCCCCTTTGGTCCCCGCCTTCTTGCCAGCGGTATAGAGTATGCCTCCCAAACCGAAGCCAGCGATCTTCAACACAGATTCATAAAGATTGGAAAGACCATCTTTATCAATGAGGACGGAACTCTCCCTCACCACCTCTGCCACCGCTTCCCTCATGGCCTCGCCCCCTCGAGATGAAAATGTCCAGGCCCGTCACTTCAAAACACAGCCCTGAACTCTCCAAGTACCTTACGGAATTTACAGTCCCCTAACAAGCCCTCAAAGGCCCGGCCCAGGGCCCCTGGAGAGGAGTTCCCTTCCCCGTCTTCGTGCCTCCCGGGCCAGGTCCTCCCTCCGGGCCACCTCTCCCGGGGCGTCCACCCCCCTGACCAAAAGGGGCTCCAGGACCTCCAAGCCCAGAAAAGAAGCCACACACTTCAGGGTGAGAAGGACACCCTCAAAGAGCCTCTCCCCTCTGGTGGCCCCCACCCCCAGAAAGAGGAGTCCCCCCCTCTGGAGGGGATCCTGATGGAGGAGGGACCTCCTCACCCATAGAGGCTGAAGGCGGTCGATGAAGGCTTTAAGCTGGGCAGGCAGGTGATAGAAGTAGACGGGAGAGGCCAGGACCAGATGCCAGCTCTCCATGACCCTCTCCACCAACCACGCCATGTCGTCCGCCAGGATACACTCCCCTGTGGAGAGGCAACTGTCACACCCCGTGCAGGGATGTATGTCCAATTCCACCACCCGGAGGCGGGTCACCTCCCCTCCCCCCTCCCTCACTCCCTCCAATACCCAGTCCAACAGCATGGAAGAGTTCCCCCTGCGGGGGCTCCCCTCCAAAGCCAGGACCTTCATTCCATACCCAACAGGGAGAGGAAGCTCTCCCAGTCCAAAGAGACCTTCACCAGCTCCGCAGCCCTGGTCACCTTCTTCTTCCCCCTGAGAGCGGCCATGCCCCACCTCATGTCCAGTAGTTCCACCGTGGAAAGGGTATCCATGTCCACCAGGACCACGGGCACCCTCCTCTCCTCGGCCCGCTGGAGCACACAGTCCAGGGGAGGTAGCCCCTCGGTCACTATGAGGGCACTGATGGGGCATTCTAAGGCCGCCAGCATAAGATCGGACCGGTCGGCAGGGGCGATGAGGGCCTTTCCCTTGCCCTTCCTGAAGTAGGGAACCGCCGCCTCCAGGCCCATGGATCCCAGGAGAAAACCCTCCACCAGGACCTCATGAGCGGGAAAGCCAGTGAGAAGCCTCCCTCCTGTTATGGCCAGGATCTCTTCAAGGGAGAGGGCCTGAAGCCCGGGGTCCAGAGGGATGATTCCCAGGGTCCTCACCCCCCGACCCCCCATGTAGGGGACCACATCCTCCAAGAGGATCTGCCTTCCGTGGGCGGGAACCTTGTTCACCACCACCCCCAAGAGTCTCTCTCCCAGTCTCTCCTTGGCATCCAGCACCAGGTCCAGGGACCTGAGACCCTCGTCGTAAGGGGCCACCAAGAGAACCGGTACGTCCCACTCCCTGGATACCTGGAAACCCGACAGCCCCAGGAAGGTGCCCTCGTGGACAGAGCCTCCCCCTCCCACTATAACCAGATCCTTGCCCTTGGAGATCTCAAGGAAGGCTCGAAAAGCCACAGGCGCCGCCTCCTCCTCACCCCGAAAGACACGCCTCAGCCTGTCCCGGGTCACAACGTAAGGGGCCATGAGTTCCATAGGATCTTCCAGTCCCAGGGTCTGGGAGAAGAAGAGAACATCCTGATCGGTGAGCCCATGCTCTTCTGTCCAAAGGGGGAGGGTCCCCACGGGCTTGATGTAGCCCACCTTCCTGCCCATCTCCCGGAAGTATTCGCCTATTCCCAGAGCCACCAGGGTCTTACCCGCAAACCTGTCCACAGCGTGGACCATAACGGCCTTCATCTCTTCCCTCCCAAAGCAAAACGGGCATCCAGGGCCATAACTCCTCCAGACATAGCCCTCAAAGGATTGGCCTCCCCCTCTGCCAGGTCCAACTCCCAGGCCAAGAGGGAAAACCGCACCAGAACCTCCCCCAGGGCGTCCTCATCCACCTTTTCCCCTCCCCTGGCTCCCCTGAGCACAGGATAGCTCCTCACCTCCCTTATCATCTCCAGCCCCTCCCTGGAAGTGAGGGGAGCCAACCTAAAGGTCACGTCCTTTAAAATCTCCACGTAAATTCCTCCCAGGCCAAACATCATGAGGGGACCAAAGGTGGCGTCCCTGGTGAAACCCACAATGACGTCCACCCCCCGGGAGACCCCTTCCTCCACCAGAACTCCCCTTATATGAGCCCTGGGAAAGTGCTTCCTGGCCCTGAGGGTGATCTCGTAAAAGGCGCCCTCCACCTCCTGGGGATTGGAAAGACCCACCTTAACCCCACCCACATCGCTCTTGTGGAGGATGTGGGGAGAAGATAGTTTCAAGACCACGGGAAAACCCAGCTCCCGGGCAGCCGCCACCGCCTCCTGGGGAGTGGTAGCCAGGAAGGCCTTGGGCACGGGTATACCGTAGCACTTCAGCAACTCTCTGGCGGGAAATTCGTCCAGAGTCTCCACTCCCTGACTTCTCCACTCCTCCACCAGGACCCTGGCCCTGTCCACATCCCGGGACAAAGCCGGGGGATGCTCCTTCTCCACCTCCAGTCCCTCCCTGTACCGGGCCATAAGGGCCAGAGCCTCCACACCATCCTCGGGGAAGGGATAGTGGGGTATTCCTCCTCCTTTCAGCACCTCCACCCCCTTCTCCACTTCCCTGCCCCCCATGAAGGAGGCCACCATGGGCTTCACCCCTGCCCTCTCCACCAACACCCTGGCCGTATCCTCCACCTCCGTCATCATCTGGGGGGTGAGGATCACCAACACAGCGTCCACGTGGGGGTCGGCCAAAAGGGCGTCCAGGGCATTGGCATACCTCTGGGCACCGGCATCGCCAATGACATCCACGGGGTTGTACACGTTGGCCATGGGCGGCAGGACCTTCCTCAAGGTCTCCACGGTCCCTTTGGTGAAACGGGCTATCTCCAGGAAGGAGACATCCACGGCATCGGAGGCCATGATGGCGGGGCCCCCGGCATTGGTGAGAACCGCCACCCTCTTCCCCCGGGGAAGGGGCTGGGTGGCAAAGACAGCCGCACCATAGAAGAGCTGAGCCACCGAACCCACCCTCACGACCCCCGCCTCCCTGAAGGCCGCTTCGTAAGCCTGGTCCCTGCCCGCTATGGAACCGGTATGGGAAGAGACGGCCCGGGCCCCCGACTGGGTCCTCCCTGACTTCACCACCAGTATAGGCTTGGTGAGGTTCACCCTCCGGGCCACTTCAATGAAGCGACGCCCGTCCATCAGACCCTCAATGTACATGAGGATGACCCTGGTCTCAGGGTCCTTCTCCAGGTAGTCCAGGAAAAAGGCCTCCGTCACGTCGGCCCGATTCCCCAGACTCACCAGCTTGGAGAAACCCATGCCCTCTTCCCCCGCCCAGTCAAGGAGGGCTGTAAGGAGGGCCCCCGACTGGGAGAGAAAGGCTATACTCCCCCTGGGGGGCATAAGGGGAGCAAAACTGGCGTTCAAAGGGGTATGGGTATCTATCACCCCCAGACAGTTGGGCCCCACCAACCGCACACCATGACGCCGGGCCACCTCCACCAGGGCCTCCTCCAGGCTGGCTCCCTGGACACCCGACTCTTTGAAACCAGCAGAGATGACCACAGCCCTCCTGGTGCCCATGGCCCCCAGCTCGTCCAGGGCCTGGATACAAGCCCGGGGAGGAACCACCAGGACGGCCAGATCGGGGTTCTGGGGTAGATCTCTCAACCCATGGTAAACAGGCTTTCCCAGAATGGTATCCCTTTTGGGGTTGACGAAATAGAGATCCCCAGGGAATGGGGGATCCAATAGATTCCGGGCTACGGCATAGCCCACCTTCCTGGGATCCTCCGAAGCCCCTACCACCACCACGGAACGGGGCTTAAAGAAAGCTTCCCCCATCTTCTCTAGGAACCGGAAGACTGGGCCATACTTTTGGGGGCTAGGACCATGATCATGCTCCTCCCCTCCATATCAGGGAGCTTCTCCACCACGGCCACGTCCGAGAGGTCCCGTATGATGCGGTTGAGAACCTGCCTCCCTGCATCCACAAAGGCCAGCTCCCGGCCCCTGAAGCGTACGTTGATCTTGGCCTTGTTTCCCTCTTCCAGGAAGCGCCTCAAATGCCTGAGCTTCACCTGATAGTCGTGCTCTTCGATCTTGGGGCGCATACGCACTTCCTTCACCTGGATGACGTGCTGCTTCTTCTTGGCCGCCTGAGCCTTCTTCTTCTGCTGATACTTGTACTTGCCCAGGTCCATTATCCGGCACACGGGTGGATTGGCACTGGGAGCCACCTCCACCAGATCCAGATCCCTTTCCCTGGCGGCGGCCAAGGCCTCCCTGAGAGACATGATACCCAGCTGCCTTCCCTCCTCATCGATGACCCGCACTTCCCGGGCCCTGATCTGTTCGTTGGCCCTGATCTTGTCTTCCTTGCTATCCCTGCCAGCTATAGCTCCACCTCCCCCAAAGAATTCATAGAATGATGCCTCAATCCGAGGCTTTGGTCTCCACTTCCCGTCTCATGCGCTGGACCATCTCCTCCAGGTCCATGGGACCCAGGTCCCCCCGACGTCTGTGACGCACGGCCACCCTGCCCTGGGCCATCTCTCTCTTGCCCACTATGAGCATGTAAGGGACCTTCTCCACCTGGGCATCCCTGACCTTGGCCCCCAGCTTCTCGTTGCGCAGATCCGCCTCTACCCGGAAGCCCTCCCGGCCCAGGCGCTCTGCCACCTCTCTCGCATATTCGGCCTGGTCGTCGGTGATATTCATCACCCGGGCCTGAACGGGGGCCAGCCACAGGGGAAAGGCCCCGGCGTAGTGCTCGATGAGGACCCCCAGGAACCGGTCTATGGACCCCAGGATCACCCGGTGGATCATGGCGGGCCTCTTCTTCTCCCCGTCCCTGTCCACGTAGGTGAGGTCGAAGCGCTCGGGCAGGGCAAAGTCACACTGGACCGTTCCACACTGCCACTTGCGGCCGATGGCATCGGTGAGCTTCACGTCGATCTTGGGCCCGTAGAAAGCCCCCTCGCCCTGGCAGATCTCATAGGGCAATTCCAGGTCCTCCAGGGACTCCCTCAATGCATTGGTGGCCCGCTCCCACATCTCGTCGCTGCCTATGGACTTCTCGGGCCGGGTGCTGATCTCCACCTCATAGGGAAAGCCGAACATCTCCATGACGTCGTGGATGAAGTTCATGACCCCCTTGATCTCCTCCTTGAGCTGCTGGGGTGTGCAGAAGATGTGGGCATCGTCCTGGGTGAAGGCCCTGGCCCTTAAAAGGCCGTGAAGGACCCCCGACTTCTCGTGGCGATGGACGGTGCCCATCTCGAAGTAGCGCAGGGGCAGATCCCTGTAACTGCGGATCCTGGATTTATAAATGAGGATATGGGCCAGGCAGTTCATGGGCTTGATGCCGTAGAGCTCCTCGTCCACCTGGGTGAAGTACATCATATCCCTGTAGTGGTCCCAGTGACCCGACTTCTTCCACAGATCGGCCTTCAAAAGGGTGGGGCCCATGACGATCTGGTAACCCCGCTTGAGATGCTCCTGTTTCTCGAAATCCTCTAAAATGGTGCGCACCAGGGCCCCTTTGGGATGGTAGATGATGAATCCGGGCCCCACCTCCTCCCGGATGGAGAAGAGATCAAGCTCTTTGCCCAGGCGCCTGTGGTCCCTGCGCCGGGCCTCCTCCAGGAAATTGAGGTACTCCTCCAGCTCCTCTTTCGAGGGGTAGGAGACACCGTAGATGCGCTGGAGCATGGGGTTCCTCTCGTCCCCCCTCCAGTAGGCCCCCGCCACGGAGAGGAGCTTCACCGCCTTCACCTTGCCCGTGGAAGGGATGTGGGGACCCCGGCAGAGATCCACAAAAGTCTCCCCTGTGCGGTAGAGGGAGACCCTATCGTCGGGGATCTCCTCAATGATCTCCACCTTGTAGTTCTCCCCCATATCTTTAAAGAGACGTATGGCCTCCTCCTTGGAGACCTCCTCCCGTCGGAAAGGCTCGTCCCGGGCGATGATCTCCTCCATCTTGGCCTTGATCTTCTCCAGGTCCTCGGGGGTGAAGGGCCTCTCGTAGTCGAAGTCGTAGTAGAAACCCGTCTCCACGGGAGGGCCGATGGTCACCCTGGCCCCGGGGAAGAGCTCCTTCACGGCAGCGGCCATGATGTGGGCCGTGGAGTGCCAGTAGAGCTCTTTACCTTCAGGATCCTGGAAGGTGACGGGCTCCACCTGGCAGTCCCCTTCCACGGGGGCAGTGAGATCCAGCAAACGGTCTCCCACCCGCACCGCCAGGACCTGATCCACATCCTGATAACCTGCAGTCTTCAATGCCTCCAGATAAGAGGCTCCCTGGTCCACCTCTGCTACACCATCACCCTTTATGACCACTCTGGGCATAAGAATCCTCCGCTTAATCCACCTGGCCCCGGGGAAAGAGGGGCATCAAGATTTAAAGGTCCTCCTGGAAGGAGAAGTGAAGGGTCCTACCAACAATGGTAGGGACGGGCGGATTTGAACCGCCGACCCCTTGCGCGTCAAGCAAGTGCTCTCCCCCTGAGCTACGTCCCTTACCATCGCTACTCTTATTAGGAGAGAAGGGGTTGGTTGTCAATAGAAAAGGAGGGCCAGCAATCCCCCTACAGCCAGGGGAATGGAGACATTGTCGTCCACCGACCAGGGCACCGTCTCCACCAGGGCCCCCATCAGGGCCCCCACCAGGGCCTGGGGAAAGGGGATGAAGAGAGAGGCGTAAAGGGTGCCCGCCACAAAGAAAGCCAGGCTGCCCTCCATGGAGAGGCGCCGGTTCCAGGGCCAGGGCCTCCTCCCCCAGGCCTTGCCCACCAGAGTGGAGAAGGCGTCTCCCGAGGCCAGGACGGTGATGGCCCCCAGGGCGGGGTAGCGGGGATAGACCACCAGGGATACACCCACGGCCAGTCCATAGAGAACGGCCCCTTTCGCCGGAAAATGCTGAATGTCCCGGGGCCGATCCAGGAACCCCAGCAGGGGCTCCGCCCACGAAAAGGGCTTCCTGGTATGGCGCCAGGAAAGCCACCATCCCACAGTAGCCATGAAAATGAGGACCCACCCCACCCTGGCCCCCCACTGGAGATAGGCCAGGGCAATGACGGTGCCGTTGAAGAAATGGAAGATCTGCCTGGGCAACTCCCTCTTCAACTCCATCTCCCCTCCCCCACAGACAATGCCTGATGCAATCTAACAGAAATCCAGGGAAAAGTAGAACCCATCCTCCCCTTGCTAAATCCCCCTCCAGGACCCATAAAAAATCCACCATGGAGTTTCGCCTGGTATCGGAATACCAACCGGCAGGGGATCAGCCCCAGGCCATTGAGGCCCTGGTGAGGAACCTCCAGGCGGGGGTACGCCACCAGACCCTCCTGGGGGTGACGGGCTCGGGGAAGACCTTCACCCTGGCCAACGTCATCGCCCGGGTGAACCGCCCCACCCTGGTCATCTCCCACAACAAGACCCTGGCCGCCCAGCTCTACTCCGAGTTCAAGACCTTCTTTCCCGAGAACGCCGTGGAGTACTTCGTCTCCTACTACGACTACTACCAGCCCGAAGCCTACATCCCCCAGCGGGACCTCTACATAGAGAAAGACTGCTCCATCAACGACGACATAGACCGCATGCGCCACTCCGCCACCCGTTCCCTCCTGGAGCGCCGGGACGTCATCATTGTGGCCTCCGTCTCCTGCATCTACGGCCTGGGCTCCCCCGAGGCCTACTACGGCATGGTCATCACCCTGGAGGTGGGAGACTCCCTGGAGCGCTCCTGGCTCACCCGAAAGCTGGCGGACATCCACTACACCCGCAACGACTACGACTTCCACCGGGGCACCTTCCGGGTCCGGGGAGACGTGGTGGAGGTCTTCCCCTCCCACACGGAAGAGGAGGCCCTGCGCATAGAGCTCTGGGGAGACGAGATCGAGGCCCTCTACCTCTTCGATCCCCTCACAGGGGAAATCCTGGAGGAACCCCGGCGATTCACCATCTACCCCGCCACCCACTACGTCACCTGGGAGGAGATGCGAAAGAAGGCCATAGCCAGCATTAAGGCCGAGCTGGAGGCCCGGGTAAAGGAGCTCAGGGCCCAGGGGAAAGAGGTGGAGGCCCAGCGCCTGTGGCAGCGCACCACCTTCGACCTGGAGATGATCCAGGAGATCGGCTACTGCAAGGGTATCGAGAACTACTCCCGCCACCTCACGGGGAGAAAACCCGGGGAACCGCCCCCCACCCTCATCGACTATCTGCCCAGGGACGCCCTGATCATCATAGACGAGTCCCACGTCACCATCCCCCAGCTAAAAGGCATGGTGGAGGGCGACCGTTCCCGGAAAAAGAGCCTCATAGAATACGGCTTTCGCCTGCCCTCGGCCTACGACAACCGCCCCCTAACCTTCCAGGAGTTCGAGGCCCGGGTGAACCAGGTCATTTACGTGTCGGCCACCCCCGGGGACTACGAGCTGGAGAAGAGCGGCCCCTACGTGGTGGAGCAGATCATCCGGCCTACGGGCCTCATGGACCCCAGGATCGAGGTCCACCCCGCCCGTCACCAGGTGGACCACCTCTACGGGGAAATCAGGAAACGGGTGGAAAGGGGGGAAAGGGTCCTGGTCACCACCCTCACCAAGCGCATGGCCGAGGACCTGTGCGACCACTACCAGCAGATGGGCCTCAAGGTCTGCTACCTCCACTCGGAGATAGACACCATCGAGCGCACCCGGATCATCCGGGACCTGCGCCTGGGCAAGTACGACGTCCTCATCGGAGTGAACCTCCTGAGGGAGGGCCTGGACATGCCCGAGGTCTCCCTGGTAGCCATCCTGGACGCCGACCGGGAAGGGTTTTTGCGCTCTGAGCGCTCCCTCATCCAGACGGCGGGCCGGGCAGCCCGAAACGTCAACGGCACCGTCATCTTCTACGCCGACACCATCACCGAATCCATGGACAAGGCCATCAAAGAGACGGAACGCCGGCGCCGCATCCAGGAGGAGTACAACAGGAAGCACGGCATCACCCCCACCACCATCAAAAAGTCCATCCACCAGATCCTCACATCCGTCTACGAGGCCGACTACTACACCGTGCCCCTGGTGGAGGAAGAGAAGCTCCCCTACAAGAGCCCCAGGGAACTGGAGCAAGAGATCGCCCGTCTGGAAAAACAGATGAAATCCGCCGCCGATGCCCTGGAATTCGAAAAAGCCGCCCTTATAAGGGACGAAATCAGGGAGCTCAAGAAGGCCCTGGAAGAAGTTATGGCGGGGTAAAGGAGTCAGATTTCATCCAAAGATAACAGCCCCTTGTCCATTACCTTTCCTTGACCCCCACTCCCACCGCCCTTATATTCCCAATCATGAAGCAGTTAGAGCTCAGCAAAGAAGAAAGAATTGCTCTCGAGAAGCTCAAAGGCTTCCTAAGGGAGAACTACGGAACTGCAAAGATCCTTATCTTCGGCTCCAAAGCAAAGGGCTATTCCGACGATGAGTCAGACCTGGATGTGCTGATTCTTTTGCCTCACAAAGTGGATAGATTTACCAGAAAACGCATCATACACGCCGTGTTCGACATCAACCTTGAACACGGAACCAACATAAGCCCCATAATCTACTCTATGGAGGATTGGGAACAAGGTCCCGTATCCATTCTGCCCTTCAGAGAAACAGTAGAGAAAGAAGGCGTGGCCATATGAAGAACCACCAGTTGACAGGCCAGATAGTAGACTACTGGTTAAAAAAGGCCGGAAGAAGTCATAGTGAGATGAAGGGGTTTACTAGAACAGCGCTTAGGGCAATTTCGCTTGACAGGGGCTCATAAATATGAGAGGAGCTTGTTCAGATTGCGGTGATATATGATATGTTAGGCCCCCAAGCAAAATGAGTAAAAGAAAAGGCATATCAAAGAAACTCCGCTTTGAAGTATTTAAGAGGGATTCATTTACCTGTCAATATTGTGGTAGAAAAGCCCCTGATGTTATTCTTGAAATAGATCACATAGAGCCAACATCCAAAGGAGGAACAAATGATATTTTGAATCTGATCACTTCCTGCAAAGACTGTAACGCTGGAAAATCAAACCGAAAACTTGCCGACACAACTGTTATTGATAAGAGACGCCAGCAACTTGAGGAGTTACAGGAAAGAAAAGAGCAAATTGAAATGATGTTCCAGTGGCATAAGGGTTTGCTAGAACTCGATGACGAAGTTATAAATCAATTGTCCGATTTCTGGTCTGAACAAGTGCCAGGATACAGGCTCAATGAAAATGGCATAAAAGGGCTAAAAAAATTAAAAAGGCGATTTGAAATAGATGAGATAATGGCAGCCATGAAAATAGCAGCTGAACAATATTTAAAGTACGATGAGAATGGGACTCCAACTAAGGAGTCAGTTGAATACGCATGGAAGAAGGTAGGCGGAATATGCAATATTCGGCGCCAAGAACATGATAAACCTTATATGCAGCGATTGTATTACATCAGAGGCATTCTGCGAAATCGCCTCAGCTACATCAATGAGTCACTCGCACTCCAATTATTACAAAAAGCAGTGGAGCTGGATGCTAGCCTCAACAGCTTGGAGCAGCATGCAAAATCGGTTGAGAATTGGACGCAATGGCGCCAAGCTTTAGAAAACTTCATTTATGAGCAACAGCAAGATCACGACGAAGAAAAGCCAGAGATAGAAGGAGGCTAAAACAAAACGCTCCAGCCGACCGCTATCCCGCTGCGCTTCATAGCGGCAGGTGAGCTTGGTCGTTGGGCTATGAAAATTATGTGAGTCTAACAACAAAACAACTGAGGGCAAAAAAGGAGGGAAACATGGCACCGTGTCCAGGAAAGAGAACCAAGACAGGTAGGAGTTGTCTCAGCACCCTGTACCGCTGCAAGAAATGCGGGAATGTGGGCTGCGACCATGGTCAGCTGGGAGAGTGCTCGAATCAAGGTTTCAGGCATGGAAGATGCCTGAAGTGTGGAGCATCTGGTCAGAAGGAGAGATTCAAACATTGAACCACAGCCACAGGGTCACCATAGGGGTCACGGCTTAAACGGTCGCGTCTTGAATCTGGCAATATTGTGACAGCCATCGACCATGGTCATACATCCAGGCAACGCCCACCGGGTGAGCTACAGAATCTTTATTCTCAGAAGGGCCCAAAAAGAACCGCGTAGGAAAGATATCTATTGGAGATAAACGATCTCAACCATCCGCTTTAGGGGCCAGATCAAAACCTCCTCTCCAATCCGTCAAGATACGGCGAATGAGCGTCCCAGCGGCTGGAATCCATCCACCTCTCCCCTTTCCAGCTTGGCCTTGATCTGCTCAAAGCGCCTAACCGTCTCTGGTGAATAAAGCCTTTCCCCACAATGTAGACACACCTCTGCTCGCACTTTCACCACGGCAGTGTGGATTCCTCCCCTCAATAGCTTTTCCACCTCTTTCTCCACCACTTCACCACCACACACTGGGCACTTCTCAAAGGGTCTCATCCCTTCACCTCCTTTTTCTCCAATCGATCCACCGTTGTGGATCGGGACGGTAAACGGTAATCAACACCGCCCACCTGTTGGCTCGGTTATAGGCCCAAACACTATGCACCGGTTCACCAAGAAAAGTATTGCCATAAATCAGACAACTGGGATAGGGCCTATCTTCGGGATACTCTTCTATGATTTCTCCCTGAAATAAGCTGAAAAAGATTTCGTCAAAAGAGAGATTATCCTCCTGCGCCTCTTCGTAGGCATGATCGGTGATTCGTACTCTGCCTGCGCGTATGGCCTCGATAATCTCTTCAAGTTTCACGGAAAACTCTCCTTGTTGAGAGGATAAACACATCAATCGACGAGTTCAAGCTCTCTAAAGAAACACAAATAGACCATTAGACTTTCATACCACCCTCTCCGGGGTCTACCATTGAATCTTATGGAAATGACATTCGTAGATCCAGGGGGTAAGGTATGAATCTGGCAGGGGTGTGGCTATCGTGGCTGGAGGCTCCATTTGCTTGATCTAAACTAACACCCCCCAACTTGCTGAGGCTTGTGGTCTGGATCATAGGCTTTATAATAGGCTTCGGGAGGTGGCCATGAGGAAACTCACCAGAATAACAGTTGACCCCCATAGGATGGGGGGCGTTCCCTGCATAAGGGATACAAGAATCCCCGTCGCCACAGTTGTGGCCATGGTAGCAGACGGAATATCCACAAAGGAGATTCTGGACGCCTATCCCGATCTCGAAGAGGAAGACATCAGAGAGGCCCTCCTTTTTGCCGCCGAGGCAGTAAGGGAAAGGGAAATTCCGGTTACGGCGTGAAATTTCTAGTGGACAACGCTCTCTCTCCTATATTTTGCAAAGAGTTAAGCAAAGCTGGATACAACTCCGTGCATGTCAGGGATGTAGATCTACACAAAGCAAAGGATTCCGTTATCTTTGATTACGCCGCTAAAGAAGGTAGAATAGTCCTCTCTGCAGACACTGATTTCGGAACAATCCTTGCTTCAAGGGGTAGTTCTAAGCCATCGGTAGTGCTCTTTAGATCCCTGCATCCCAGGAAACCCACCGAACAGGCAAAGCTACTAATAAGGATTCTACCTGAGATAAAAGAGGATCTTTTAAAAGGAAGCATCGTGGTTATTGAGGATACGAGGATGAGAATAAGGCAGTTACCCATTCTTTGATGTGTCATTCCATCCGTCAAATCGTCCAGTTCTCAACAACCAACCCCGGGACCCGGGAAAATTCTTTCTCATTGTTGGTGACAAGGGTTAAAGAGAGACTCCTGGCATGGGCCGCTATGAGGAGATCCATGGCACCAATGGGCTGCCCTGCCTTTTCCAGATGGACCCTGATGTCCCCGTAATGCCGGGCGGCTTCGTCATCAAAGGCCAGAATCTGCAGGGGAGCAAGAAAATTTATGAGGGCATCCCTGTTTTGCCGGGGGCGGCTGCTCCTGGCCATCCCGTATTCCAGCTCCGCCACGGTGATGGACGAAACGCCCACCTCCTCGGGCTCAAGGGAAGTGAGACGCTCCAGCACCTCCGGAGGTTTTCTCTTGATGATGTAAATGCAAATGTTGGTATCCAGGAGATAACGCACTAAAAGGCCTCCCTTTCCTCTATTTGGGGCTGGACCCTCTCCTCCATAAAGTCGCCAGAGAACATATTCAGAGATTCCTTCAAAGGCCCCCAGGGATCATGAGCAGGGTAGAGGACCACCACCCCCCCTATCCTCTTCACAAAGACCTCCTTGCCAGGTAAACGAAAATCCCTGGGCAACCTTACAGCCTGGCTTCTACCGTTCATAAAAAGTTTGGCTTTAGCCATAGATACCTCCCAGTTGATATATATCTGATAGTATATATCAACCTTTAAACCGAGGATTCAACACCCTCCCCCCAGGTTAGGTCTTGAATCTGGCAATTTCCCATAATGGCCACCATCCGGCTTCCCTGGATTGAAAGAAAAAGAAGGAGAGCGCTATACCCGCCCCCCCACCTCACTGTCCTCCAGCTGCCTCCCTCAGCTTCCTGTCAAAGGTCAAAAGCTTGCACCCGTAGGCTTCGGCTTTAACCCAGATGAG